>CAJUHQ010000094.1 GCA_910586095.1 uncultured Lachnospiraceae bacterium | reverse complement strand
GCAGTAATGTATTGAGCTGAATGTCACTAATAGGCCGATTGCTTATCCTGATAGGTAAGTAAAATAATTATTTCTTACAATATATTAGAAAAGATTGATTTAGTTCTGTGTTCGGTTTTGAGGGAATAAATTTTGATTAGTAGATGGCGAAGTAGCTCAGTTGGCTAGAGCATACGGTTCATACCCGTAGTGTCGAGGGTTCAAATCCCCCCTTCGCTATTTTTATGCCTTGTAAATAAGCAAGGCATTTTTCTTTGCAAATTGTTATATTTTTATGAGTAGTTATTTATGTAGTTATTTTCTATAAAAGTTAAAAGGATAACTTTTCAAATTATTTACATAATTAGCCTTGACTTTATCATTCAAAAATGATAGACTTTTAACGTATTCAATTAGAACTAGGAGCTGACTTGTTCTGCAAATTTCCATTTGAATTGCAAACAGGTTAGCTTTTTTAGGTAAGAGGATGGATACACAAATATTTTTAATGGAGGTTCTAGAGATGAACAACGGAACAGTTAAATGGTTTAATGCTCAGAAGGGCTATGGTTTTATCACAAATGAAAGCACAGGAGAAGATGTATTTGTACATTTCTCAGCTATTGTATCAGACGGATACAAGACCCTTGAGGAAGGCCAGAAGGTTACTTTCGATATTGAGCAAGATCCAAAGAACAGCTCAAAACTTAGAGCTGCAAACGTTACCCTTGCATAACTGAGGTGTGCGTTATAAAAGTAAGATTTATTTTATATAATTTTAGAGTACGTCAGTCCGGCCATTACAAATATTTGTTGTAAATATAAGCAGGATGCGTCCCGCAAAGTAAAATAGAGTCTTATAAAAGTCCCTGATAGATAAAACTATCAGGGACTTTTTGGCAAGTGATTGAAATAGAAAGTTCAAAGTACTTCTAACCGTTTGCAGTAAGGGCTGCTTCACGGAGAAGTACTAAGTTTCATAATGTAATTAACTATACATTTGCAGAGTAGTGCAATCAAAATAGATTGTCCATACGTTTCATCGCTTCTATTGTATTTTCATGAGTATTAAAGGAGGTCAGACGGAAAAATCGCTGTCCGTTTTTTCCAAAGCCTGCGCCAGGAGTACCAACAATCTGAGCATTGTTGAGTAAATAGTCAAAAAAGTCCCACGAATCCATCTGATTTGGACATTCAAACCAGATATATGGAGAGTTCACACCACCAAAATAGCGAAATCCTTTTTTCTCTAATTCAATAGAAATCATTTTTGCATTTTCCTGATAATATTTAATATTTTCTTCGCATTGTGCCAATCCTTTAGCAGAAAATACAGCGGCAGCGCCTCTTTGTATGATATAGGAGACACCATTGAACTTAGTTGTTTGACGACGTTTCCACATAGTATTTAAAGATAGGTTTCTTCCGTCAGAAGATGGAAAGTTCAATTCTTTTGGTACAATTGTATATCCGCATCGTGTACCTGTAAAACCGGCTGTTTTAGACAGAGAGCAAAATTCGATTGCACATTTTTTAGCTTGTTCAATAGCAAAAATACTTCGTGGGAGTGTTTTATCTGTAATAAAACATTCATAGGCAGAATCGTAAAGAATGATTGCATGATTTTCTAGAGCATAGGACACCCATTCTTTTAACTGTTCACAAGTATAAGCGGCACCAGTAGGATTGTTGGGAGAACAAAGATAAATCAAATCTGCATGTATATAAGGATCGGGCATAGGTAGAAAATGATTTTCTACTGTGGCATCCATATATATAATTTTTCTAGCATCCATCATATTGGTATCTACATATACAGGATAGACAGGATCAGGTATCAAAACGATATTGTCCTTATCAAATAAATCTGTGATATTGCCCGTATCACTTTTGGCTCCGTCTGATATAAATACTTCGTCTGCACAAATGGAAATACCATTTTTTTGATAGTAGTTTGTAATGGCTTCTCTAAGAAATGCATAGCCTTGTTCTGGGCCATACCCCTTAAAGGTCTGAACACTAGCAAGATCATTTACTCCTTCATGGAGTTGTGTGATTACTTCAGAACCAAGAGGGAGTGTGACATCACCAATACCAAGACGTATTACTTTTTTATCGGGATTTGCTTTTGTGTAAGTATTGACTCGGTGGGCAATTTCTGAAAAAAGATAATTTTCTGTTAGGTTCAAATAATTTTCGTTGAGTTTTGGCATAAAAAAAGCCTCCTTTTATAATATATAAAGTTGAGTAAGAAAGATTTTCTTTCTTTACACATAAGCGAAGTATCTGTGCATATATAATAGTAGTTCTTGTTAGAAACACTATTATAATAATACCTTCATTATGCTTATTTGTCAAATGTAATTAGTGTGAGAAGAATTTCTAACTGCTCACAGCAAAGGCTGTTTCGCAGAGAAATTCTATGTCTCACACCGAAAAACGCCAAAAACAGGCGTTTTTCATCCTGATTCGAGTGTCCGCTAAGGCGGGCAGATGGGAGTTAGCGTGAAAAAAGTCTGCATAGCAGACTTTTTTCACACTCATGATTTGAGTTGTAGCTTTGCTGCGATATGGAGGTTAAATTAAAATTAGAAAGTACTAGTTTTTCTCTTGGTCATTTGGATTGCCATATCCTTGCAATCCAAGTTTGTATGGTGGAGTTTTGCTCACAGTGGGAAAGAGATTTATCGATAAAAAATCTCGGATTTTTCAATTTATTTATATGTGTAATGAAATTAAAAGAAGATGTTTAAAAATATGATTTGCTTATAATTGTTCAATTTATTCAAAATAAATGTTTGACAGAAAATGTATTTCCTCTGTTTTGGTGATTATTGTGTACATAGTATAGAGTATGCAGTACACAATACATAATACATTCGTACAAATTTGCAAGAATTTTGTAATTGTATAAGGAGATGGAATTGAAAAATATTGCGGAGTATGTTAAGTTTATTCAGTAAGACTATATGCTAATAACTAGTGAAATATAAAATTTCACCCATCTTGATTTAAATGCCTGCAAAAGCAGGCAGATGGGAGTTAGTGTGAGAAGTACTTCTAACTGCCTGTGGCAGTTTTCGTTTGCAGCAAAGGCTGCTTCACGCAGAAGTACTAAGTCTGCATAGCAGACTTTTTTCACGCTCATGATTTGAGTCGCGGTAGAACCGTGACATGAAAGTTAATGTTGTTTTTTGATAAATATTTTTTATCATAGAATATAAAATTTTTTCTATTTATCTGATAGCATTAATTTTTAAACTTCAACATGGTCGCTGTTATGTCCATGTTTGTGAGATTGTTTTAGTAACATATAAAAATATTTTGCCGAGTTTTACCAGATATAAGTCTGATAATATATCAAAATATATGTGAGTTAGACACGGATGCTATAATTGCTTCTGATAAAACAAAAAAATGATTTTATGTACAAGCTAGCAAAAATTTGACAGTAAAAAATAAGAATACCCAAGCACAATATTATATAGGAGGAACAGGAGAAATTGAGTAAAAAGGACGAACGACAGTTACTTCCTGATATTATAAAGGGAGTTGCGATTATATTTGTGGTATTAGCGCATTGTATCCAAGAGGGAAGTGGTAAACTATACAGAGACAATAGCCTCTATTTTGATGATAGGCTGTATCAGTTTGTATGCAGTTTTTCAATGCCGCTTTTTATGATAGTAAGTGGATATCTAAATTGGTCAAGTATACAAAAAGCAGTTGGGAAAAAAGAAAGAAGAGGATTGCTTAAAAGAAGAGCTATTTCCTTGTTGGTTCCAATTTTTGCGTGGACAGCAATAGATTATATAAGAATTTTGATAATCAATCAAATTAATAGAGCTCCACAACCAGAAGCGTTTATCTTTGTTTATTTTCACAATGCGCTTATCAATTTATGGTTTCTATGGGCTGTCTGGTGGTGCTTTTTAGTAGTGTATATCATGCATTATTTTTTGAAGGATCGCATAATCCTCTACGGAATTGGGTTTCTTGTGATGTTTGTGATCCCAGACGGACTTGGACTTGGAAATTATAAATATATGTTACCTTATTTTGTTGGTGCATATTATATACATGGATTCTGGGAACATAAAAAACAAGAAACAAAAGTGGCGGTACAATTTTGGATGGTGATAGCCACAGGAGCTATATTTGCATTGATGTTTGCATTTTTTGATAAGGAGTTTTTGATTCATATTTCAGGATATAAGTTAATTGGAAAAAATATAGCAAGACAATTGTGGATTGATTTTTATAGAGAAAGTATTGGACTGGTAGGAAGTATTTTCTTTATTGTGATGTGGCAGTATATACTGGACTGTACAAAGAGGATAAGCCCAAATAAAGCATTTACGCCTTCTTTTCATTGGCTAGCTAAGATCGGCTCCTATAGCATGGGAATATATATAGTATCAGGGTATTTGTTAATTTTTGGTGTACAGAGAGTACCATTTATAGATAAACAATCCTATATAGTCAATGGAGTGGAAACCGTGATAGTTGTTATAGGGTCGATATTGATAGTGATGTTGTTGGAGAAAATACCCATTATGAAAAAGCTAGTGGGAAAATAAAAAGAAAAGAGGAGTTATCTATGTACGAGCAAGAAATTGAGGATGCAAAGAGAGTAGTTGAAGAGTTTTTGGAACAAGCCAAGTTAAAAGTGGGAAATCTAGTAGTGATTGGTTGTTCGACAAGTGAGATAGCAGCATATGATATTGGTTCTTACTCCAATGAAGAATTGGGTGAAGTAGTGTTTGTGGCAATGTATGAAACATTCAAAAAGGCAGGAATATCAGTAGCAACACAATGTTGTGAACATCTTAATAGAGCTTTGATTATGGAAGATTCAGTCGCAAAACGATTTGGGTATGAAGAGGTCAATGTGATGCCACAATTAAAGGCAGGAGGTTCTTTCTCTACAGCAGCGTGGAAGCATATGGAAAATCCAGTTGCTGTAGAGCAGATTCAGGCGCATGCGGGTATTGATATTGGGGACACGTTGATTGGTATGCATTTAAAGCCGGTGGCAGTTCCTGTCCGAATTCAACATCCTGTGATTGGCAGCGCTCACATTGTTTGTGCCAGAACAAGAGCGAAGTATATTGGTGGAGAGAGAGCACAATACAGAGAAGAACTGGAATAGAAATACAAGCATTTGGACAAAACCATTATGGAATATTGATGAACTTTAAAAAAGAGCTTTTCTAAAGAGGGCAATGTGTGATATAATCGATTTGGGAAATAAAAGATTTTTATTGACACTATCATAGAACTGGAAGGATAACAGATGTCGCGGAGGCAGGACCATACAGAATATTATCAGAATGATGAAGAAATATTTGATATAGATGTTGAAAATTCAAAAAGATGGAGTTTGCGCACGACTACCATTTCCATGTTTGTGATGGTAATAATGATAGTTCTTAGTATTGCAATGTTTGTGATGGTAATAATGCTTTACAAAAAAGTAGATGGCCTTGAGAACAATATGCAAAGTTGGCGTCAGGAGATACATGAGCTTCTGTCAGTTCAGGCATCTGTGGCAGTGCCTGACGAAACACCTGTTGAGGAGAGTTCTGTAACGGATGTTTCGGAGGTTGTAGATCTGGCTGAAGCAGTTGTGTTAGATCAAGATTTGATACAAGACCAAAGTAATACAGTAAACGATGGTATTAGAAGAGTGTATTTGACTTTTGATGATGGTCCAAGTTCCAATACAGATCGGATACTAGATATTCTTGCTTCTTATGGAGTGAAGGCGACATTCTTTGTAGTTGGGAAGGAAAATTATGCAGACCAATATCGACGAATTGTAAATGAGGGGCATACACTTGCAATGCATTCATTTAGTCATAGGTACAAGGAAATTTATGCGTCTGTGGAAGCATATGAATATGATTTGAATCAGTTGCATGACTTTTTGTATGAGTTGACTGGAGAAGACTGTACTATTGTTCGTTTCCCAGGAGGAAGTAGCAACAAAGTAAGTAGAGTGAGTATGCGAGAGCTGATTGCATATCTGAATGAAAAGAACATCGCTTATTTTGATTGGAATATATCGAGTGGCGATGCTTCAGGAACATATCTCGATGCCAATCAAATAGCGAATAATGTTTTAAGTAATATCAATCGATTTGATACTGCTGTGGTTTTGTTTCATGATGCGGCAAGCAAAGATTCAACAGTAGAGGCATTGCCAATTATTATAGAGAAAATTCTAGAATCAGATAATGCAGTTCTTCTGCCAATCTCGGAGGATACTGTAAAAATACAACATTTACAATAATAAATATCCATCGCTAGTCAGGCATGGTGGTTGCATAAGTACAAGGCAAAAAGGCCCAGAAGCATCTTTAGCTACAATGCAGAATAACAAATAAAAGTTCTGTATTTAGGAGTTAATCAAAGCTTTGGCTTTCAGAGCAATACACAATACAAAATTGGAGGATAATTTACAATGGGATTTTTTCAGGATTTAAAGCAAGATTTGTCACAGACTGTAAATGAATTGGGTGTTGATGACACTATATCAGAACTCAATTTGGATGATGGCGAAACGGCATCAGAAGACTTGTTTGGCAGTACAACAGATACAGATTTTGCGGACCTTGAGGCAATGTTAGAAAAAGAAGTGGAGGCTCTCGGTGATGGTCCTACAATGACATTGCAAAATGAAACTGTACAAGATAGTGGAATAGAGTTGTCCATAGGTGAGAGTGTAGCAGAACAAGAAGTTGAGACAAATGAAATGGAGGAGGGAGTTGTTATGACACCTGATATAGAAATAGAAGAGGGACTAGAGATGCCCGTAGAAGAAAATCAATTGAGTGAGACAGATGCAGAGATGGAATTACTACTAAATGAGGTAGAACAAAACACCCAGGAGCCTATGTATATGGATGCAGCAACTGCGGATGAGGAAATGGATGGTTCTGTTGAGACAGAGATGGCAGTTTCGACAGACACAGCAGTGATTACAGCAGGCATGAGTATTACAGGTGATGTGACAAGCAGTGGAAACATGGACCTGATTGGTAATATTACAGGTAATATTGATATTCTCGGTAAACTCAATGTTACAGGTAGTATTACAGGAAACTCTTCAGCAGCAGAGATCTATGCAGAATCTGCGCAAATTAATGGTGAGATCAAGAGTAAGGGCAGTGTAAAGATTGGACAAAGTTCAGTGGTCATTGGCAATATTTTTGCTACAAGCGCAGTGGTTGCAGGAGCTGTAAAAGGTGATATTGATGTACATGGTCCTGTGATTCTTGACACTTCTGCTATTGTGATGGGAAATATTAAGTCAAAATCTGTACAGATCAATAATGGTGCAGTAATTGAAGGCATGTGTTCACAGTGCTATGCAGATATTAGTCCAGCATCCTTCTTCAATGAAGTTAAGAAGAACAGGAAATAAAAACATTAAGAAACTCTAAGGCCGCAAAAGACGCAGCTAAAGAGTTTCTAAATGTTTGGACTTGAAATTGGCAGCATGGGGGATTAGATTGTGAAAAGAGTATTGTTAAAATTGAGTGGGGAAGCCCTTGCAGGGGATAAGAAAACAGGGTTTGATGAGCCTACAGTTACCGCAGTCGCAAAACAGGTCAAAGAGATTGTGGATAGCGGTGTACAAGTGGGAATCGTAATCGGTGGAGGAAACTTTTGGCGTGGTAGAACAAGCGAAACGATTGATCGCACAAAGGCGGATCAGATAGGGATGCTTGCCACTGTCATGAACTGTATTTATGTGTCAGAAATTTTTCGATCTATTGGTATGGGAACGGACATATTTACTCCCTTTCAATGTGCAGCATTTACGGAACTTTTTTCAAAAGATAAAGCATTGAACGCATTAAATGCAGAAAAGGTAGTGTTTTTTGCAGGAGGTATTGGGCACCCTTATTTTTCTACTGATATGGGAACGGTATTAAAGGCAATAGAGATTGAGGCAGATATGATTTTATCAGCGCGCGCGGTTGATGGAGTGTATGATTCTGATCCCAAACTCAACAATAATGCAAAAAAATATGATACAATCCCTATTCAGGAAGTTGTCAGCCATCAACTTGGAGTTATGGATTTAGCAGCGGCAGCACTCTGTATGGAAAACAAAATGCCTATGACTATATTTGGTTTAAATGAAGAAAACAGCATTATCAATGCTGTAAAGGGTAAATCAAATGGTACAATCATAACTGTATAATGAATATAGTAGTATGATAGTGATTGCAAAGTGTAGATAAGATTATGAACATGAATAGATTTAGGAGGACATAAGGGATGGATGAGAGAGTAAAAACATATGATGATAAAATGAAAAAAGCGATTGAGTTTCTTTTATCAGATTATCAAACATTGCGTGCAGGACGTGCAAATCCACATTTGCTTGATAAACTAAAGGTAAATTATTATGGAGCGCCCACTCCGATTCAACAGGTGGGCAATATTACGGTTCCAGAGGCTAGAATGATACAGATTACTCCGTGGGAGAAAAGTCTCATCAAGGAGATCGAGAAGGCAATTATGGCATCTGATATTGGAATTACTCCGAGTAATGATGGAAATGTTATTCGATTGGTGTTCCCTGAGCTTACAGAGGAGCGCAGAAAAAGCCTTGTGAAAGATGTAAAGAAAAAGGGAGAGGACTGTAAAGTTGCAATTCGCAATATTAGGCGTGATGCAAATGATTCCTTTAAGAAACTTGCAAAAACAGAAGTGTCTGAGGATGAAATCAAAGATTTGGAGGACGCTGTACAAAAGCTTACAGATAAATATATCAAGGATGTTGACAAAGCAATAGAAGAGAAGTCAAAGGAAATTCTTACTGTATAGGCTTTAAAATTATATGTATAGTGTTTGCGGGAATTATTGCTTTGATTTGTGAAAATAACCAGTTGGCATAAAAATTCCTGTATAATTAGTACTTAGATGATAAAATAGGGGGGCGTTATAGTGCCCTCCTTTTATGCATCACAAACCATTCATAACATAAAATGGATAATAGAAGGAGATGCAACAATGAATATACCAAAACATGTGGCAATCATTCTTGATGGAAACGGCCGTTGGGCAAAGGCAAAAGGACTTCCACGCACAGCAGGGCATGTACAGGGAGCCAAGACAGTGGAGGCAATTTGTGAGGATGCTTATAATATAGGTATTCAATATCTCACAATTTATGCTTTTTCTACAGAGAATTGGAAGCGGGCAGACAGTGAGGTACAAACACTGATGAATCTGCTCAGAAATTATATGAAAAACAGTATTAAGCGTGCACAAAAAAATAATATGTGTGTTAGAGTATTGGGCGACAAGACAGGGTTAGCACCAGATCTACAGGCAAGTATAGAGGAGCTAGAGCAGGCTACTAAATACAATACAGGACTTCATTTTCAAATCGCCATTAATTATGGAGGGCGTGATGAGCTTAGACGTGCGATTACAAAGCTTGCTAATCAGGTGGCAGCAGGTACAATACAACCCGATCAAATTCAAGAGGAACAGATTGAGGAGCAACTAGATACAGCAGGACTACCCGATCCAGATTTGATGATTAGGACATCTGGAGAGCAAAGAATATCTAATTATTTATTGTGGCAAAGTGCTTATGCAGAACTTTATTTTACACCTGTGTTATGGCCAGATTTTGATAAAAAGGAGCTTATGAAAGCGGTGGAGGCATATCAGTCTAGAGATAGAAGATATGGACTTGTAAAGGAAGAGTAGGTTGATGCGAAGTTCAATATACAACATTGAGCTTAACAACACATGTCAATGACACATATCGTGAAATATTGGTAGCATAGGAGGAGGAGTGTATGGCTTCCAATGGTTTAGGAAAAAATATTTTTAGTAAAATAAGTAAAGAGCGAGTGGTTAGCGCAGTGGTGCTTGTGGTGGTGGCCTTAGCATCCATATTGCCTGGAGGTCTTATTTTAGCAGGGACACTTTATCTAATCTCAATGGTTGGATATTTGGAACTGACTAAAGCATGCAAAGTCAGAGAAAAGGATTCTACAAAACCAAATATATTGGAAATTGCAGGCTTATTGGCAATTACAGGATATTATATACAATTGTATTGTACACATTCAGGAGAAGGTTCTACAACGTATTTGTCAACAATCAATTATACTATGATGGATGTCGGTATTATGATATCCTTATTTCTTTCGTTGATTTTACTAATGTTTGTGTATGTTTTTACATTTCCAAAGTTTACAGCAAATCAAGTGATGGCAGCATATTTTGCGTTAGTTTATGCACCAGTGATGTTGTCTTTTGTTTTTTTGACTAGGCAATTGACATATGGGGTTTATTTAGTATGGATGATTTTTATTAATTCTTGGATTTCAGATACATGTGCATATCTGACAGGAGTTATGATAGGTAAGCATAAATTGGCTCCAGTGCTTAGTCCCAAAAAATCTATAGAAGGATCTATTGGAGGGATTGTTGGCTCAGCACTAGTCGGTGGCCTTTTTGGATACTTTTTGGAGGTTACAATAGGACTCCAGCAACTTATCATTCCGCTTGCTATTGTAGGAGGCGTGGGCTCTGTGATTTCTCAAGTGGGTGATCTGGCGGCGTCGGCAATTAAACGTAATTATGAGATTAAGGATTATGGGAAATTAATACCAGGACATGGCGGGATCATGGATCGGTTTGATAGTGTGATCTTTACAGCACCAATTACGTACTTTTTGATTATATTGTTTTTGAAATAAGACATGCGGTATTCTAATATAGTATAAGTAAAAGTATAGTCACAATATAGTTTAATGAGAGTTACAACAAAATACAATAATATAGTTTTAAAAACTTTTACAGTAAAGGAAGAATCTTTGTGAAAAAAATAGCGATACTTGGTTCTACAGGATCTATTGGAACCCAGACATTAGAAATTGTACGTGACAATCCCGACTTACAAATCGTGGGAATGGCAGCAGGAACAAATATAGATTTGTTTGAAAAGCAGGTGCGAGAGTTTAAGCCTATTTTGGTATCTCTTCAAAGTGAAAAAGCCTGCAAAGAATTGCAGATACGGCTTGCAGATATGGAAGTAGCGATTATTCCAGGTATGGAAGGATTGCTTAGTATAGCACAGATGGAAGAATCTCAAATGTTGGTGACAGCAATTGTGGGAATGATTGGTATTCAGCCAACCATTGCGGCGATTAATGCACACAAAGATATTGCATTAGCAAACAAAGAGACATTGGTGACAGCAGGACATCTTATTATGCCGCTTGCTAAGAAGATGGGCGTTTCTATATTTCCTGTTGACAGTGAGCATAGTGCGATATTTCAGTCTATGCAAGGAGAAAATGCAGATCGTGTTAGCAAACTTTTGATTACTGCATCAGGAGGCCCTTTTAGGGGATGGACGCGTCAAAAATTAGAGAATGTGCAACTTGAGGATGCATTAAAACATCCTAATTGGTCAATGGGGAATAAGATTACTATCGATTCGGCAACACTTATCAATAAGGGCCTTGAAGTGATGGAGGCAAAGTGGCTTTTTGGAGTGGACTTAGATAGGATTGAAGTAGTGGTACATCCGCAGAGTATTATTCACTCGATGGTGGAGTATGTAGATGGTGGGATTATCGCGCAATTGGGGATGCCAGATATGAAATTGCCAATACAATATGCACTATTTTATCCTGATCGGCGACCAATGGCAGGTAAAAGAGTAGATTTTTATCAACTTGGAAGTATCACCTTTGAAAAACCAGATTTAGAAACATTTACAGGGCTTCGGCTTGCTATGCAAGCAGCGTCAGAGGGCGGAAGTGTCCCCACTGTGTTAAATGCTGCAAATGAGCGAGCAGTTCATTTGTTTTTGCATAAAAAAATTCATTTTCTGGAAATTCCAGAAATTATAGAATGGTGTATGAGCGAACACAAAAGAATAGAAAATCCAAATGTAGATGCCATTCTTCAAACGGAGAAGGAAATATATGAGCGAATTGATACAAAATACTGTTAGGGTACCTTCTTCTAGGATCGTAATAGGATGAAGGTACACTTGTAATCTCAAGAAAGATTTCGAAAAGTTATTAGAATCAAAGAGAGGAAAATTGAAGGAATGGTAGTAACAATAATTGTATTTGTACTTATATTCGGAGTGGTAGTTATCTCGCATGAATTAGGGCATTTTTTGATAGCAAAGCTCAATGGTATCAAAGTACTAGAATTTGCCATTGGGATGGGGCCATCCGTCGTAAAGTTTACAAAGGGTGGTACTCGCTATGTGCTTAAGCTGTTACCCATTGGCGGAGCGTGTATTTTTGAGGGTGAGGATAATATTTATTCCAATGAAAAGAAAGAAGAAAATACACAGGCAGACATTACAAACAATGAAAAGAAAGAAGAAAATACACAGGCAGACACTATAAAACAAGAAGGAACATTCAATGATGCAAATGTGTGGGCGCGAATTGCAACTGTATTTGCAGGGCCTTTTTTTAATATTATTCTTGCTTTTTTACTGTCCTTGATTGTGGTTGGTTTTTCGGGAGAAGTCATTCCAACGATCAACTCCTTGACAGAAGGATATCCCGCTAAGGAAGCAGGATTACAAGAGGGAGACATCATTACAAAGTTAGGTAATGAACGTATTTATCTGCAAGGCGAAGTGACTTTTGCATCAGCGTTTAGCAATGGGGAACCCATAGAGATTGAATATAAGCGTGACGGAAAAAAATATACTACAGTTCTGACACCAAAGTTTAGCCAGGAAGATAATCGGTATTATATTGGCTTTACAATCGGAGAGTCTATTGAGTGTAAAGGGTGGGATTTAATTAAATATAGCGCATATGAAGTGCGTTACTGGTTAAAAACAACGGTGAAAAGTCTGCTTATGTTAGTGCAAGGTAGATTGTCAGCGAATGATTTGTCAGGGCCTGTGGGAATTGCTGTGACAATAGATGAGACTATAGAGATAGCAAAGCCATATGGGATATCTACTGTTTTATTGACTATGATTAATTTTGCAGTGCTTTTGAGTGTAAATTTAGGAGTGATGAATCTGCTTCCATTGCCTGCCCTAGATGGTGGACGTTTGCTATTTTTATTGCTAGAAGTGATTCGCGGTAAGCCAGTACCTCCTGAAAAGGAAGGACTTGTACACTTTATAGGGTTTGTGGCATTAATGATTTTGATGGTTTTTGTGCTTTACAATGACATTGTAAGGATATTTGCATAAGAATTTTTTAGAAAGAACATTTTTACAGTTTTTTATAAAATAGGAGACAGTGTATTAAGATAGAGGAGTGAGATACATGTATCGAGATAATACAAAGGAAATTCATATTGGGAATAAAGTAATTGGCGGTGGTAATCCGATTTTGATCCAGTCAATGACCAATACAAAGACAGAAGATGTAGCAGCTACAGTGTCACAGATTAAACGCTTGGAAGATGCAGGATGTGATATTGTTCGTTGTACTGTGCCCAATATGGATGCGGCGCGGGCACTTGCACAAATTAAGAGAGAAATAACGATCCCCATAGTGGCAGATATCCATTTTGACTATAAGATGGCGCTAGCGGCGATGGAAAATGGTGCGGATAAGATTCGTATCAATCCAGGGAATATTGGTGGGCATGAAAATGTGGCGGCAGTAGTAGAGATGGCAAAAAAGTATAATATTCCTATTCGCGTTGGGGTGAATAGTGGTTCTTTAGAGAAAGAACTCGTAGAGAAATATCAAGGTGTTACGGCAGAAGGCCTTGTAGAAAG
>CAJUHQ010000093.1 GCA_910586095.1 uncultured Lachnospiraceae bacterium | reverse complement strand
CCATGCGGCCCGCCAAACGGCAGGCTGAGTATGATGTACGTTTACTATGAAAGTCCTAAAATTTACAGACTAGAATACGCAGATGCTGTGTATTTTCCACTTGCTACGGACTCTATACATGCACCAAAATACGTCTTTTGCATTTTAGATGCTAAACAATTTACTTTTATTTTATAATAATGACATCAACACACAACATAAGTGTTTAGAAAAAATTAATAGACAGTTGATTGACAGTTGGTTTTCTTCCCTATAACATATATCATAACTTTACCTTGCATCTTGCTTTTGCTTGTAATTTATAGGGTATAAAATTGTATTGATAAAAGGTCTTTTATCAATCACCTAGCATTGCCAGGAATACTTATATACACAACATCTTTTATACGGAGGCATAAAATAATGGAAATATACAACAAAAATCGCGATCAGAATCGCTCTTTGCACGATGAGATTCGTGAACAAAATGCTAAGCTAAAAAATGCTCCTTTCAAAGAAAAACTCGCATATTTTAAAGAATATTACTTAAAGGCTAGCCTTGCTATCCTAGCGGCAACCATCTTTGTTGGATATCTTGCCTACACCATTTTGTCTGCGCCAGATGACACTGCATTTGGAGCATTTTTCTATAATTGTGGCATATCTTCTAACACAGATCTGATAGATGGATTTACACAACATCTCCAGTTAGACACCAAAAAACATGACGCTTATATTGATACTTCTATGACTTTTTCGGCTGATGAGCCAACCTATGAAAGCTATATTGTTCTTCAAAAGGCAATGGCTATTATTGCAACAGGAGAACTTGATATTATTGTTGGAGATAATAGTACTATTGATTACTATGCAAGAAATGAAAGTTTCCACGATATCACCACAATATTACCTCCTGACTTGTTAGAATCATTTGGCGACAGACTATATTTTGCAAAAGTTGGTGAGACTGAAACGCTCATTCCCGTTGGGATCTACATTACAGACGCTCCGCAGCTTACCGCTCATGGATATTATATAGGACAAGAACCTGTTCTAAGTTTTGTCATTAACTCCAATAGCATTGATAATGCTATAGAATTTCTAAGATATCTCTATATGGAGTGATCTCTTGGATGCCTATGTATCAAAAATAATTCTAAGCCTGTCACATTGCAGGCTTAGAATTATTAACACTTTCCATAAGCTCTTCTCAATTCCAAATCAACTGTTTCCATTGCTCAATCTGTTCTTCTGTCATAAATCCATTTGATGTTCCCATAAATCCTATCTTGTATGAAACAAATAGCAGCGCATTTTTAATAGCTTCTTTGGCGTCTCCTGTCTTGATATAATAGTGAACAAATGCTGAAAACATCGCATTTCCTGCTCCGATTGTATTGACCACCTCATTTGTTTTTACTGGCTTGTATTCAATAAAACTCTTATCTGCCCTTGTATAGAGTATTACCCCTTTTGATCCAATACCAATAATAATAATCTCTGGATCATACTTTTGACTACATTCTTTTATACAATCATATGGATCACGATCTAAATCATCATCACTAATATACAAAATATCTGCTGCTGCCAAAAAATCCTCCTTATTGGCAATCCGCTCTGCACGCATACTACGCACATTGATTGCAATAGGCTTATTGTATTTTTTTGCCAATCCTATAATTGGACGACAAAAATTACAGTTGGACATCAGCACCATATCCTTATCCTGTATCTGACGCTCTAAAATTTCTAGGTCATACTCTACATGACGTATATCCTTCACATCTTCAAATGTCTGCTTTTTCCCATTACAATACAAGATAACTGAAGTGGGCATTCCATCAAGAAGCGCAAGTACGTACTCTGTGCTCAAATCGATGTCTTTTCTCTCTAGATAAGCTTCTATTTGATGCGTTGACATGTCCTTTGCCAGCATACTCATAAAATCCACTTCATTCCCAAGCCATCTAAGAGCTATTGCCTCATTAAAACCTGCTCCCCCTATATCTGTATTGATTGTTTCTGGTATGCTAGTAAACTGTTTATAGGGCACTGGCAATTCATCAATCTTTACAATTGTCTCAAACTGCACAAATCCTGCTACCATAAATTTACTCATATTTTACTCCCCTCTGTGTGCTGTGACACGTATAAACTTGAGAGAGTGAAAAGACAGCCCTTTCGCTCTTTCCCCCTAAACCATTTGAGTACATTGTTCTGATCTTATACTATTCATAAACAGAACTTATGTACTTTGATAATCTCTTGGAATAGAACCTATTTCTGTAATTAGTGTAACATATTTTTTTACAATTTCATACTCTTTTCTTAATCTTTTTTTGACTTACAATTCCCGTATATGCTACTATAAAGATAGACTAACGAAATTTGCAACGCAATTTTATGTTTGTGTACTACACTGCGCTTCTTTACAAGAATAAGGAAACAGAATCATTAACACAAACATCAAAAATAGACAAAGGAGGCCACACCAATCTATGAAAGAACAACTCTATACCATTCCACTCAATGATGCTTTTGCCGCACAGGATGAATGTCCATTCTGTTTTATAGAGCAAAAACTTGAACAAGATTTGCTAGACTTTACACTAGGCTCTGGTTCGTCCTATATGGAGAGTGATATCCGCGATAAAACAGACAAGGAAGGTTTTTGCCGTTATCATTTTCTAAAAATGTACCAATATGGAAATACTCTTGGAAATGCATGGATTCTCAAAACGCACTATCAGCAAATCAACCATACCTTTGCAAGTGAAGTCAAAAAGTTTAAACCTGCAAAGCTTTCATTTATGGATCGTTTTAAACACACAACAGAGGTAAACAACACTATGACTGCATGGATATATAAGGAACGTCAATCCTGTTATATCTGTAAACAGTACGAAGATACATATGCACGCTATTTAGACACATTTTTCTATATGTACAAAAAAGATGCTGCTTTCCGCAAAAAATTAGAAGAAAGTAAAGGATTTTGTCTGGTACATTTTGGCGATTTATGTCAAAGCGCCGTGGAAAAATTGCCTCAAAAACAACATGACGAATTTTTTACAACCATTTTTGCTCTTATGGAAGCAAATTTGAAACGTATTGAGGAGGATGTCAGTTGGATGGTAGAAAAGTTTGATTATAGAAACAAAGACGCCGACTGGAAAAATTCGCGTGATGCTATACAACGTGGTATGCAAAAATTAAAAGGCGGCTATCCTGCCGCCCCCATATACCAGCAAAAAAAATAACATCTTTATTTCTTAGAAAAAATCATGGGAGATTTTGTGTCATATCTTTCATCAACTCAATATATGCCTGAATCTCCCTATATACATTTTCTGAATCGATTTTTTGCTGTATACTTTCTATAAATATACCTTTTATACTGTAATCAAGTATTTTTTTGATCTGCTCTCGTCTCATCTTGTCTGATACCGATTCAATCTCTGTTGTTCTCAACAAGTTTTCTATACGCGTTTCATAAATTTGCCGTGATTCTGCTATTTGTGCTGCAACTGTCTCTTCTGTCTCTTGTGCTGCTCTATCAAGAAACATTTCCAAATAAGGATAATTTCTATAAACACGCGTTTTAGTAAGCGCAATCTGTCGAATTCGTTCAAAATAATCCTTCCTTGTTTCGTCAATGATTGTAGAAAGTTCTAGCAGCATATACTTAGCACAATAATCATACACAAATACGTAGATACCTTCCTTAGAACCAAAATAATGAAACCATAATCCCTTACTTATGCCTACAGCTTTTACCATATCATCTGTGCTCGCATGCCTATAACCATTCTTGGCAAAAATTTCTAATGCACCATTAATCATACGATCCTGTTTCTCTCGCGAAAGGTCAAAAAATTTTTCGTTCATTCGTGCCTCCTGCTCTGTGCAGTATAATTGACTTTATTAGTCGATTTAATAGTATCATACTATTCTTCTTGTTTCAATATAGTATCACAAAAACTATATTAGTCAATATCAAATCGATTCATTATATCTTTTGTTGCGTATTTGACTTTTTAAGTCAATTGAAAGTGATTGTCTTTTTATTGTATTGTATATCAATTCATGTTATACTATATTTCGCTATATTGTACTACTTCTTATAGTTTCTTATCGTTTATAAAAAAGAATGTCGCATAAAATTCTATTGGATAAATTAGAAAGGAACACACAATGAGCACCAAATTGGTAAACATTATAAACTACATTCTCTTTTCTCTTGTTTTATTCACTGCATCCAATTTTTATATTATAAAAGAGACTCTACATACATTTTGGCCTTTTCTAGTTTTGTATGTCGCAATCAATCTTTTTCCTATATTTATACTACCACGAACAAAACGTTTACAAACTTGTGCACAGGGAACCGCACTACTCATCGAATTTTTAGGTTCCACCGCATTATCTATTCTTCTTTTTCTGCTTGGTTTTACCAATCTATTGACTGTGGACACTATTTTTTACAATCCAAAGTTGTGGGTGGCAAACACTCTGATTGTCATCATCATGGAGGCGATTGTATTTTGGAATGGTATGTTGCGCATCTTTTTTGCATCAGAGCAACTTGGTATCAAAGTCCGCATCAAAGCGATTGTGTGTGGACTTATTCCTATTGTTCATCTTTTTGTTCTCGGCGAAATGATTAAAATTGTGGCAAATGAAGTGACTTTAGAAAATAAAAAGATTATCTTAGACGAGAAACGACACTCTCAACAAATATGTGCTACGAAATATCCAATTTTAATGGTACACGGTGTGTTTTTTCGTGACTTTCGCTATTTTAATTATTGGGGGCGCATCCCTAAAGCTCTAGAAACAAATGGAGCAACTATATTTTATGGGAATCACCAATCTGCCGCATCTGTTGTTACAAGTGGTCAGGAAATTGCCGCTAGAATTTTGCAAATTGTAGCCGAAACAGGATGCGACAAAGTAAATATTATTGCTCATTCAAAAGGTGGCCTCGATTGTAGAAGTGCATTGACTATTCCTGGTATCGCCCAACATGTTGCCACTCTCACAACTGTGAGCACTCCACACAGAGGTTGTGAATTTGCTGACTATCTATTGACAAATATTCCCGAAAAGGAACAGCAAACAGTTGCTCAAACATACAACGCTGCTCTACAAAAGCTCGGTGATCCCAATCCCGATTTTTTAGCAGCAGTCAACAACTTGACTGTGTCTTTTTGTAATCAGTTCAATCAAACAGTTCAGGATGTGCCTGGTGTTCTCTATCAAAGTATTGGATCAAAACTTAACAGGGCATCTGGCGGTCGTTTCCCGCTTAATTTTACTTATCACTTAGCTAAATTTTTTGATGGCCCCAATGACGGGCTTGTATGCGCAAATTCTTTTCCGTGGGGTTCCTCCTATCAACTTCTCTCTGTAAATGGACCTCGTGGTATATCACATGGTGATATGATTGACTTAAACCGTGAAAATATTTTAGAATTTGATGTGCGTGAATTTTATGTACAGTTAGTGGCCAACCTAAAACAACGCGGATTTTAAATTTTATCCGCGTTGTTTTTATAATACATAAAAAATATACTATTCTTTTTCTGTACAAAGACTGTCAAACACTTCAAAATAGTTCTCAAATGTTTTTCGACAACACATGGGATCTGCAATCGCAATTCCATCTGTTCTCAACCCTGTGAGCGCAAATGCCATAGCCATACGGTGATCCTCATACGTTTCTACTACACCTGCCTGCACAGTCCCTGGATGAATCGTTATAGAATCTTCTTTCTCCTCACAACATATGCCAAGCTTTGTTAATTCTGTCACAATTGCATGGATACGATCCGACTCCTGAAGGCGGATATGCCCTATATTTTCTATGCGTATATCCTTGTCTGCATACGGTGCTATCGCGGCAAGTGTCATGGTTTGATCCGAAAAATCCTTCATATCTATCGTAATACCTTTTAACTTACCATCTACTGCTCCCTGAACTTCTATTCCATTTGGCGTCTCATGCACACTGCATCCCATTTTTTCAAGTAAGCGAATAAACTTCAAATCCCCTTGCATACACTCCCATGTAACTCCTCTAACAAGCGCTTTTCCACCTGTCACTGCCGCTGCTGCATAAAAATAGCAAGCCGCTGACACATCTGGCTCAATTGAATAAGTTCGCGCTGTGTAAGTGGTTTCATTTTCTATTGTGTATCGCGCTCCATCAAAATGAATCTCTGCCCCAAACTGTTTCATCATTTTTCTTGTAATTTGTATATAAGAACCATCCTTGCGTGCACTTGTAATGTCTATCTGAAGTCCCTGTTTGACCATAGGCGCACATAATAATAATGCACTAAGAAACTGTGTACTTTTGCTAATATCTAATTCTACGCGGCACATTTTGTCTTCAGGCAGCCTTCCGCCAATTCCATGAATCTGAACTGGCAAAAATCCCGTATTTTCAAGATAAGAAATCTCTGCTCCCATATTGATAAGCACATCAAAAAGAGGTTTCATAGGGCGTTTCTTCATCTGCTCGGATGCATTGACCACAAAACAACCTTTAGCCAATGCAAGCATTGCTGTCAAAAAACGTGCTGCTGTGCCTGCACTTCCCACATAGATTTCTTTTTCAGACACAGGAATCTGCCCATTTTGGCCAACTATCGCCACCGTCTTAGCCGTCTCATCAATCTCGACCTCAAAATTTAGATCCCGAAGAGCTTGGAGAAAATAGCGAGAATCATCACTAAACAACACCCCTGTCAACAGCGTTCTTCCATTAGAAAGTGCTGCCATCAGAAGCGCTCTATTTGTCATACTTTTTGATCCTGGCACTTCTACTATCCAATCTATAGGTTTGTTCAATTTGTGCATTTGGTATGTGCTCTCTGCCATTTTTCTAACTCCTATTCCAAAAAACTGTTTACCAATTTCCTTATTTGTGTCACTTTCAAATACTTACTCCTGCAATCCAGCAACTGCCACATTTTCTATTCTAACCATATAAGGCCCTTCATATTGTTCACAACAATACAGTTCTTTTGAGAATGTCATATGCTTTTGGGCCTCCAAAATACTGCCATTAATAGAACCTCCCGTCACAGGCGTCACACTCTTGCCATCATATAAAAATGCCAATCGAATTTC
Organism: uncultured Lachnospiraceae bacterium; assembly: GCA_910586095.1. Classification (GTDB taxonomy): domain Bacteria; phylum Bacillota; class Clostridia; order Lachnospirales; family Lachnospiraceae; genus COE1. The sequence continues at coordinate 6,626 of CAJUHQ010000093.1, read as the reverse complement.
TCCACCAAAATATCCCGAAAACTCGTCCATCTGAAAATCCGAGAAACTTGCAATATAAAGATAAGGTGATGCCTTTAACTCTTCTACTGTCTGACTCCCAGCCATCACCTCTATACTAGAATATTCTCCTGTAGGTTCTACTCCTAGATAAGACGCAAACCGAATCCCACCATGAAGCGTCTTTAAAGTACCATCTTGTAGTAATAGACGATCCTTCATAGGAATTCCTTCCGCACTATAAGGTTCTTTTGCTTTTAGATACATAGTAAGTGCATCTTTTTGAATCTCTTGTCCTTGAACCAAAGCATCGATCTCATAATTAGAAAACTTCTGATACACCATGCCTGTCTTAGATCGCTCGACATAATAACGCAGCAGCGTATTGATATGTTTTCCAGATAGCAAAATTGTATAATCTCCTGCTTTGGGAGGATTTTGTGCCTTTGCACGCTCTCGCGTTATCGTGATCGCTTCCTCTACCTCTTTGCGTAGCGTCTGCACATTCGCGTCACGATAAGAAAATGTATGATATGTTTCTACATCCTGAGGAGTCGTACATTGCACTACATATTCACCAGAAACCTGATACGTCTCATAACTTACATCTACCGCACAAGCATTAACAATATGACGTACAGTATGTGTTGCAAATATTTCCGCCGAATTGATAAATGTGTCCTCAAAGACATCTGCTTCATACAATGCCGCCACCATCTGCTTTGTATTTTCTTCTAGACTTTTACCTGCAAACGTACTATCTGCCAACACGGCCTCTTCTTTTGTTCCTTTGTTTAGTTCATAGTATGGATTGCAGACTAACGCTGCTGCTTCGTATGCTTTTTGTAACACTTCCTTAAGCTCTTCTACTTCCATTCCTGGATGCAAATTCAAAACGGAGGAACCTAACATTTTTTGTCCATCTTTCTCAAAAGGACAAAACACAGTTACCGAATAATCTGTCAAATCCGTTCCTCTCTTCAAATCCAGCTTTTTCCTGATAAAGAAACATTCTATTGACTCTTGCACACTCTCGACAATGCAATATAACTCAATGCCAAGAGATCCTAACACATCCTTAATCTGTTCAATCAAAATTGCTCCCACCTTTCCAAAAATTATTTTTCTTTTCAGCCAACCTTATATAATTTCTTTTATTCTTACGCTTCCTAAATTTGTAATTGTACCGCAGATACAAACTTCAGAGTAAAAATTTTTCATTCCTAATTTATCCTAGTCGAATCTTCGCTTTGATATAAGGACCACCGTCTGATACTTTCACCCATTCCTTATACCCTTTTCCACACATACCACTACCACACAAAACTACTTCTTTTGACATCATAGAAATCGATTTGAGCAAATCTGGAACATACCCTGTAAGCACAATAGGAGAAAAAACTTTTCCTGTCAGTTTTCCATCACGAATTTCCCGCGCAATATTCACCATACACTGAATTCCCCAGTTTTTTGGGTCTTCCATGCCACTTCGCGGATTTTCCAGCAAAAATCCGTAATCAATCGACGCAATCATTTCCTCCACTGTGTCTGATCCACCTTCAAAAAATGTGTTTGTCATGCGAGTGTAAGCTTTCCTGCGAAAACTTTCTCGTCTTCCATTCCCAGTAGGCTGTGTCTGTAGGACAAGTGCCGATTGCAAATCACTGATTCCTTGTTTTAAGATTCCTTCTTCAATCACGATCGTATCATGTGCCATTGTTCCTTCATCATCAAAGAAATACGTAGCCACCTCCGAAGCTGCTGACGCACCATCATGCATAGTAACTAACTTTGACGCTACATATTCTCCAATATATTCTTCCGCCAATGCACGTTTTTTCACAAACATATCCATCTCCACGCCATGTCCAAACGCTTCATGAACAATCATACCAGTGACATCTGGCGTGCAAACACAGTCATATTCTCCTGGAATCATAGGAGCACTCTTTAATAACTCTAGTGTCACCTCTGCACATGTTCGCACATCCAACTCCATCTTGGCAAGCATTTCTGCGCCACCTAAAGTAGAGTATGGCATATAATAATCTTTGATCTCTTCCCCGCGCGCAGCACTAAAAAACAGGGCTCCTGACATCCACATCACACTCTGTTCCATTGTCTTTTCTTTTGATAAAAACAACTTTGTATACTTCTGATAACTACATGCTACTTGACAATCTAAAATTTGATCGCTGACTGCTAATCCCTTTTCTTTTATATTATTTAGATGTGCTAAAATCGCATCATCTCCCATTTCCTCAGGATCTAATTCATACTCTGTACTACCTGTAAAAGTCATCGTCTCCTCTAAGGGTACTTGATACTCTTGCTGTTTGAGTCCCTCAGGAAGAACACAGTTTGATGACTCTACCAGTTCCTTGATACGATTGCAAATTTTATCTAAAATTTCCTCCGACACCTGATTAAAAGAATACTCTGTGTAATACTTTCCATCGGATACTCTTGCAACAAATCCTCTAGATGTTCCACGTACATTCTCTCCTACTCTCATATTTCTTTTAGAAACCATAAAATCGCGTGTCTTTGAATCCATCGCTAAAATAGAAACATATGGATAGCACTCTAGCAACCTGTCCAGTAATTTGACAAGCAGCGGCTTCTTTTTTTGGATAAACACACTTTCCTGAACCTTCATAGAAACCCCTTTCTACTCGCAAATTGAGAGGCACTAGCATTTATGGTATGCTTTAAAACCTCTCAATTACAGTTTTATTTTCTATATAATACTATAAAAACATCCATAAAGATTTTATTGAAAACATCTCTATGTAACCTGCAAAAGACATATTTTACTCTTCTTTTACTATCTGTATTATAACAGAGCCTACCTATAATGTAAAGCCTGCCATCAATTATGAAAGTCCTCAAAACTACGAATATAGTGTGAGAAGTACTTCTAACTGCCTGTGGCTGTTTCTGCTAAGTCTGCATAGCAGACTTTGTCTACATAGCAGACTTTTTTCACACCGAAAAACGCCAAAAACAGGCATTACATGGGCATTAGTGAATAACAAAAAGTTCATGTAACGCCCGCGTAGCTGCCACATAAAGCAACTTTGCAAGTTTTGGATTATCCTTATATCCTTTCATATCTGGTTTCCACAACAACACACAATCAAACTCAAGCCCCTTTGTTTGTGGTACTGTCAAAATCATTACACCTTTGCTAAATCCACTGTCTTTTGTATCTGTCAGCACAATTTGTCTGCTAAGCCGCTTGGTGATTTCTTCCTGTTCTCTGTCAGAAAAGCATATGATTGCCATCGTTTCATATCCTTTTTCTTTCATCTTTACAAGAATTTCTGCACAAATACCTATAGCCTCCTCCACTGATATGCTATCTATAAACTGTACAGGTTCCCCGTGCCTAATAACGGGTTCTATCTGATAAGCACCTCTCGACGCACTACTTAAAATCTTTCCTGCAAACTCAGAAATCTCAATAGTATTTCTATAACTTTTTGCTAGGACGCGAAACTGGTCAGTACTATTACAAAATATTTTTTGTCTCATATCATGCCACACATTCATGCCACACTCATAGTTCACATTCTGGGACACATCTCCCATAATTGTAAAATAGCATTGTGGCAACACGGTTCGCAATACATAATATACAACTGGGCCAAAATCCTGTGCCTCATCAATAAAAATTTGTCCAAATTCCTCATCGGGTTTCTTTTGTAAAGCTCGGTAATATATAAGCAACATTGCAGCTACATCATATACATCAAAAATGCCATTTTGTACTCGTTCTATCACCAAAGAGGTGTCAATATAATAGATTTTTCCGTATACATCCAGAAAATCTACATATAACTTCACCACAGTTCCCTTATAACAATGACTTGTAAAATAATTCTTGTACTGTGCTATCTTTTCTTTATAAAGGCCAATTTCCTCACGCCCTACACACTGTGTCTTGATACGTGCGCGAAGTCGTTCATCGAGTGTTATCAAAAGCTTATTAATAGAAAAATCAGGATTATCCTTGATAAAATTCTCATTGTTTTTCTGAGAAAGCAACATTCCAATATCATCATCACAAACTACACAGTTTCTAAGAATATAATTACGCAGTCTCTGCAAATGGGCCTCTAACTCTGTAGCAAAAAGCATTTTACTTTTCCATGCCTGTTTGGGTGACACAGCGACTAATTTGAACTTTTTCTTCCATTCACTTTTGAGCAAATATGTCAATAATTCATCCATACGCATATGCTTAATGTCATACACATCCAGCTCTGGAAGTCCACCAGTAATATAATCGATTAGGATATCACTTCCACCAACAATACAAAACTCATTTGATGTAAATCGTTCTTTATAATTGTACATAATATAAGAAATACGATGCATCGCTACAGTGGTTTTACCACTGCCTGCCACCCCTTGTACTATAATATTGTGGAACGGACTTTCTCTAATAATTTCGTTTTGTTCCTTCTGTATCGTAGCGATAATATCTCCGAGAACCGCATCTCTATTTTTACTCAAATATTTTACTAGAAGTTCATCGTTAGCCGCCACATCACTGTCATAAAATCCTTGTAATGTGCCTTTTTCAATATCATACGTTCGCTTCAGACTCAAATCAATCTTGTACTCTCTATCTTTTTCATCTGTCGTGCTGTCTGGTATACTGTATGTTCCTTTTCCTAACTCATTCTCATAATATACTGTAGAAATTGGTGCACGCCAGTCCACCACTGCAATATTAATCTTGTCACGCAGTACACCATGCTTGCCAATATAGACAGACTCAAACAATTTTTCATCAAGATTTCTGTAGTCAATCCTTCCAAAATATGGTTTTTCAAGAGCAGCTTGATTTTTCATCAACTGGTTATAACTATGTTCCTCTAAACTTTTTGATGCCATCATCTGATCGTACAATTCCACATTACCACTTTGCACTTCATCAAAAAGCGCTTTTGTCTGTCTGTGCCGCTGTGCAAACTGCTTTTCATACTCTGCAATATTTGAGTTAATTAGTGTCTTACACTCCTCTAGATGTCGTTTCTCCTCCTTCCATTCCCTGTCCTTTTTCTGATTCTGTCCTGCCATACTTAATTCACCTTACCTTTCTAGGAACTATAAAAATTACCAAACCAACTTGTATAGTTCCTTACTCAATCCCACTCCTTTAATTCAAACTATATAATTTCACCCATCTTAATTTGAGTGCCTGCTAAGATGAGCAGATGGGTGTTAGTGTGAGAAGAGTTTCCAACTGCCTGTGGCAGTTAGAAACTCTATGTCTCGCACCATGGAAAGTACTTCTAATTGCCTGTGACCGTTTTCATTTGCAACAAGAACTGCTTCACGGAGAAGTACTAAGTTTTATCATAGAGATTAGAGTGAGAACGAATTTGTACATGTACTTCCCTAAAAGCTTGTGGGGTTGCATGTTGGGGTTGCTGTACTAAACAGATGCTACTTACTTATAGTTCAATCTTACTCATTCATAAACACTACTATCTAAATCACTTTGTTTGTGATATAAATTTGTGCCTTTACAATGTGTATGTATCATATGAAACACACATATAGTTCACATATTGTATGGGAATTAAGCGTGAGAACAGCAAAGGCTGTTTCGCAGAGAATCTCTAAGTCTCACGCTGTGAGAAGAGTTTCTAGCTGCCTATGGCAGTTTCTGCTCACAGCAAAGACTGTTTCGCAGAGAATCTCTAAGTCTCAGCAAGGTTGCGATATGGATGATTAAATTGAACTGTAAATCATTGTAACGAAATCATATAAAAAATACTAGACTTATATTTAAAAATTTGATAGACTAGATACTGAAGTGTGACAAGGGGATACTTTAATGTACTAAAGTATCCCCTTGTTTTATAATTTTAATACTGCAATTATTTCTTCTCCATCCTTTTCTCCTGTTTCATAGAATCCAAAAGAATGGTACAATTCTTTGGCAACAATGTTCTCTGGTTCATAAGACAGCCAGCAATATTCTGCCTTTCCACAGGGCATTGTCTTTATAAAATCTAATGCACTGCTCACAGCGCTTCTACCATAACCTCTATGCTGATAGTGTCGATCAATCATCAAACGCCAGAGATTATAGTTGTTTTTAGCAATCTTAGGAGGATTTTCCCAATAATCATCTGTATCATAACCAACCATAAAAAACCCTACTGCTATCGTATCATCATAAATGCCAAACGGAAATGCATATCCACCCCCTGTAATTGTTGTATACGCTTCAATGATACTTGTCTGATTGCTGGCAACAAAACTTTTTTGTTCTTCTTTTACACTTAAGCGCAAAAGATCCCAGACATTCTTTCCAGTCACTTTTTCAATTCGTAACATTTCTCTCCCCCTATTGTTAAATTGTGTTTTGTTTTTGACAAAAGTACAAAAAGAAATAGCCAAGCTTTCTTCTATATACTATAATAAATATTGTAAACGTAATCAAGTTTATTACGAAAAAGATTTTAGTGTGAGAAGTACTTCTAACTGCCTGTAGCAGTTTTCGTTTCTATTTGAGCCGCCAAAGGCGGCATGGGGATTAGTGTGAAAAAATGAGATTTAGTGTGAAAGAAAGTAGAGGAAAACCATAAATTGGCGCACTTGAATAA
>CAJUHQ010000092.1 GCA_910586095.1 uncultured Lachnospiraceae bacterium | reverse complement strand
TGCCTGCTTCAGCAGGCGTACAAATCAGGATGGTGAAATTTTATATTTCACATTATCCTCCTTCTTTCAAAAATGAAGGTCCTCCTTCACCCTTGAGGGATAACGAATAATCACTTTACACATCTGAAAAATTATACTATAATATTACTGTTCAGAAACTGTTAGTACCCTGCAACACTGGCAACAAGCGGTATAATCATAACTAGTACCAATATAACTGCAATCACAGCAGCAACCATGCGCTGATTCTTTTTATTGTTCATATTCATGATGGTTGTCTCACCCCTTTTCGAAAGGATATTATATATGAATTTCATTATTTTTTCAAGCACTCTACTATTTTGTATTGTTCTTTTTTTCAATCTACAAAAAAGCAAGAGAAAAGAGGCAAAAATGGATGCCTTATTTTGGGAACGTGAAAGGAGAGCAAACTTCACTCGCAAAAAATCGCTCGATGGGTTACATTATATCACTATCCCTGATGAGATCCTAGAACTGCAACCTGCATGCAATTCCGAAGAAATCAATAACTGTCTCACAGATTTAAGAGACTTGTCCTCCTGCAAAATTGTAAATCTAACTGGATATACAAACACTGATCTCAAGCTTACATATGGTACTGCCAATATTAATATATTAAGTGATTTTGATATTCATTACACTAATTTAGTTACTCTCCTACAAAAACTTGCAGAATTGCTCCATAAAAACGGTGAAGATGTACACGCCATCACTGTATTAGAATTTGCTATCTCCACAGGAACCGACGTGAGTAAATCCTATTATCTGTTGGCGCAACTTTATCAAGAAAATGGCACTCCCGAAAAAATTTCCTCTTTAATTCAACAGGCACAAAATATTAATTCCTTGCTACGAGATAGCATTGTACAAACTCTGCAAAAACTGGCATAATTTTCTTTACTTCTATAATTAAATGCCAGGATGGAAAATCAAAAATTTTTAGTTTAATTCATATTAATCCAGCCGCTTATTTTATATCTTCCTGCTCCTTTAGCTTCTTTTTATACTCAGTATTAAGCGCGGTCAAGTTATATTCATAATCTTGCATATTTTTTTGCTTCATTGTGGAAAGTGTAATTCCTGCAAAAAATGCTTGAATCGCTGACAAATAAACAAAACAACACACAATCAAGGTTGGAAAACGTTCAACCAACCCTGTGTCAAAATATTGTTTTAACACAGGAATCAAAAATATTGTAGACACAAAGGTCAATAATGCTGCTATCCATGTAAAAAATCCCATTGGCTTATAATTCTTATATAAGCGTAAAATTGTCAATAGAACTCTAATGCCATCCGAATATGTGTTTAGTTTAGAGACACTTCCTTCTGGTCTGTCACGGTATTGTATCACTATATTCTCAACGCGCATATTTTTATCTATAGCATGAATACTCATCTCTGTTTCAATTTCAAATCCCTTTGACAAAACAGGAAAAGATTTAACAAATTGATAGCTAAATGCGCGATATCCTGTCATAATATCGCGAATATCACTTTTAAACATGCTGTTGATTGCTTTTCGCACAAGTGAATTGCCCATATTGTGAAATGGTCGTTTATTTTCCTCAAAATACGATGACGATAGCCTGTCCCCCACTACCATATCCGCACTTCTTTCTAGTACTGCTTCACATAGCTGTACTGCCGCCTCCGCAGGATATGTATCATCTCCGTCCACCATAACATAACACTTTGCATCCACTTCGCGAAACATTCTTCGAATAACATTTCCTTTTCCTTGTTGATACTCATAACGCACCTGTGCTCCTGCGCGTCTTGCAATCTCATCTGTTCCGTCATTCGAGTTGTTGTCATACACATAAATTACCGCTTCTGGCAATGCCTTCCTAAAATCTCTCACCACCTTTTCGATAGTCTTACTTTCATTAAAGCATGGTATCAGTACTGCGATTTCATCCATTTAGCATTGATCTCCTTTGCTTGCCATTTCCTTAGTCTTTTTATTTCTAGCTCGAAGTTCCTTAAAAAAAGTTTTCAACAATGTAGAACACTCCTGTTCTAGAACTCCTTGTACCGTTTCTACTTGATGATTAAATGCATCCATATTCAAAATATTTAACACGGAACCCGCACATCCTGCCTTGGGATTCATACATGCCATTACAACACGTGCAATACGTGCTTGTACAATTGCTCCTGCACACATTTGGCAAGGCTCGAGTGTCACATACAACGTACACCCTTCTAATCGCCAATCCCCTATAATTTTACTCGCCTTTTTAATTGCGGTTATCTCTGCATGCGCAAGCGTACTTTTATCTGTATTTCTTCGATTATAGCCTCGCCCTATAATCTTCTTGTCGTATACAATGACACAACCAATTGGTACTTCTCCTAACAAATACGCCTTTTTTGCCTGTTTTATGGCCTCTCTCATGTAGCGTTCATCCTCACATGAGTCGCGCATTTCCTCTTGTCTTGCCATATCTATGTCCTCTTTATCCATATAAAGTTATGATTTTATCTACTACTCGATCACAAATAAAAGCAGTTGCATTATTTACACTCTGTTGTACAAGTACAGCCCTTTAAAAACTTCACATCACAAAATACAACGAAATGCAAAACATTACCAAGATACAGCATTACTATAAAACTTTTAATAATTTTACAATAGATAACCTTTTTTGCTGAGCTTACTAATTTTGTCTCTTACTTAATATCCTCTATACCTTTGTCTTCTCCAAAATCCAGCCTAGAATATCTTGATATACTGTATCCTTGTCCAATTCATTCAAAATTTCGTGTCTATCTTCAGGATAAAGCTTAATACTTAAGTCTTTCAGTCCTGCTGCCTGATATGATTGATACACTTTTTTGACACCTTTTCCATAATTGCCTACTGGATCGGCTTCTCCCGCTACAAACAGCAATGGCAACGAATCGGGAATTTGTCTAATATGATGCTTATCTTGTATAAATGACAATACATCAAATAAGGTACGATAACCATTTACTGTAAAATTGAAATTGCAATAAGGATTATTCCTATAAAAATCTACTACACTTTCGTCTCTTGTCAACCAATCATTCTCTGTACGTGGATTGAGTATTTTCTTCTGATAAGAAGAAAAAGCACCTTTTTCTAATAGCTTAGAGCGAAACTGATCCCCACATACAAGCCTGATAATGGCTGCGGTCCATTTTCCTGACCAGAGCACAAGGCGGCTCTTAGTTCCTGTTCCACAAATTATTGCACCATCTAATTCCATTCCATATGTCATAATATAGCGTCTTGCTATAAATGATCCCATACTGTGACCAAACAAAATATATGGTTTATGAGGATATTTTTTCTTTGCAATCCGCGTTGTTCGATGCAAGTCTGTCACCACAGTGGCCCCCATCTTTTCTGGACAAAAATATCCCAGATCACTTGCATTTCCAGCCGTCAACCCATGCCCTAAATGATCGTTTCCTATCACAACATATCCATTTTTATTCAAAAACAGCGCAAAATCCTCATAGCGTTCTATCATCTCTGTCATTCCATGCGAAATTTGTACTACTCCCCGAATATCACCTTCTGGCTCCCACAAAACTACATGCAACTTATGAACACCATCGCGTGATGGTATCCTAAACTCTTTCTTCCCCATTTTTAACCATACTCCTTTCTTGACATGAAAACGATATATCTACATTCCCTTCATAAATTTGCGGTCAAAAACTACTAATTGTTACTTTTTGTTTTACCAATACGTTTCACGAACGTATATTCTGTATTCGTAGTATAATACATTTGTTCGATACTGTCAACCCTTTAATACACCATCCATACCACTGCCGCAGAGATCAAGATTTGTATAATTGCAAATTTAAAAACTGTTTGTGCATTTGACCATCCCATATTTTTTCGTACATGGTCATGTAAAGGAGTTCTTACCTTCGTTAAAATTTTAATCTTTAAAAACCGCAAAAGCGAAACTTTTACTAAACCAAGCCCACCATCAAGCATCAACATGAGAGCCACCAAAAAATACAAAAACGGACTTCCCATTTTCATCACTGCAATAGCAATAAAAAGCCCCATTGCACGAGAACCAGCATCCCCCATAAGCAGTCTACTCGGCGTGGCATTAAACCACAAATACCCCAAAATACAAGCAATAAATAGCAATATACTATAAGAAAATTCTGGTGCACACTCCACCCTATTCATAATCACATAAATTGTAGCGAGTGTTATAATTGCAAGCGTACCAGACAAGCCATCCACTCCATCTGCACAATTGGTCACATTGATCGAACCCCATACCAAAATAACTGCGAGAATACCATAAACAATAGGACTAAACACAATCGTCTGCCCTGCTAGTGCAAGCACTACTGTACTTCCATTAAAGTTTACCATTGTAACCGCTGCCATAACAGCAATTACCAGATCAAGCAATCCTTTTCTAAGCTCCCCCCACGATACCTTAGAACAGTCATCTAGGTATCCTGTCATCATTGCTGCCACTGTAAGAATCAAATAAATAATCATCTCTGTATCAACGGTTCCAAAAACTAACACAGATAATACAAACACTAAAATAAACACAAAACCTGCGCCGCGTGGTTTCCCTGCTGAAAGCGCTCCATCATGTGCAAACTCGCGCCCGTGATCTCGTGGCAGCTTGTTCATTCCTGCTCCAAGCAAAAGACATGTAAATAAATACGCAAACACTACTCCAAGAAACCCCACTATGCTGTAATCCGAAATATTCAGCAATCTACTAATCATTCTCCATCCCCCTAATCAGCCCAATCAACAGTCATCTGTCACTGCACACCCAAATCAAGATTCTATATTGTAGACCTACTATTATTCTATTAAAATACTATATTTTATCTTTCTATGGTACTTTTATGCTCCTGCATTTCCACTATAACCTGTATCCTATTTTTCTAACAAAACAAACTTTCTTCTTTTTACTGACTTTGATACAACTTTGCATAGAATCCGTTCTCTTTTGCCAAAAGTGTCTCATGGTTTCCTTGCTCAATAATATTTCCATCCTTCATGACAAGAATAATATCTGCCTCCCGAATAGTAGAAAGCCTGTGCGCCACAATAAAGCTTGTTCTTCCTTTCATCAAGGTATGAAATGCCTGTGAAATCTTGATCTCTGTGCGTGTATCTATTGAGGATGTCGCCTCGTCTAAGATCAGCATAGGGGGCAAGCACAACATTACTCTAGTAATGCACAATAATTGCTTTTGTCCCTGGGAAAGACTTCCACCGTCCTCTGTGATTACTGTATCATACCCCATAGGCAAACGCTTAATAAAACTATGTGCATGTGCCGCTTTAGCCGCTGCTACAACTTCATCCTGTGTTGCGTCTGGTTTTCCCATCACGATATTCTCACGAATTGTTCCTGTCTTTAGCCAAGTCTCCTGAAGCACCATACCAAAATTTTCACGCAGACTTTTGCGTGTCATTTGCCGAATATCCACACCATCTATCTGAATACTTCCACTATTAACATCATAGAAGCGCATCAACAAATTTATGACAGTAGTTTTACCACATCCTGTAGGCCCTACAATTGCAACCCGCTGCCCTGGTTGAACATCTAGATGAAATCCTTGTATTAATTTTTGTCCCTCATTATACGAAAAATATACATTCTTCATCTGAATGTGTCCCTTAGATGCATCTAGAACTACTGCATTTTCTTGATCTGGGATCTGTGATTCTTCCTCAATAAACTCAAAAACTCTTCCTGCGCAGGCAAGTGCTGTCTGTAACTCTGTCACTACTCCAGAAATCTCATTAAATGGTTTTGTGTACTGATTGGCATAACTTAAGAAGCTAGTTAGTTGTCCTACACTAATACGCCCTTTAATCGCAAGAAACGCTCCTAATATCCCCACCCCTGCATACACGAGGCTGTTTACAAATCGTGTGCATGGATTCGTCAGTGAAGAAAAAAAGATTGCCTTGACGCTCGCTTTTTGCAGCCTACCATTAATCTCATCAAATTGATTCATAATTTGTGGTTCATGACCAAATGCTTTGACCACCTTTTCATTTCCGATCATCTCATCAATGAGAGCTGTCTGTTCTCCTCGAATCTCTGACTGTGCCTTTGACATATTAAATGTGCGTTTGGCAATAAAACCTGCGATAAAAAAGGATAATGGTGTCAAAATAACAACTACAATTGTTGTAGATACACTGATAGATAACATAAAAATCAATGTTCCTACAATTGTCACTACTCCTGTAAAAAGCTGAGTAAATCCCATAAGCAATCCATCAGAAAATTGATCGACATCTGCTATAATTCGGCTTACAATATCCCCGTGCGAATGTCCATCAATATATTTGAGCGGCAAAATCTCTAACTTCTTAAATGCTTCATCACGCACATCACGCACCACCTGATACGCCATCTTATTGTTGCAAGTATTCATAATCCACTGTACCACCGCTGTGAGCAGTATAACAATCACCATTGTTTTTAGTATACCCAATATTCCATTAAAATCCACTGCATTAGGCCCTAAAATACAATCTACCGCCTGTCCTGTCAAAATTGGTATATAGAGCGTCAATATAACAGAAATCGCCGCTAATACAATTGAACAAAACAGAAAAATCTTGTATCTTCCTATGTGTTGCAAAACTTTTACTAAAATCTCTTTATTACTTTTTCTCTTCATAATAAATCCCCCACGTTGCTGACATCCTTGTAAGCAACATTCGCAAATACAAATCGATTCACTTATACTACTTCGCTGCTTCCTTTTTCTTGGGAAACTGAGAATAATAAATCTCCTGATAAATCTCATTTTGTTCTAGTAACTGATTATGCGTTCCAATTCCTGCCACTCTTCCATCTTCCATGACAATAATCTGATCCGCATGTTGAATAGAAGATGAACGCTGCGATACAATAATTACAATCATATCCTTGTTCATGTCTTTGATTGCTTGACGTAATTTTGCATCCGTCGCAAAATCTAGAGCCGAAGCGCTGTCATCCAAAATGAGAATACGTGGACTACGCACAATAGCACGTGCTATGGTCAGACGTTGCTTTTGTCCTCCCGAAAGATTCTTTCCGCCTTGTGCAACCATAAAATCTAATCTGCCTTCCTTTGTATCCACAAATTCCTTTGCCTGTGAAACTTCAAGTGCATACTCTAGTTCTTCTTCTGTAGCATTTTCATTTCCCCACAAAAGATTTTCCCTGATGGTTCCTTTAAAAAGAACTGCCTTTTGTGGCACTACTCCAATCATTTGTCTCAAAGTATCAATATCATACTCTTTAATGTCGCGTCTACCTATCTGTACACTTCCCTTTGTAGCATCATAAAAACGTGGAATTAAATTAACCACAGATGTTTTTCCAGAACCTGTACCGCCGATAATTCCTATAGTCTGTCCCATTTTTACTGTAAAATTAATATCTGTGAGTGACTCATCACCGCCACCATTGTACGTAAGACATACCTTGTCAAATACAATCCCTTCTTGATCGTTGTGTGTCATAATCTGTTTGACACTGCCATTTTCCATGCTGACTTGTACATCAAAAACACTTTCTATTCGCTTTGCACAGGCTAATGCCTTTGTAATTTGTATGATGAGATTGGCCATCTTAACAAGCTCTACTAAAATCTGAGACATATAATTAACCAATGCCACCACAGCACCTTGTGTAATGATGCCATTATCTACACGAACTGCACCTGTCCAAAGTAAAACCACAAGCGCAATATTAACAATAATGTATGTGACTGGATTCATTGCAGCCGAAATCTTGCCCACAAATACTTGTGTATTGAGCAAAATCTCATTTTCTGTCTCAAAACCTGCAATCTCTGATTCCTCCTTGCAAAAAGCACGAATCACCCTGGCCCCTGCAAGATTTTCACGTGTTCTACCCAAAATTTTATCAAGGGCCGCCTGCACTTTTTTATACAATGGCATACTCACAATCATAATACCAAACACTACAATCGCAAGTAACGGAATCGCTACCACAAAGATTAAAGCTGCTTTTACATCCACAGTAAAAGCCATAATCATCGCACCAAAAACAATAAATGGAGATCGAAGCAGTAAACGAAGTGTCAAATTCACGCCATTTTGTAACTGATTTACATCACTTGTCATACGTGTAATCAGAGTACTTGTTCCTAGAGTATCTAGCTCTGTGTACGACAAGTCTTGTATATGAGAAAACAGTGCATTTCTTAGCTTCGTGGCAAACCCTACCGCTGCCCGTGCACTAAAATACTGTGCTGTGACAGAACTAGTTAATCCCACCACTGCCAAGAGTACAAGGATTCCGCCCATCTTAAAAATGTAGCCTGTATCCTTTGTTGAGATCCCATGATCGATAATCGCCGCCATCACGAGTGGCACCATTAATTCAAAGGAGGCCTCAAGCATCTTAAAAAGTGGTGCAAGCACACTTTCTTTTTTGTATTGTTTCATATATACTAGTAAGCTTCTCATGGAAAATTCTCCCTTTCTGACCAATAATCTATTGTTTTAGTTTAGCACAAATATAAAAGGAGAACAACCTTCTTACCCTGGGTTTTTTCAAATTGTAGCCCCAAATTTCTATGATACTCTATCAAGTAAATTGATGCCTTTTTCTAGCATCACCGCCCTTTGCAATACACAAAATTTTTGTTATGATAGAACTATGTCATATATACTTGCATCACATACTCCACACATATCTACTATAATGAAAGGGACACTTTTATGAACCTAGATTTACATTCCAATCAATCTACACGCTACTTACAGGTTTATGACTACTATCGAGAGTTGATTACTACTGGTCGTCTGATGGAAGGAACCAAAATGCCTTCTATTCGTTGCTGTGCGCAACAGTTGGGTCTAAGCCGCACAACAATAGAAACCGCCTATCTGTGTCTTGCTGCTGATGGATATATTATCTCTAGACCCCAAAGTGGATACTATGTTACTAAACGCATGACCAAAACCGCTCTGGTAAACGCATCCTCCTGCACTACTCTATCTACAGACCACTCCATCCAGTACAATTTTACCTCAAACAATGTTGATGCCGACAGCTTTGACTTCAGTCTGTGGCGGCGCTATATCAAAAGTACGCTGCGACAGGATGGACGTATGCTAACGTATGGAGAACCTCAAGGAGAATATGAACTTCGCGAAACGCTATGCCACTATGTAACAAACAAAAGAAATGCTGTCTGCCATCCAGAAAATATTGTTATTGGCGCTGGTTCCCAAGCACTCTTAAATATTTTGTGTCCCTTAATCAAATCTAGAAAAAATGTATGTTTTCATGACACTTATTTCGCACAGGGTATGGCAATCTTTGAGGACTACGATTTTACATTGGTACAGGATAAGGAACAAGCCAATATTCTCTATATGACTCCTTCACACATGACTACTTTAGGTGATGTGATGAATGTGAGAAAGCGCCTTTCACTTTTAAAAGAATGTTCGGAACATGATCGTCTCATTATAGAGGACGATTATGACAACGAATTTCGATATTTTAGCAAGCCTATTCCCTGTCTACAGGGTCTTTCTGGTGGTGAAAATGTAGTGTACTTGAGCACCTTTTCAAAATTATTGCTTCCTTCTATTCGACTAAGTTTCATGATCCTACCCGATTCTTTACTTCCATTATACGCGAAAAAGAAGGCGCTCTATAACCAAACTGCCTCCAAATCTGAGCAACTTGCTCTGTGTCAGTTTTTGCGTGATGGCCATCTCGATAGCCAGATTCGAAAACTGAAACGTCTCTATACAAACAAAGCCAAATATTTGTCCACTCTTCTTGAAGAGGCATTTGGTGATCGCGCAGAAATCTTTATGGGTGAATCTGTTTTTCTAGTTCATCTAAAACTCCGCTGCTGCCTATCTGGAAGTGAATTGCACGACAGAGCAAAACAAAAGGGATTACTTGTTTTCCACACTCCTTCTCATAAAGATTGTTCTTATGCACACATTGCTTTATCGTGTTGTGAAGTTCCTATGGAGAATTTTCCTAATGCTGTACAACTTCTCAAAGAGATTGTAGCTGATTTGTGACAACTATAAAAAATACTTGCAAATTTCCAAGAATCCATTATAATATTTATTGTATGTAATTCGATGCGTGGCTCAGTTTGGTAGAGCGCTGCGTTCGGGACGCAGAGGTCGCAGGTTCGAATCCTGTCGCATCGACTCTTGGCAGGGGCGCCGGAAACCTTGATTTTAAAGGGTTTCCGGTCTTTTTTTGTGTCTGGAAACGGACGATTGAAGAGATGAAAAGGGAGTGCGTTCCAACAAAGTGTAGGGTAATGTGTGACAGAGGGTTTTTAAAAAGGGGGCTGAGAGCGGCCAGGGGGAAATACTATATGAAACCTTATTTAGACGTGGTTTAAGGGTAATATAGAGGGGTCCAACAGTGGACTGGAGTTTAAGATTTATATAAGGTACTGCCAGTTTGTTTCAAATGTTTCAACTTTTTTGTGCTGTAAGAATGTCTGTATTGGAATGGATACAGGCATTTTTATTTTTTAAAGTGTACTTTTAATTTCGCTCTAAAAAGAAAAGGGGATAAATGAAATATGTTTCAAGAAGTGTTTCAAAATATGGATAGGCTTGCAGAGGAGCACTGTTACATGGTAGCATTAAACAGCACATGTAAAATGATAGGAGTATTCTTCATATCGAAAGGGACAGGTAGCGAAAGCCTCTTATCCGCAAGGAAAATTATACATAAGGTCACTACTCATCGGTACAGTCATGATAGTACTCTGCCATAACCATCCGTCTAGAAATGCACAGCTAAGCAGCACGGACATTGAGACAACCGCAAAGCTCAAAAAAGCAAGAGAGATATTAGGCATCCATCTCGCAGACCATATCATCATCACAGATAACGATCATTATAGCTTTGAGGAAAAAGGACTGTTATAGAAATGAGTTCATACAATATGAAGAAAGCCAGATCAGAAAGTATTGTTTACAGATACAGAATAAAGATGGTATAATCAACATAAAACTAATACATTCACGAGAAGGAGAAAAAACAAATGAAAAAAAGCATTACTTGCAGCTATGGCAGCAACAATGGTACTAAGCAGCAGTTTAACAGCATTTGCAGCACCTGAAACCATGCCAGACGGGACAATCTTTGACGCAGAATACTATGCGCAAACGAATCCTGACGTAGTAGCAATATTGGAGACAGATAAGAATGTCCTGTATCAACACTATCTTAATTATGGAAAGGCAGAGGGCCGTCAGGCATATGACGAGGCGCAAAAAACTAATTCCCAATCAGTGCTTGACGATATTTTTGCGGAAACTTATAAAGGGTACTCAGACACCATGCTGGCCCGATATCAGGGCGCATCTCTGACACTGGAACAGCAAAAGATTTTATCAACGGCAAAACAAGTTTATAACGATGCACTTTGGGAAATTTGGTATGTGAATCTGACACCAGAAGAAAGACAGAGATTTAATGATACACATGAACTCAATTTTTGGACGGGTACCGATTATGAAACTACTCTTCCACAGTGCGAATGGTTCCAGCAACTAAGTAGAAGCGAGCAGGAATTTGAAGTTCTAATGGCAAAGGCAAGCCGATTTGACAGGATGCCGCGTGTCTATGAAACAGAAGTACAGTGGCGTGACAGGATTGAATCTGAAATTCGCAATACCGCCTTAAACCCACGTGTGAACATTGACTATTCATGGTATGATCCGGAAAAACCTTTTGACTATGAAAAAGAATTTGAAAAGGTCAGAAAGGCAATAGCCAATTCCTCCGATCCAGATGTCATACGTTTTTGGTCAAAATGATTTCAGATATTGCATCAACCTATACAGTTTACAATTTATTCGTAAAGCTTGCGTTTACCGTGATTGTTTGAAAAGAGCCACTTGCAAAACAAGCGGCTCTAGTGTATAATCTAATCAGAAAGGTTTATCGGACACGAAGTTCCGATTGCCCTCAGTGAATTTAATAAGTTAAAAAAGAAATAGCATTCACTTTGGACGGTGGGATGCTATTTCTTTTTATGATTGTCTATGTAAGACAGAGCCGCAAAAATAACAAGCAATAATGTCAAAACTTCCATCACGCTCATGGGCACCACCCTCTTTCGTAAGACTAGAGGGCACCTATCAGAAAATCGCATCCTGCTTTCTGTTCAGTTATACAATCTCATTATAACATAAATACACATATTTCTCAATTAAAAAAATCCATTCAACAATTATACAATACAGGCAGTTTGCTCCAAATGTTTGAACTTTTTAGATGTATATAAAATTGCTGGCTTATCAGTATGCAGTAGGTCTTTACCACATTGTCAAGTGATGAGTTCAATTTTTGTTGAGAAAATTGAAGCGGTATGATAGAATAGGGAATTGTTAAACTAATAAATCGAACTTTAATCAAGGAGTGAAACATATGAAAATCAAAAAAACTTCAAAGGCACATATGGTAACTGCTATAGCTTTATTTATAACACTTCTATTTGTAGGCTGTGGAACTAATACAACAAAAGAGGCAGAGTCTGACGTGATTGAGGAAGAAACCTCAAGTAATAAAGATTTGGTGATAGAGAATGATGTAAAAGAGGCAAACCAAGATAAGGACATAACAAACGAAAACGATGTAACAGACAATCAAAAAACACCCACTGGAAATACAAATATATACGATTATATTTTAACGCAATATAGCGACATGGTTCAAAATGATTTTTATATGAATCTTCGGGATTCAGATAACTATGAAAGCAGTTTTGGAGAGGATATTGGACTTGAAATCCGCACCCATAAGCAGGATATTTATTACACGTTTTATGATATAGACGGAAATGGGACAATGGAACTTATTATTGCAGGTGGAGAACATGCCGTATCAAATCCCACTTTTTCCCCTTGGAATTATGATTTGTATGGTTATGACGGAACGAATGTAGTTCATATATTCCCGGAAATGTCGTTTGGTTACAGGACAAATTTTTCGCTTTATGAAAATGGGGTGATAGAAGTATTTTACAGTGGCAGCGCTGCGGAATCTGGTGTTGATTTTTACAGAATAGGCACAGACGGCTTCACTCCCGAACTCATAGATTCTTTTACTACAGTCGGCCATTTAGAAGGAGATGAACCTGTATTTACTTATTCTCAAAATGGAAATGAAATCACAGAAGAAGAATATAATGCCAACATTCAAAGCTACGAAATTGCTCTTACAACATTAAATTGGATACAGATTCAATAAAACGTACCATGCTGTTCTGGTATACTAAAGTTGTAACCTTGGTTCGGATAAGGTATAATAAAAACGACCAAAGGAGGAACCCACAGCATGGCCAAAGTCTATCACACAATTAATAGTAACAATAAAACAGTATCATTTAAATTCCCAAATAGAATATGTGCATATGAGTACATATGAGCAGACTGATTATGATGAAAGAACTTCTGTATATGGATAAGTTTGCAAAGGAACACTGTTACATGGTGGCATTAAACGGCACACGTAAAATGATTGGAGTATTCTTTATGCCCAAAAAGACAATCAGAGAAAGCCTTTTATCTGCAAGCAAAATATACACGAGGGCACTGCTTGTCAACGCGGTCATGATATTCATAAAGCTTGCACTTACTGTGGTTGTTTCAAAAGAGCCACTTGCAAAACAAGCGGCTCTGATGTATAATCTAATCAGAAAGGTTTATCGGACACGAAGTTCCGATTGCCCTCAGTAAAATTTTAGCTAATTAGAAATAAGCATCCAACTTTCTCAGGGTTGAACCGACCCCCAAAAGTTAGACCAAAAATCTATGTAGGTTTGTCAAACATTTGTTACACAGACTGCAAATAATTTCTAAGAACCTC
>CAJUHQ010000091.1 GCA_910586095.1 uncultured Lachnospiraceae bacterium | reverse complement strand
AAGAATAAGTGCATAACCATCATTTCTACTGGCTATACACTTATTATACGAGGAATAAGGAAATGAAGAAAACATTGGTTGCAATTATGACAGCGACAATGGTATTAAACAGCAGCTTAACAGTATTTGCAGCACCTGAAACCATGCCAGATGGGACAATCTTTGATGCCGAATACTATGCACAAAACAATCCTGATGTTGTAGCAGTATTGGGAACAGATAAAAATGTCCTATATCAGCACTATCTTAACTTTGGAAAATCAGAAGGGCGTCAAGCTTACAAAGAAACTCCAGACGCAGCAGTTTCAGCAAACTCTGTTTTGATCGAGGCGGGGGATGAAAACTATCTTAGAATGGGACGTCTTATGTCAGGATTTGATTATAGCCTAATCCCTAGAACAGAGAGGGTATATTACACAGAAGAAAACGGCCAATGGGTAGAGCATAGGGAGCCTTTGGAAACACCGTGGGTTTCCGATCCTGCAGCAGTTTTTGTCAGAAGCGATTGGTCTGGCGATCCCAGATATCACGCGATAAAGAATGAGCTTATACAAAAACTGATGGAAAAAGGGGCAGGAACAGAAATTGAAGGGTTAACATTAAGTTTTACGCAATATCCAACAAGTGAAGAAGAGTTCAACGAATTAGATCAACTATTGGACAATCTGTCCGTTGATCTGATGAAGAGCGGCATAGTGGACAGTTGTTACCTTACGTGGGGCTCAGCAGACGGCTATATATATTTTGACACATGGGGACACGAAATAGCCGTGGATGTTTTTGCAAACTGTAATAGCGCAACTACATCACAATATGACAAACATCCAGAAATATGGAGTTATATGAACAAATCTCGGAGCGAATTATATGATGACAGTGACGAAATAGATGATACTTTTGGTAGTAGTTGGGGATTTTAGCTTTGCAAAACAATCAACTCTAATGTATAACCTACTTATAAGTGATATTGAACATATGGTTTCTATGTAAAATTTCAGTTTATTAAAGAAATAGGCATCCAACATTCTCAGATAAGGCATGCTTATTTCTTTTTATGATTGTCTATCTAAGGAAAAATCTCAAAAATAACAGGAACAACTTCTATTATGCTCATAGCCTCTTCTTTGATAAGGCTAGATGATCTTCTGTTTCATTATGTACTTTCGTTATATCGCGAACACACAATGTACTTAAATAAAAGTTACTATTCAGCCATACCCATTTCATGTCGGGCATCCGCCCTATAAAATCGAATATACAAAATGCCTTATGCAAGCAAGCCCCCAACAGCATTTCGTATATTCGATTTTGCATGGCTGAACTGTTACAAACAAAAAGAAATCATACAGATATAGATTGACTTGTATCCTTCCACTTGATATGATGCTTTTGAATATTACATTTTTGGTACATGAAGGGGGATTGTATGATCTATCTAAGTAGTTTTTCATTTTCAGACGAAACTGTCAGTGATCCTCATATTTATCCTTATAATGTATTTGCCACAAAGAGCGAAAGAATATTGGTATTTCGTCCAATCACTGTCTTATATGGCAATAATGCATCTGGTAAATCTACAATACTCAATATTATAGCCAACAAATTGCAATTGACAGGATTAGAATACGCAACCAACAATCAATATGGACGTGTTCCTTATTTTACAAAGTTTGTAGAGGAATGTCACTATTCTTTAGGAGAAGACGAATATGGACGCTGCTTACGATATATTCCATCCCAAAGTAAATACATTAAAAGCGAGGATATCTTATATGAAATCAAAAAGATCCAACAAGAACAGGTCTTATGTGATGGTTATGTGTATGAACATATCCGAAAGGGCTTGTCCAAAGAACAGGCTCAAGAGCTAAGAACTTCTTATAAAATGAAACATGATGTAGAATGTTTAAAATTTGCGCAAGAAAAATATTCCAATGGCGAGACTACTTTACAACTTTTGGATGATTATATTGAGCCTGATGCACTTTATTTGCTAGACGAACCAGAGGTGTCTTTATCACCTGCAAATCAAACTGTATTGGCAGAGAATCTAAATAAATTAGCCCGATTTTTAGGATGCCAATTTATTATTTCCACTCATTCACCATTTATGCTTGGAACACTTCACGCTAAAATATATAATCTGGACTCAAAAGATCTAGCAGAAGCAAATTGGACAGATCTTGAGAATATAAGATATTTTTATGATTTCTTCCAAAAACACCATGATGCCTTTGAGTAAAACATCGCGTGTTTAGACATATTGTGCCAATGTGAAAACATACACATTGGCACAATTAAATTCATCTGTAAAAATCTTTTTCTCTATATCAGAGTCGTTTACTGATGATACAAAACAAAGTTTGCATTGTTGAACCCCATCCATAATGTGGCTATACTATGGAGTCGATTACGTCACAAGTCTTATGAATCAGATCGTCTGAATGTGCATCTGAGACAAACAACGCTTCAAATTGAGATGGCGCCACATAAATTCCACTTGCAAGCATCCTGCCAAAATAATCTGCAAACGCCTCCCTATCACAACCACAAGCATCTGCATAATTTTCTATTGGATGTGGAAAACCACCTTTTTCGTTCCAGCCAGAGGTAAAAAATGCACTGAGCAAGGAACCTGCACGATTTACAGTCAACCCCTTTTTGCAAAAGGCTTTTGCCAACTGACTGGCCCGCGCATCTATTCGTTCGTAAATCTTTGAATCCTCCATTAATATCTTTATAGTCTCGATTCCCGCCGCCACAGACACTGGATTCCCTGACAATGTTCCTGCCTGATAAACCGTCCCTAATGGAGCAACACAAGACATCACATCCTTTCGACCGCCATAGGCTGCTAATGGCATACCTCCTCCTACAATCTTTCCAAACGTATGCAAGTCTGCATGAACCCCTGTGTATTCTGTAGCCCCTCCCAATGCTAACCGAAAACCTGTAATCACCTCATCAAAAATTAGCAGCGCACCTTGTTTCTGCGTAATATGGCGCAAAAATTCTAAAAATCCCTCTTTTGGTGGTACAACTCCCATATTGGCGGCGACTGGCTCTACCACAATTGCAGCAATCTGCCCTCTATTCTCCTCCATCAAACTACGCACAGATTCTATATCATTGTATATTGCTGTCAATGTCGTTTGTGCGTATGTAGCTGGTACTCCAGCACTATCTGGTACAGACTGAGTCATCAATCCTGATCCAGCTTTCATCAATAGTCCATCCGAATGGCCGTGATAATTTCCTTCAAATTTAATAATCTTTTCTCTTCCTGTAAACCCTCTAGCCACACGCACAGCACTCATAACTGCTTCGGTTCCTGAACTGACTAAGCGCACCATCTCTATATCTGGTACACAACTTTGAATCAATTCCGCCAACTCTATCTCCCAAGGCGTAGAAGCCCCAAACGTCAACCCTCGTTCACATGCTCTTTGTACTGCCTCTATCACACGCGGATGTGCATGTCCTAGAATATTAGGTCCCCATGAACAAACATAATCTAAATACTTATTTCCATCCACATCATACAACCACGGTCCCTGTGCACGTTCCACAAAAAAAGGATGCTTTCCTACTGCTTTAAAGGCTCTAACCGGCGAATTCACTCCGCCTGGCATCAACCTCTGTGCCTTGTCAAAAAGCACTTCTGATTGCGTTATACTCATCCTAATCCCCCTCTAACTCCCATCTACCCGCTTTGGCGGGCTCTCCTATCAGGAGGGGTGAAATTTTATATTTCACTCTATATTCTTACCATCTTCGCTTCATGATTTTTCTCTATTTGCTTTAGCAAGGCCACCACCATAGTATAACTATAGCCAGTTTGCCGCATCCAATGCATGATATGTTATAATCAACTTTGCTCCAGCACGTTTCATAGCCGTAAGATTTTCCAATACCACTCTTTTCTCATCAATCCAGCCATTTGCAGCCGCTGCCTTTACCATCGCATACTCACCACTCACATTATAGACTGCAAGCGGAATATCGAATCGACATGATGCTTCTTTTAAAATATCCAAATAAGCCAGTGCTGGCTTTACCATCACAATATCTGCACCTTCCTCTATATCTGCTGCCAGCTCCCTCAATGCCTCTCTTCCATTGGCAATGTCCATTTGATAACTTTTGCGATCTCCAAATTTTGGTGCAGAACCCGCTGCATCTCGAAAAGGCCCATAATACGCCGAGGCAAATTTGGCACTATATGCCATAATAGGAGTATGGGGAAATCCTGCCTGATCCAAAATAGTACGCAGTGCCTCTACCCTTCCATCCATCATATCAGATGGTGCTATCATGTCTGCACCTGCTTCCACCAAACTCAGTGCCATTTTTCCTAATAGTGGCAGTGTCTCATCATTCAGAACTTCTGTTCCACAAACCACACCACAATGTCCATGAGAAGTATACTCACATAGACATATATCTACCACAACATAGATTTCTGGATAATTTTCACGGATAAACCGCACTGCTCTTTGTGTGATTCCATCCTTTGCATAAGCTTGGCTGCCTTGAGCATCCTTATGTTGTGGGATACCAAAAAGCATCACGCCCCCAATTTCTACTTGTTTTATTCGATCTAAAATCCTAGGGAGTCTGTCAATCGAATACTGGTAAATTCCTGGCATAGAATCTACAGAATTTGTTATATTTTGTCCTTCTATCACAAACAATGGATAAATAAAATCTTTTGGATGCAGTCTGGTTTCCTGCATCATAGATCGGATTCTCTCATCCCGTCTCAGTCTTCTAAAACGCTGCATCGTTCTTGTCCTTTCTACAATATGTCCTCTTTCTTTGCGTTTCTTTTTCTATCCTCATACAAACAGGACACAATTCCTTCTATACTAGCTTCTTTTGCTGTTAGAATGGATTCTGTTGTATACTTTTCTAATTCCTCTTTACATCTATCTCCAACGCATAGATAACGTGGCTCTAAACTCTTTTTTCTATGATTTTCCACATTCGTTTGTTGTACATACTCTACTGTTTGTTCCTCTATCCCTTCAAAATAAGCCCGAACTCCCATCGCTGAACCAAAAACCACATAATCTGATTTTTTTTGCAGTGCTACTGCGCGTTTTTCTTTCTGAACTTCTATGTTGTAAAGAGGAACATCCACAAATGGCAAATTTTGTTGCTGGAACAGTGCAGGCAAAATAGTACTTCCCTCCTGTGATCTCAAAAACATAGTTAAGGGGAACAAGCTTGTATGTTTTTGCTCTTTTATTATCCTTTTTATAAGTCCCTTCGCTAGATGTGTGGTATCATATATTGGTGGCATATAATCCACATATATTCCCGCCTCCTCAAATACTTGTGCTGTTCCTGGTCCAATCACTGCGATCGAGATCGAAGAAAGACTGCGCAAATCTCTTTGCTCCTGTCTACATTTATCCAAAAAAATATGTGCTCCATTAGGACTAGTAAAGACAATCCAACCACACGCCGCAAGGTCAGGTAGAGGGGTTTGTGTGGGTACAATATCCATAAACCCCATATCCCACGCATACGCTTTTTGTTGCCAAAGCGCTGTGGAAAGCTTTTTCACGAAATGAGGCGTCCCAGTTACGCCCACTGTAACTCCTGACAATGATTCTCTTTGTGTTGTTGCCTTTTCCTCTTTTGCCTGTTCCTTCTTAGAAAGCAATTCCAACTCTGCCACTGGACCGATCACAATAACTGCTGGGGCATGAAATCCTTGTGCCTTACTCTCTTGTGCCACTGACACTAGGATGGTTCGAAGACATCGTTGTTGTTGCGTAGTTCCTTCCATAATCACTGCACAAGGTGTATTGGGATCTTTTCCTGCTCTTATCAATCCATCTGCAATCGCCTCCACATGATGTATCCCCATTAAAATCACCAATGTACCTTCTAATTTCGCCAATGTCTCAAAATCTAGCTGCAATTGCTCTTGACCATGTTCTCCTGCTATTGTTCCTGTCACAACTGTAACACTTCGTGCCATTTTTCTGTGCGTGACAGGAATACCTGCGGCGGCAGGAACTGCAAAAGCTGATGAAATTCCAGGGACTTGCTCACAGTCAATCCCTGCTTTTTTTACAGCCAAAAATTCCTCTCCTCCACGTCCAAATATATAGGGATCTCCTCCCTTTAAGCGCACTACTGTCTTTCCCTCTCTAGCTTTTTTTATCAACAAATCTTGTATATCCTGCTGCTTCATAGAAAGTCCACCATAGCGCTTCCCTACATCAACCTTTTCGCAGTCCTTTCGCGTCCATGTCAATACTTCCTTTGGAATCAGATTGTCATAGAGTACTACATCACAACTAAGCAACAACTCTAGTGCTTTTATTGTCAAAAGTCCTGTACTCCCACAGCCTGCCCCTACTAGGTATACTTTTCCTATCTTCAAGCCAACTTCCTATCCTTTCGTACCACAATATTTTATTGATTGATTCCCAAATTCCTAATTTTTTAATGTATTTACTGTCATGTAAAGAGAACACCTATGCTTTACAAAGAACTAATTTTGCAGCCTCACGCGCCATCTCCAGCCCATCTTGTATATTTGCTGTACAAGTGCACTTTTGCCTTTTGCCTGCATACATCACATCCAAAATCAATTCATTTTTCTCTTTTCTGCACCAAGCAGCAGCAGCTTCGCTACAATCTGCTGCAAGCCAAAACAGCACTTCTCTCTCCACTAAAAAGCATAATTCAGTATCTACATCTGTGATCTTTTTGCATAAAGTTGTAACAAGAGAATCCTGCACAGTTTCCACTGCGATGATTCCCTGACACGCGGCAGGCAAAAACTGTGTCGGTGGCAATGGATAGAACTTCAGTTCTTTTTCGTGCTGCTCTTCTACACCTAGACGGTCCAAACCCGCTTTTGCCAAAAGAATTCCGTCATAGCTGCCCTCTTTCAACTTGCGCAGTCGGCTATCTACATTTCCACGAATATCTTTACAACATACAAAATTCCAGAGTTGCTTAGCCTGTAACTGACGTCTTCTACTGCTGCTTCCTATCACAAATGATTCTGTATGTATCAAGGGCCATTTACTTTCTTTGTGAACTATCAAAACGTCCCGTACATCAGCACGTTCAAGAACAGCCGCAATACTCAATCCCTCTGCCAATGTTATTGGAAGATCCTTTGCAGAATGTACAGCAAGATCAATTTGTCCATCTTGTAATGCCTGTTCAAATTCTGAAACAAAAATTCCCTTTTCTCCAATTTCGGCAAATGGCTTATTCTTGATTGTATCTCCCTTTGTACGCAAAATTACAATCTCTGTCTTCAGTTGACAGTCAGCGCGCAGCAAAGCTTCCTGCACCATATATGCTTGTTTTAGAGCCAACTGACTCCCCCTTGTTCCTATCCTAACTATATTCATGTTCAATAAAAAGCGACCTTAGCTCTTCCAAAGTCACTTTCCCTTCTACTTCACAATTCTTTTCCAAACAATACAAAAACATCTTTTCTAGTATTTCTTTGCGGATAGCCTCCTCTTTTCCCGATGCTATCACATCGCTGCGAAGCGCTCCTAACAAATCAATAATTTCTCCCAATCCTTTTGGTAGAGCTTGTTCAATATTTTTGCGCACCCACGCTGACACCAATGGACTTTTTCCATCTGTTGAGATTCCAATAGTCAATGCTCCATCCTTTACCAAGGCAGGAAAAAAGAACGTACATTTTTCTTTGTCATCAACCACATTGACAGGAATTTGTCGCGTTCTGCAATAATCTGATACACGACTATTTATCTTTTTGTCATCTGTCGCTGCAATCACAAAGTCAGCTTCTATCAAATCCTCTTCCTGAAAAGGTTTTTCACGAAATATAAGCATATTGATCTTTTCAGTTTCTAATCGACTTCTCTGTGCCCACATGCAAGTCTCGATTTTAGTGGCAATCACTGTCAAATTAGGCGAAAATTCCAGTAATTTCTCTACCTTTCTTGCAGCAACTACTCCTCCACCTACAATCACACCTTGTTTTTCCGAAATATCCATAAAAAAAGGAAAATATCCCATTTTGCTTTGTCTTCCTCTATTAATTTTCTATAATCTTCTTCTCCAATACTTTCAACACTGCCTCAAAAGAACCATTATCCAGTTCATCGCGCAACAAATAAATCAACTTCTCCGCCGAATATTCCATATATACATCTTTCCAGCAAGCATTTCTCTTGATAAAATCATGAAAAGCTAACATCTTACAAAGTTCATCTAGCTCCTTTTCTAAAATCTCTTGTGCATCTTCGAGAGCCTGCTGTTTTAACTGATTATTCTCCTGCGCCAATCTATGGATATCGTCTAATGATACGAGATGACAATGTTCCATGCCTCCAATATTTTCATCAATATCTGGTGGCATAGATATATCAATAAACAAACGTTCTTTTTGTGTTGTTATGGCTTGCCGCAACTGCTTTGCTGTCACTGTGTAATGAGGACTAGAGGTTGCCGATATAATTACATCTGCCTCGTCCAAATAGTTATACCGTTGTTGGTATGGTATATTTTTCACCTGTGAATGATTATTCTGGTACAACCCAAGATGTGTTCTGGTAGTGGCAAGAATTGTAAGTTCTTCTTTACTTAAAAGATCTTTTAGCACAATATTTCCCATCTGCCCACTGCTCCCAATTAAAAGCACTGTCTTTGTTGGCAGAGAGAAGCGAAACACTTCTCTGGCGGCCAGAGTCGCCACCGAAATAGATGTCTTAGAGAGCATCGTCTGCGCTTTTATTCGTTTGGCACAGGCCAATGCCGCCTGAAAAACCATATTTAGTTCATACTCTGTCCAGCCAGCTTCCTTTGATCGCATATAGGCTTCTTTCACCTGTCCTAGAATCTCGTCCTCGCCAAGTACCATAGAGTCCATTCCGCAAGTTACTAAGAAAAGATGGCGTATCGCTTTTTGGCCTTGATAACGTCTATCTAAACTGCGAACCCACTCTACACTATCATCTGCACTGTTCGCTAATATTTGTTCTAGCTTTCCAAAAAGATTTCGCTCTCCTTGTACATATAACTCTGTGCGATTACAGGTAGACAAAAGGACACATTGCTCCACCCCGTCTATTTTCATAACTTCCTGCAAAAGAGGAACTGCCTCCTCTTTTGCAATAAAATATCGTTGTCTCTGTGTCGCTTTGGCCGTCTTATGACTGATACTGATACACTCCATAATTAGCCTTTCTTATTGTTTCTAAACACCCATGTAGCCGTCTGCACCACCATCAATAGTCAATTTGTAGTTTTCTATCTTTATGTCGCGACTTAACAAGTCGCACCACCTTTCATATGCAGTTGTGCGCCGATAATGTCTTCCTTGCGTTCCAATAATTCATCAGACATCAACTGATTTTGTACATTTTCAAATCCTAGTCTGTTCACTGTATCTGCAAAGCGCTCTCCTGTCTTTCCTTGCTCTCTAAAAAGTAAAATTGCCTTCTCTAGAACAGAAAGAACTTCCTCTTCACTTAAAAATACTTTATCCAACTTCTTTCCCTGGGCAACTTTCTTTCCCCAGCGTCCGCCGATATAGACACGATACCCATAAGTACTCTCCTCAGCCGCCTTAAATGGGCATTTTCCTACACAACGGCCGCAATTGTTGCACTGATCTGGATCAATGACCAATTTACCATCCACCACTTGAGAAGCGCCTATTGGACAAGCCATCGAAACTTGACATTTTCCACAGCCGCGACATTTTTCTAAATCTACTACTGGCACTTTCTGCCCCACAATACCAAAATCATTCAAATCAGGTTTTACACAGTTGTTAGGACAACCACCTACAGCAATCTTAAATTTATGAGGCAGTTTTACTGATGCATAACCATGAAAAAACCGTTCATGTATGACCTCTGACAGATGATACGAATCGAGCAATCCATATTGGCAAGTCGTTCCCTTACAAGCGACCACTGGTCGCACTTTTGATCCAGTTCCTCCTGTTTCTAATCCTTCCTCTGCCAAAAATGCCCTTAAATCCTCTATCTTTTCAAATGGTACCCCAACAATTTCGAGTGTCAATCGAGTTGTCATAACTACATCGCCACTGCCAAATTTCTCTGCTGCCTCAGCGATCTTCTTACTTTCTGCCGCAGTGATCTTTCCATTTCTGGTAATTACTCGAACATTAAAATTATTTGTTCCCTTATTATGCAAGCAGCCTAGCGCTTTTACTCTAGTAATCTCCTCCATAGGAATAGTCACACATTCTTGTGCTTTCTCCACCTTTACTACATTAAAAAATGATGCTCCTTCTAACACCTTTGTATTGGTATAACCATACCGTTTGAGTCTATTTTGCAACAGATACGCTCTCTTACCCTTTGCACAGACAAGCAATAGTTTTTCATCCTTTGCCAGCCCTGGAACCTCTCCTTTTACTTTTAACAAATCTACATAAGTTGCGCCTGCAATTGTAGGTCCTGCAGGAGCAACATCAATCACGCGATATCCTTCCGCCGCACCTGCCAAATATTCTGAAGGAGTGAAACTATCCAAATCACCATGAATTTTATTCAGGAGCATGTGCACTGCTTGAACAAACGGATGAATCGCTGTAGAAAAAGGAGGTGCATATGATAAATCCAAACAAGTCATCTGTTCTAGAGTTGCCCCCATTGTCACTGCCATCACTGCAATATCTGTCACCTTATCCACTGCACCAGGACCTAATACTTGTGCCCCTAACAATTTGTGTGTAGCAGAATCTGCCACCAACTTAATCGCAAACCATGCACTGTCTGGATAGTAATGTGCCTTATCGTCTGTCACTGCCAACACACAAATTGGCGTGTATCCTGCTGCCTTTGCTTGCTCCTCAGAAAGTCCTGTTCTACCTCCAGAAAGACCAGGTAACTTGACTACACCCGTTCCAAGTACTCCAGGGTAAGACACATCCCTGTCTCCTAAAACAAGAGCTA
Source organism: uncultured Lachnospiraceae bacterium (assembly GCA_910586095.1). GTDB lineage: Bacteria > Bacillota > Clostridia > Lachnospirales > Lachnospiraceae > COE1. The sequence continues at coordinate 3,038 of CAJUHQ010000091.1, read as the reverse complement.
ATGTACGCCCTTCCATATTGGCAGAAGACCCCATAGGCGACCACTGTCTTTCTCCTGTAAGACGATTTCTTACCATAGCACAATCTCCCGCCGCATAGACATCTGCGACATTGGTTGCCATTTTATCATTCACTAAAATCGTACCCTTATGTAACTCAATCCCTGTATCTTGTAAAAATGCCGTATTGGGTCGGATACCAATAGACAAAATAACCACATCCGCTGGCAGTAATCCTTGATCTGTTTGTACCCCTTCTACTCTCTCATTTCCTGTCACTGCTTCTAATTTTGTGGAAGTTAGTACTTTAATTCCTTTTTTACCCAAATGACGTACGGTGTAGTCAGACATCTCTTTATCAAATCCTGGCATAATCTGAGATGCCATATCAATTACAGTCACAGACAATCCTTTTTCCATCAGATTCTCAGCCACTTCTAAACCAATGAAGCCACCTCCTACTACTACCGCACGTTTTACGCCATCTCTGGCAATGTAATTTCGTGTTTCAATAGCATCATCAGGAGTTCTCATCACAAAAACCCCTGGGAGATTCAATCCTGGCAATGGCGGAACAATCGGTGATGCACCTACTGCTATAATACAAGCATCATATTCATATATTTCGTCTGCTCCTGTACGAATATTCTTTGCAGTAGCCTTTTTTTCTGTAGGGTTTAATGCCACTACTTCACGCTGTGTATAGACCATTGCTCCTGTTAATGCACTATATTTTTCTGGGGTATTAACAATTAATTGCTCGCGATCCTGAATAGCTCCTCCCACATAGTAAGGCAATCCACATCCTGCATAGGAAATATCCTTTCCCTTTGTGACAATTGTCACTTCTGCATTAGGATTTACTCGTTTGAACTTAGCTGCCGCCTTTGTGCCTGCTGCTACACCGCCGATAATCAATAATTTCATCTAACATATCCTCCTTTATAAGCTCTAAAAGGCTGTTTTAACAATCTCTCTGTCACAAAATCCCTTTCATTTTGAACTGTTAAACGATCTCTATTGTAAATTTAATATATCATAGCATCTATAGAAGTGCAAGCGCTTCCCTAGAATCACGCAATCTAGAGCCATTTTCCCCAAAATAACAAACCCCTTATATTATATATACAATAACATTCTACTATCCATATATTTATTTTGGAAATACGTAAAAACAGTAGCATCTCACACATTATATGCAGTTGGCATCCTAGTCGCAAAAACAATCAAAAAACAACTTCTTGTCTGTCTTGCAATCTTACAATCCTCTGTTTCTCATACTATAAAAATCGCCCTCTGCCACTGACTCCCATCTGTGGTCTTTTAAATCAAGCTGAAAAACGCCTGGTTTTTGGCGTTTTGGGACGTGAAACTTAGTATTTCTTTGTGAAGCGATCTCATTTAGAGGCATTTAGATCAAATCACATGGCAATAAAGGAAATCCATTCCAGTTTGTAAACAATCAATACCACAATCAAAACAGAATAGTAACGCAACACCACTTACGCCGTTAAGGTATATTTCAATATAGCCACTAATGAAACCTTTAAAAAGACAGGGTACAATTTTGTTTCCGCATCCGTATGCATAAAAAACAGAACAGATATCTTTTTTTTATCTGTTCTGCACTTAGTTTCTTTGTTGTACTCTCAAAAAATCATCTAAAAATAAATGAAAGATTTATGTGTTACTCTCAAATCTCTGGCGTGAAACATAGCGCTTTTTTCTTGCTGCAAGCGATTAGAAGTACTTTTCATTCTAACCAACATTTTGACGCTGCGCAGCAACTCAAATCATGAGCGTGAAAAAAGTCTGCTATGCAAACTTTTTTCACATTATCAATAGCATAAAAGCTTGTAATTATCCATACAAAGAAATAGCGAAATCCATAAGCAATGTAGTTACTGTTGAAAAGAACGAATATATGCCACCACTTCCTTGAGACAATCTTTGAGATTTCCATTATAAAAAGAGCGATCAATTCCCGCATACGCAAGCTTTTCTTTTGAAAAATCTCTTGAATCTGCAAGAAAACGCCGACACATCTCCTCATATTTAGGTTCCTTTTGCTTTTTCTCACGCTTTAGCGCACGTCCTAAGCGCTCTCCATCTTCCAACATAATATATATAGGAAGTACCTTATTTTCACCAAAATAATCTCGTATCTTTGTGTATGATTCCAACGTTCCTATAACTATATAATCATATTTCTCTAAGTCGATTTGACTATCTTGTGCCATAAAATAGTGCCATTCACCATATACTGTCTGATATGAACAACATTCTATCACTTTGTGCTCTTCCTTGAATTTTTCAAGTTTGTCTATGGTAGTAAAATGATATTCTATTCCCTCCTGTTCGCCAAAGCGTATTGGACGCGTTGTATATAAAACAATTCTCTTTAAATGAAGCTCATGATACGCCAATAATTTTTTATAAATCGTGTCCTTTCCTGATGAACTCTTTCCAATAATACAAAAAATTTTTCCCATCTATCCCTCATAAACTGTAATGATTCACCTTGCTTGCTCATTAAAATATATGTTTTTTACCAACTGTTTTTCTTTATACAACTTATAAATATATTCTCAGTAGACAAGGGGTACTAAGAATATAGAATATGCATATATTGACTCTATTTTTTTCTCCTTTTTGTCAAAGAAACTTTTTCAAAATCTCTGCCACATGCTTTTTGTTATTTTTAACTACATACTTTTCCCATTTTATCAGCAATATGTAACTCTCTATTCAAAAATTCCTACTATATAAAACGTAAAGTACAATGCCTATTGCTACACATAATTACTATATTCGCACTTACGTACCAGCTTTGCAAATTCAAATTCTGATAAGACACTTTTTATAGCATTTAATAACTGTTATATCTTATCTCCAAAAAGTCCGCAAACCCTTGAAAATGCTAAATTTATAGCAAGTGAGTTTGCCCTTGTGTTATATCCTTTTCCCTCATGTTACGAACCCTCATAAGGGCAAAAATGAGGGAAAGAAAAACCTGTAACAAATTATAACACAGAATAAA
>CAJUHQ010000090.1 GCA_910586095.1 uncultured Lachnospiraceae bacterium | reverse complement strand
CTTTTTCTTGAATTTTCAGGGTTGCATTACTGTTTATTTGTCAAGGTTCTGGTTTATAGCTTGTCTTTCTTTACTTGCGACAGCTTTGTTAGTCTATCACATGTTGTCGTATTTTGTCAAGCACTTTTTTAATATTTTTTATTATATTTTTTTGCTTCTCTTGCAAGCCAAATTAGCGGTAAACAAGATTAACTGTTGTGCTTATCGCTCATATATCTTAGCGACGTGTTTTATATTACCACGTCATTTTGCATCTGTCAACAAAAAAATTTAAAAATTTTACATTTTATTTTAAATCTTTTTGAGCTTCTATTTTTTGTGTGATAATTCCCTGCATATCTGCTCGTTCTTTTCCTATTGCAAAAGCCAATTCTGTATACAAATTATTCTGTGCAATTTTAAAAAAGTGTTCATCAATAGAAGTATTCTTCTTGCCTAAGGCTGTCCTCTTTTGTTGTCTGCGATACATGTTTTTGATGATCCCAATTAATTTCTTAAGATCACAACTTACAATTACTTCTTTATATTTCTGTTCCCTTTGTTTATCATCTGTAATACAAATTTCCTCCATTTGCGGAATCGCATTGATAAACTTCCATGCTTCTTCTTCTGTAATCACTTTTCGAAGTCCATTATCTTTCTTATCAGTTGGAACATATAGCTTTGTGTGTACTTCGTTGAGTGGTGTGAGAAAAAAATACATCCGCTCCTTACTTGCACCTGACAGTTCCAGATGTCCAATTCCATCTACTCTGCATATGCCGTTATTTGCCTTGATTACGAAATCGCCTATCTCAAACATATTGATCCTCCTGTTCTTATCAAAGCTTGTCCATTTACATTCTCTTGTCAAACAAAGAAGTAAAATCCTTTTTATATTCATTCTCTTTTGTCACCAACTCACTACTTTTCATGATCTTATAAGATTCATTATACCATTTTTAGGACAATTATGTAAGTTTTTTCATGTTAAAAAAACTTTTTCGTGATTTTGCTTTAATAGCTGTCCTTATATTTTGAGCATTTTTATAATTATATTTCTCCAAGCCCCACCTTTATCGATATTGTTTTACAAATGAGTTCTTGAGTAATAAGAACTCTTCTACTTGTTTTAATATATAGAACAATACTGCTCGAGCTTCAAATTCTTCTCTGTCAACAGGCAACTTTTCCTGTTTCATCTGTTTTGTTATGTTTTCTAAGATCTCGATCAATTCTTCCACATCGTTTTCTCTATGATATTGTACTTCTACTGCACCAAAAAAATCAGCGACTTGCTGTGCTTGAGCTGGCAGGGCACGAATCATGACAATGCTTTGACCAATGTTTCTCAAAACTCTGCTTTGATTCTCACGCATCTTAATATAATCCAATTCATATGTATTCTGATTCCAAAGTGTATTGTTCCAGTTTTGCAAAGCACATTCCTTCGCTGCTTGAATCTTAGTATCTAACTGCGAAAAGCAATCTATTTGTTCTCTTTTTAAATCAGTAGTCTGCAATTGCTTCGACATTTTATGTAAAATCATTTTGATTTCCATATCCACTACTTCTGAAAGACGCGCAAAAGCATCCGCGCTTTTTCTCAAATGTAAGTTCATCAATATTCCCCAAAAAACGCCTATAGAAAACAAAAGAACTTCATTTAATACTAGCGCTGCTCCAAAATTGCTTTCTGCTAGAAAATGTGAGATTAACACCGAATCCATTGCTATTGCTTCTCCCCACTTTGCATTGAGACAGACAAATGCAAACCAAAAAAGATACACAACAAAGGCAATTACATGAAATCCCATAAAGTGATAGCAAAGATATGCAATCAGCAATGCACACAAAAAAGCCAGACCTCTATTTCTGGCTGTCTTGAGCGTTTCTCTTTTTGTATTTTGTATGCTTAGTACTGTGATAATACCTGCTGTAACGGCATAATCTAACCCTAGCAACTGCGCCGTCAAGATAGAAAGCACAGCTGCTAAAGCTATTTTGAATGCCTTTGTTACATTGTAACTCTTAATCTTCTCTCTAAGATGCATCATGGAGCACTATGCCCTTATAAAGTCCAAAACTGCAGCTTTTGAACGCTCTCCAACCATAGTTGCTGTAGAGGTACCATTCTTAAAAAGCATCAATGTTGGAATAGACATCACTCTGTATTTGAGTGCGATGGTATCTGCTTCATCTATATTCACCTTGCAAATCTTAACATCTGTGACTTCTTGGCCAATCTCGTCAATAACGGGTGCAAGCCTTTTGCATGGTGCACACCAAGATGCCCAAAAATCCACCAGAACTGGAATGTCTGAATGTAATACCTCCTGTTCAAAATTTGCTTCTGTCACATGTATCACTGCCATTTTTATTCCCTTCCTTTCGTACAAATACTATTTCTCACATTCTTATGAGATATCATCTATTATATCATCTTTATGCAAAATTAACAGCCCCTGTGTATTTTATTTTTTATTAAATCACCAATCAGCCATACTTTTCTTTTTATGGTTGTGTTGTCATATTTTCTTTATTCTCCCCGTTTAATATCATAGCAATGATATGTGCTAATGGTTCACAGGAATTCATAGCCTCCTCAACTGTATTGGTTTGAGATCCCAATTCTATTAGTAAACTTTTAGAACGATAGTGCAAATTATAGCGGTAGCCTTTTAAATAAATTCTCCTAGTAAGTCCTGGATAATGCTCCTCTGCTGCCAATTGCATTTGAAATGCAAAAGAAATATTATCCTGAACATATGGATTAGGCAAGTTGGTAAGTGATCCAAGAGCTCTTGTATAGCACAACCCATTAAAAAACATAAACTTGGCCATCGTTTTATCCTGTATTGTAGTGACAAGTTTTGTGTTAGGATTGGTTTCATCTCTGTGAAGATCAATCATTACTTCTATGGTTGGATTTTCTGCAAGAACTTTTTCCAATCCTATTGCAGCATTGGAATATGCATAATCTCTACTTTCCACATCATATTCTCCTGTATGATGTAACACATTAAATCCGTATTGCGTTCGAAGTATCTCACTCAAATGTTCCCCCACACCTACAATAGAAGTTGATGAATCCCCAGGAATCGAATCAATGTACGTTTCCTGAGAATGTGTATGATATATCAATATTTGTACATTGCTGTTGTCTTGCTTGACAGTGGCATCAAATCCCATTAAAGTGTTGTAGTCAAGCTGATCTTCTCTAATATATGTAGTTGCATCTTCTGCATAAAATGTCTTTTTGATAAATCCAGGTTCTACAAGCTGTTGTCTAGAATATACTGCAACAGGAGATCTCACTGGGACAAACGAACCTGTTTCCACTGTGTTTTCAGCTAATACCGCATCCTCTAATGTCAAACCAATATCCATATTTGCATCGGGGTTGATACCCATTTCAATGGTATTTTCATCAGAAAATTTAGTATCTATACTGTTGTCAGAATCAGATTGCTTAATCGCTGCCTCTCTATTCTCATCCACCACAGCTTTTATGATCTCATTATCTTCCTGCATATAATCTTCCACAATAAAATTACTATCTATTGAGTTAAAGACACACATTCCTAGCGGTAACTCCCCATAAAATAACTGCCACACCTTTTCAGTAATACTACCTTGTGTCCAGTCGCCATTTACATAGGGTATCATTGGACTGATGGTCTGAATACTATAGCCAAACACACTCTCATAAAGTGTTTGTCCGAATACTTCTTTATTTCTGATATCATTTGCTGCACGCATAACAAGTTGTACAGATACCACCAAAAAAATTCCTACAAAAATCCATCTTTTCTTTTTTCCATAGCCAATATTCACATATAATCCCCCATGCCGCATTTAACGGTTCACATAGAAAGTATAAGATCTCTTAGCAAAACACCCTTGCTGTGGGCATTAAAAGTTCTTCTTCCTTGAACTTTCGACTTTTAGCAGGCGTATTAATCAGGATAAGGGAACTGTAGAATTTTATATTCATTCTCCCATATTGCTACTAACTGACGAAACCACCTGCATCTTAGTGGGATCAGCTTAGTATTTGTATGATAAAACGTTTCACTTTTTGGAAGATCCTCCCTTACCCTATCCGCCTATCTATCAGTGATTTATTCCATATCAAGCGCGATATTTATAGCTTCTGATAATGTAAAACTAAGCCTTTTTGTCGTTTCGTCAATGTTTTTGGCTGTCACATACATGTTGTGAAGCTGTGTATCTGCACTGTTTCTAAAGTAGTCTAGCGACGCTTTTCCACCTGCATACTCCTGTGCTAATTTTTCTAAGGCATCTGAAACAATAGTTCCTGCATCAACCACCATCGGAATTCCTATTGCTATTACTGGAATACCAAGACTTTCCTTTGTGATAGCATTTCGATGATTCCCTACTCCTGATCCTGGATGAATTCCTGTATCTGTAATTTGTACTGTGCGATTAAGCCGCTTCGTATTTCGTGCTGCTAATGCATCTATTACTATAACTATGTCAGGTACTGTTTCTTTTATTACTCCTTTTATAATTTCTGCTGTCTCCATACCTGTTTTGGCCATAACGCCAGGAACCAAAGCACTGATTTGATGCATTTTAGTCGCATGGTACGCCTGCTTTCCGTACTCTCTGATAATATGTCTAGTTACAAATAAATTATCCACTGTAAAAGGGCCTAATGCATCGGCTGTCACATCACGGTTGCCAAGCCCTACTATCAAGATCGATTTCTCTTCCTCTATTCCAGGAAGTACACTTTTTAGTTGTTTTGCAAGCTCTTCTGAAATTTCTCTGTGATACTCCTCATCACTCTCTTGCAAATCTGGCGCCTCTAATGTGATATATGTTCCCATTGGCTTTCCCATATTTTTTGCTGCATTTTTTGTTAAAATCACTACTTTAGATATATGGACATCCTCCATAGCGTCATACTCCTCTATTGTGATTCCTCTCATATGACTAGCATCTTTTTTTCTGACACTTTCCGTCGCTTCTAGAGCCAAGTCTGTCCTAATCTGAAATTGCTGCATACTAACCTCCCATGCCGCCTTTGGCGGCTCAAATAGAAATGAAAAACGCAGTCTTTTGCGTTTTTCCTGTGTGAAAAAAGTCTGCTATGCAGACTTAATAGTTCTTAGACAGTGTCTTTTGCTGTCTTAGAACTATTTTTCACACTACCTCCATATCGCAGCTTTGCTGCGACTCAAATCCAGGGTGTGAGACTTAGTACTTTTCCACGAAACAGCCTTTGCTGTGAGTGGCTAGAAGTACTTCTCACACTACTCCTCCATACTACCACTATCATCATGACCAATATTCACCTTATCCCATACAGCTACTTTTCATCAATTTTTATTTATTTTGCCTATTTTGTGAACAATTTTTATAAAATATTTGAACTGTTACCTAGTTTTTCTAAAAATTTTAAGAATATGTATTGACATATTAGGTTCCATAATTTACAATGTTTGAGTATGTTTTCATTAGCTCGTCCGTGTCCGACTTTAATGAAACATCTTCAGGATAAAATTTAAAGGAATGGGAGGTGTCAAGCATGGCAAACATCAAATCTGCTAAGAAGAGAATTTTAGTCAACAGAACAAAGGCTGCTAGAAATAAAGCTATTAAGTCTGGTGTAAAAACCGCTATTAAGAAGGTTTACACTTCTGTAGAGTCCAATGATAAGGAAGCTGCTGCTGCCGCTTTATTAAATGCTACCAGCATTATTGATAAGGCGACTTCTAAAGGCGTATATCACAAAAATTATGCTTCTAGAAAAGTTTCCCGTTTATCTAAGGCTGTAAATCAAATGGCTTAGGCTTAAATATAGACTATCGTAGAATTGAATATTCATCAAGTAGGAGAACGAAGTTCTCTCTTACTTGTCGTATGCCCATTACTGTTTTAACAGTATAGTTCTTTTACGTGGGCTAATATGTATTATAAAAACAACCCATTCCGTCACATGGGTTGTTTTTTATCGTAACTATGCAAAATTTAGTTTTCTTCTTTATATTGATAACGCACCGTTTCGTACATTTCATTCATCCACTCTATGGCAGCATCTAGCCCATTATCACTAAACTCAAACAATTTTGCAATTTTTTGGTCTTCTGGTGTCGCCTCAAATCCAAATGGTTCACTCCACAGATAAACCTTTAATTGCTTTTTTTCGTCCACCAACTCTTGATGAAGTAAAAAACGCATCCCTTGATAGCTTCCAGTATAATCCTCTTTTTTTACAAAATTTAATGATAAAAACGCCTCTCTGGTAAGCATATATCTCCTCTTTGCCAATTAATTTATATGGCAATATTTGTCTGTATCAACACTTCCATGAGTGAACCATTCTTTGAGACATATCGGTAAATTGGTTCTTTTTCTTCATGAAATACTGCCGCACGACTAATATAAAAACCATCTATTCCCACCGCTTTTGCGCCTGCCATATCTGATCCCATTTCATTTCCAATCATAACAGACTGTGCTTTCTCCAACTGATAACGCTTACAACAGATCTCATAAAATTGGGGGTCTGGCTTCATACACCCTTCATCTGACGAGATCAAAATGCCATCAAAATATGGAATAAGTCCTGTGCTCTCTAATTCCTGCCAAGTAAAGCTTCTCTGAGCATTTGACAAAAGATAAAGCTTTTTTCCTGCCTTTTTCAACCCATTTAGACATGCAAATGTATCTGGGTATAAATACATATAAATAAGCGAAATTTTTCTAAAATTCTCACATAAATATAAAAGTTCTTCATCTGAAACATGATACCCTTTTATCGCCAAAACATCTCGTATCACATCCTCTACTTGAATCTCTGGATTGCTATATTGTCCATCATGCAGAGCTTTTTCTCTGTACTGATGTCCCGTCCATGTATAAAGATGATAAAAATCTTTCCATGCAAACACATATCCCTGTCGCCTCAACCATTTTGCATACTTTCTAAAAAAATCCTTACTGTACTCATCTGTATGAATAGCAATCAATGTTCCATACAAATCAAAAATATAATTCTGGTACATCTTGTAAAAACCTCCATTATAAAATTGTACTTTTTGTCACATTCTCTAGAAATATTGGCTCATCAAAATCAGGAATAAAGCTTTCTTGTGCCGTTTTTCCCTCTTGTACAAATGCTCTTTCAATACCTAGCTCAATCGCATAATCCACTACCTTTTTATATTCTCTTTTTGTCACTCTTCTTTGTATTTCTGGAAATTCCTGCAAGTCTTTAGGGGGTGTATATTGATTTAGAATACTCAGATAAATTTTATTACCATATGTCTCGTACAAATATTTTAAAATTTCTTTGGAATCTTTGGTATATCCTGGCATAACCATATGTCTGACAATCACACCATGCTTCATAAGACCTTTCTCAAATACAGGTTCTCCTACTTGGCGTACCATCTCTTTAATTGCCTTAGATGCATACTCAAAATAATCTGGCGCTTTTGAATATTTGTCTGAAATCTCTTTGCTTTTATATTTCATATCAGGCAAATAAATATCTACTAACCCTTCTAACCGTTGGATTGTCTCAACCATCTCATAACTTGCTGTATTATATACTACTGGGAGTATTAGACCATTTTTCTTTGCACGCTCTAGCGCTAAAACGATTTGTGGTACAAAATGTGTTGGTGTTACTAGATTGATCGTACTTGCCTTGTTATCCTGCAAAATCAAAAACAGCTCTGCTAATTGTTCAATTGTTACTTTTCTACCTTTGTCTCCACGTGCTATACTTTTATTTTGACAGAACACGCAGCGCAAAGAACAACCTGAGAAAAATATGGTTCCCGACCCTTTTTGTCCGCTGATACAGGGTTCCTCCCACAGATGAAGAGAAGCTCTTGCTGCCCGCACCTGCCATGTCTCCCCACAATATCCCCTTTTTTCTTCTCCTCTTTGTACTTTGCATGCCCGCGGGCATAACATACAAGATTCTTTGTCCTCTTTCATATCACTTCTCCATGTCCCACTTTGTATCACCTTATAAAAATTCATAGTATAGAGGACCATGCGGCCTGAAATGATATACAAAATTGCATGATGTGAGCTTACTATTCAATACTTTCACTGTTATGAAAGCCACTCATTCAGACATCGATATACTTCTTTAGGTTCGATAGGTTTTGAAATATGTCCGTTCATACCACACCGATACGAATTTTGAACATCACTAGCTAATGCATTGGCTGTCATGGCTATAATTGGAATCGTTTTGCAATCCTGTCGTTCCATCTTGCGAATTGCTATAGCAGCCTCATCCCCCTTCATCACTGGCATATTAATATCCATAAAAATCAAATCATATGTTCCTTCCTTTGATTCCTTTATTGCATCTACGGCCTCTTTGCCATTTCGCGCCTCATCAATTACAAGCTGAGAATCTTCTAAGAACCCGCGAATTATTTTCATGTTAATATGCTTGTCTTCTACAATGAGAATTCGCTTTTCAGGAAATGTTTGTTGTAGGGTTGATTGTTCCTGCTCTCTATCACTATCCTTTTGAGTGCATACCTTAAAGGGAAGCAACACAGTAATACTCGTTCCAACATTGACAGTACTGTCTATATCTATGTGGCCTTTCATAATACTAACTAGATTCTCCACAATTGTCATCCCAAGACCTGTTCCCTCTACCTTGCGAGAAAGATCTGTTTTCTCTCTCTCAAATGGTTCAAAGATACGCTTTATAAAATCAGCACTCATCCCAATTCCATTATCGGTAATTTTAAATGAAATCGTACAATATTCTCCATCTTTTGACAATTCAGTCACTTTCATCCCTATCTGACCATCATCCTGTGTATACTTTACAGCATTTGACAAAAGATTGATTAGAATCTGACGTACACGAAGTTCGTCTATATAGAGATACCGATGTTGAATTAAGCTGCAATCAATCAATAGATTTTGACCATTATCCACGCATTGACTTCGGATAATCGTTTCCACATCTTTGATAATCTTTTCAAGATCTGTTGGTTTCTCATACAACTCAATAACACCTTTCTCGATCTTATTCATATCGAGCGCGTTATTAATCAACATCAACATATTCTGTGATGAAGACAGAATCGCCTCTAGACATTTCTCTAGTTCCTCTGTTTCGTTGACATGTTTTCTCGCCAGATACGTCATGCCCAATATTGCACTCATTGGAGTACGTAGATCATGTGACATATTAGAAAGAAACTTACTCTTAGCACGGTTGGCATTTTCTGCCTGCAACAATGCCTTTTCTAGATCCTCACTCTTTTTTGCAAGCAGTTTGGTCATCTCGAGTTCTTTTGCCTTGGCATTAAACTCTTTTTGTAGTTGTTGTGCCTTCCAAATTTCGTGCATTTTAGGCTCATCAATATTTTTCACAATAATAACCATTCGCGAGACAGATAAAATCGTTACTTGTGTAAGATATTCGCGATAATAATGATATTGCCCATCCTTACCTAAAAGCCGATATTCTCCTTCTGCTCTTTTATTTTTCTCAAATCGTTCGTCTGAAAATTCAGTGAGATAACTTTCTCTGTCATCTGGATGAATCAGTTCTACTAGTCTTTGAGTCAACTCAGAATAATTGCCCTTTGCGGGAAAATCAAAAATTTCCTCGGCACAATGTACACGCTCATATCTGTCTGCCTCAACATCCCGAAAGGCAACCATAACATAAATATTATTCATTGCCTCTGTTGAAAGTGCCCCCCTAATCCGTATCTTCATTTCCTCATCATAATCTTTAATTGTAAAAATCATCTTTTCATTTCCCAGTCCATAATTTATCACAGGGAAACATTTTAGACACTTCCACTTCTCATCATATGATTCATAGATAAACTCTATCTTTGGAGCACCTGCCCGAAACTGTTCTTTGATTTGTTCCATATCACACAGTTGATAGAACAATTCCTGATAGCGCGGTTTCACCCACATCGCCATAGTGGATTCTATCAATTCTGAATAATTTCCTACAAATTTTTTACTGTGGCTGCTGCTTCTGTGGGTCGAACGAACAATTTCATAGGAGCCTCTATTTAGATCCACGACATACACCTCAAAATACCCATAACTAAAATATTGAAACATTTTAGCTTTGCGTTGCAGCATATTGGTATTGCTACTTTGAGTTATAAAAACAATCGCGCAGATTAATACAATAATAACGCATATCATTCTGGGAAAACTTGCTCGTCCCACAATTTCCCCATTCATTAATTCTACTAGTCTGATCATCTGTGTTTCCTGTCTTTTTATAACATAACCTTTATTTTGTCACTCTTAAAACTTAAAAATAATATCGTGATTGATCTGTTTAGCATTTTTTATAATGTCTTTTTCCTGATCCTTTAGATAAAGCTGTAACTGTGCAAGCTCTCCTTCCTCAAATCCTTTTGCATGCACCACTTTTCTACTCGGAAGAATAATCTCAGCGTAATCGTTTCCTGTTTGATTTTTTCGCTCAAAACACACATGAATTACTTTCTTTCCATTTTTTCCGGTCAGAAGCCCTGTATGTGTCATTGTAATCTTATCTTTGTCTCTGATCTCCATATGCCTTCCTACTTAGATTTCACTATTAAAATTTTGGTTTCATTAAAAATTCTTATTGTAACTCAAACAAGGGAATCCAACAGTTTGATTCCTGCTGATGAATTCCCTTGTATTGCTTTTATTTGCCGCCCTTTTAGGTTTACTTATAATTTACGATCTTCCCAAAGTCAGCCTTGAGACTTGCACCACCAACTAAACCGCCATCAATATCTGGCTGCGCAAACAATTCAGCCGCATTTCCTGCATTTACAGAACCGCCGTACTGAATACGTACTTCCTCAGCCGTAGCCGCATCATACATCTGAGCAATGCAATCACGAATTCCCTTACAAACTTCCTGTGCTTGCTCTGTTGTAGCAGTCTTACCTGTTCCAATAGCCCAGATTGGCTCATATGCAATCACCAACTTCTTTACTTGGTCTGCTGTAATTCCCACTAAATCCGATTTAATCTGGAACCGAATCCAATCCATTGTCACACCCATCTCACGTTGCTCTAATGACTCACCACAACATAAAATTGGAGTAAGACCATGTTCAAATGCCTTAGCCACTTTTTTATTTAACAGTGCATCGTCCTCTTTAAAATAGTCACGGCGCTCTGAATGACCAATAATAACATACTTCACACCTGCATCAACTAACATATTCGGAGAAATTTCGCCTGTAAAAGCTCCCTTCTCCTCAATGTACATATTCTCAGCACCAACTTCTACATTAGTACCTTTTACAGCCTCTACCACTGGTACAATATCAATTGCAGGTACACAATACACTACATCTACATCATCTGACTGAACTAGATCTTTTAACTCTGCAACCAACTTAACAGACTCACTAGGAGTCATATTCATCTTCCAGTTGCCTGCTACGATCTTTCTTCTTGCCATGTCTGTTCTCTCCTTTTTAATCCAGTATCCATTTATTACACATCAATTTGTTCAACGTTTTATGATAAATTATGTGATTTATTTATCATCTGCTGCCATTACACCTGGAAGCTCTTTTCCCTCTAAAAATTCAAGAGAAGCGCCACCGCCTGTAGAAATATGGCTCATTTTATCTGCGAATCCTAACTGATTTACTGCCGCTGCAGAATCACCACCACCAATAATGGTTGTTGCTTCTGTCTCAGCCAATGCCTTTGCTACAGCGATAGTTCCCTTTGCAAGAACTGGATTTTCAAATACACCCATTGGCCCATTCCAAACTACTGTCTTTGCAGACTTGACTGCATCTGCAAAAAGCTCCGCAGTCTTTGTACCAATATCTAATCCCTCTTTGCCAGCAGGAATCTGATCTGCATCCACTACTTCCACTGCAATCTCTGCATCAATTGGATTCGGGAAGCTATCTGCAATTGTGGTATCGATTGGCAAAAGGAGTTTCTTGCCAAGCTTTTCTGCCTTATCCATCATTTCCTTGCAATACTCAAGCTTCTCATCATCTACTAGAGAATTTCCAATCTCATATCCCTTTGCTTTCAAGAATGTAAAGGCCATACCACCACCAATAATCAAAGTGTCACATTTCTCAAGCAGATTATTGATAACATTCAATTTGTCGGCTACTTTTGCACCACCAAGAATAGCTACAAATGGTCTTACTGGGTTCTCAACTGCATTTCCGAGGAACTCGATCTCTTTTTGCATCAAGTATCCTACTGCATTCTCTCCGCCCTTTGCTGTAATGCATTTTGTAACACCTGCTACAGAGGCATGTGCTCTAT
The DNA here is from genome assembly GCA_910586095.1 of uncultured Lachnospiraceae bacterium. GTDB lineage: Bacteria > Bacillota > Clostridia > Lachnospirales > Lachnospiraceae > COE1. The sequence continues at coordinate 1,702 of CAJUHQ010000090.1, read as the reverse complement.
GTGAAGAGCCAAATGCATCACATACATACAAGTCTGCCAGATCTGCCAATTCTTTGCTAAATGCCTCTCCGTTCTTTGTCTCCTCTGCACCGCGGAAGCGTGTGTTTTGTAACAAAATAACGTCACCTTCATTCATTGCTGCAACTGCCGCAGTAGCTGCCTCTCCTGTCACATTATAATCTGATACAAAAGTCACTTCCTTGCCAAGCTTCTCTGAAAGTCTCTTTGCCACAGGTGCTAAAGACTCTTTCTCATTAGGTCCATTTTTTACTTTGCCCAAATGTGAACAAAGAATAACTTTTCCACCATCCTTAATCAGTTTATTGATCGTGGGAAGCGCTGCGACAATACGTGTCTCATCTGTAATCTCACCATTCTTTAAAGGTACATTAAAATCGCATCTTACAAGCACTCTTTTTCCCTTTGCATTGATATCATCAACTGACTTTTTATTCAATCCCATTTTTTCCTCATTTCTGCGCTGCTTTTAGTACATCTCAAGTTTGTGGTTGCAGCGCAGACACAAACTTAAGGAATGAACGACTGAAATATCATTCACTCGTATTTTCTTCATTATATGATATAACACTATTTGCTTAGACAAGCTTAGTCATTCTATGACTAAACTGTTATCACTACCCGCGCACTGGATGTGGACAGCTTTCGCTGCATATTTCCTTGCCGCGCCGCATAGAGACATATTTCCTTTTCACAGGCTGTGCATAAAAAAGGTCCGGTCCATAAGACCGGACCTTTGATAGGTCTTTGATTCACGAATTATGCTAACTCTGAGAAGTACTTGATTGTTCTTACCATCTGAGATGTGTAGCTGTTCTCATTGTCATACCAAGATACTACTTGCACCAGGTTGTCTTCACCAACCATTGTCTGTGTAGCATCAAAGATAGAACCATATGTGCTACCAACAATATCAGAAGATACGATCTCATCCTCATTGTAAGCAAATGACTCTGTAGCTGCTGCCTTCATTGCTGCATTGATCTCATCCTTTGTCACAGACTTCTCAACAGTTGCAACTAAAATAGTAGTAGAACCTGTAGGAGTTGGTACACGTTGTGCAGAACCAATCAACTTCCCGTTTAACTCAGGAATAACTAAGCCAATTGCCTTTGCAGCACCTGTGCTATTTGGAACGATATTGCAAGCACCTGCACGTGATCTTCTCAAATCACCTTTTCTCTGAGGTCCATCTAAAATCATCTGATCGCCTGTGTATGCATGGATAGTGCTCATGATACCAGACTTGATGCCTGCCAAATCATTTAATGCCTTTGCCATAGGAGCTAAGCAGTTTGTTGTGCAGGAAGCTGCAGAGATAATTGTATCAGAAGGTGATAATGTCTCATGGTTTACATTATAAACGATTGTAGGAAGGTCATTTCCTGCAGGAGCAGAAATAACAACTTTTCTTGCGCCGGCATTGATATGTGCCTGTGCTTTCTCTTTGCTTGTATAGAAACCAGAACACTCTAATACAACGTCAACTTTTAACTCGCCCCAAGGACAGTTATTTGCATCTGGCTCTTTGTAAATTTTAAGTGTCTGTCCATCAACTGTAATGGTATCTTCGCCAGCGGATACCTTGTCAGCCAATGCATACTTACCCTGAGAAGAATCATACTTTAATAATTGTGCTAACATCTTTGGGCTTGTCAAATCATTGATTGCTACTACTTCATAT
>CAJUHQ010000089.1 GCA_910586095.1 uncultured Lachnospiraceae bacterium | reverse complement strand
AGTAACTCTGCTTTTTAAATATTCAGTTGTAACACATGTATTGTAATCCTACAATAAACAAATCATTATATTATCAAACATAGGTTGAACAATTAAACATTTCTAAATATAATGTAAATATTGTTCATAGTACTGTTGGCAGCATGAGGGAATTATTATGAAAGTTAAAGGACAACTTTCATAGCATGGATGGCCATGCGGCCCGCCAGACAGCAGGCTGTGCATGATGGGGAATTATTATGATATACAAGAAAAAATCAGATCTAAAGGTTGAGTGTATTGTAACGCAAGAGGATTTTGCGTTTTTGGGAACTACGCTCGATGATATACTAGATCGAACGGAAGCTGGGATGTGCTTTCTCAAAAGGCTCAAAAAACTCTGTGCAATGACACAAAAAATTGAGTGGACTCATATAGCGTATACACTCAATATCACTGTCTTGACAGATGGAAGAGTTTCTTTTGAATTTAGTGAACACATTGAGGATTACATAAGAAGTCTAAAAAATTCACTCGCCGTAGCAGACGCGGAGACTAGTAAACCATTACAGGAATTTATCAACACCTTAGAGCGGACGGACGAAGAGAACGCACGTCGTCTTATTGCTTATTTTGAGAAAAGTGTAAAAAATGTATCTAACCCTACACAAGAGGGCAAATTGGTTTAGGTTTAGACAAGACAATCTCTATCCTACTCTACGTGTCTGCCAAACGTTATAAAAAGGAGCAAAAAGTTAGTTTATATAGCAAAACTGGATAGAACAAAAATGGGGGAATGACCATGAAAACAGATATCAAAAAAATCTATGCATGTTTTCCAGGTGGTAAACACAAAGTTCTGACTATGAGTTATGATGATGGAAAATGCGAGGACCAAAGACTAGTCGAACTATTTAATCAACATGGAATAAAGGCAACGTTTAATGTCAATAGCGGATTATACAAAGATCCAGCGCGTATCCCTACATCAGAATATCCAACCTTATATCAGGGACATGAAGTTGCTTGTCACACGGTATCGCATCCCACAATAGAGCGCTGTCCACTTGCAAGTGTAGCTCAGGAAATTATAGAGGATCGCAAACAACTCGAGTCTATCATGGGATATCCTGTTCGCGGCCTTGCTTATCCTAATGGTTCCTATTCCAAGGAAATATGTAAGTTGTTGCCAGGGCTTGGTATTCGCTACGGCAGGGTGGTGGGAAACAGCGAAAATTTTGCTATGCCTGACGATTTTTTGCGCTGGAAGGCGACTTGTCATCACGATCATAAGTTACAACAATTTGGCGAACAGTTTGTGGAGCTTACAAAAAAACAATATTTATACATGATGTACGTATGGGGACACAGCTATGAATTTACTGCCAAGAATAATTGGAACGTGATCGAAGATTTTTGCAAATTGGTAGGTCAACGCGATGATATATGGTATGCTACCAATATCCAGATTGTCGATTATATGGACGTGGTAAAAATGGCACAGTATGCGGCTGATGGTTCTTTTGTATACAATCCATGTGCCCAGAGCTTGTGGATTTGTGTGGAGGACACCACATTCATAGAAGTAAAAGGTGGAGAATTGGTTACGATTTAATAGAATATTTTTTTTAATTGTTCACATTTTAAGAAATATATGGTAGACTAATGTCATATTTGAACTCTATAAAATAGAAAAAACAATATGAAATTAGATTAATCATGCGGACATTGTCCGCTATGTAATTTGCGCTTTCAAGCACAAATGTACAGATTAAGAAAGGGGTATGATTATTAAAATGAAAAAGCGCAGTGGTTTGTTTGGGATGATGTATGTTGCATTAGCTGTTATGGTGGGGATATTTATTTCAGCATTTTCTTTTGGTGCTTCAACAGTACATGCACAGGAACCTGTCGCAACAGAGCAGACAGCCGACGAGAAAACAGATGCCAATGCAGAAAATAGTGGGGGAGCTATAATTGTATTGATGGGTGGTATGCTTTTGATTATTATTGCTGTAGTGGTTACAGTGGTTGCAACCGTGGTGTCAACAGCGCCTATTGCAGATGAAATATAATAGAAATTTTTCATGTATAGAAGAGAAAACCACAAGATCCACATGAATGGTGATTATATCAGATAAAACGATGAAAAGGGTTAGTACAAAGTGGAAGCTTTCAGAGAGAGAATTGTTTGGTGCGAGATTCTTAAGGGATAAACTTTAGAACCTGCCTTGGAGTTCTGTATGAAAATACAGCGTATCGCCGGCGATAACGGTAAGATGAGTGAAATCAGGGTGGTAACGCCGCATAAAAGGCCCCTATAGGAAATGGGATAGGCTTTTTTATGCGGTATTTTTTGTTAAATGATTAAAAAATCTTACCATTTGTTTATAAGACAGTCATTTTTATGTATATAGCACTTATTTACTATGAAAGTCTTTGAATCCTTGCTGTAGGTCTGCGCATGTGCTGCGCTGACCGTATGATGCCGAAATGCCTGCTTTTGGCATTTTGTGTGATATATAGTAAACCCCTTTCATTCATAGTGGTGTCTGATGACAGACATGGGGGTTTACTATGAAAGTCTTTGACTTTCATAGTATGGATGGCCATGCGGCCCGCCAGACGGCAGGCTGTGCATGATGGAAGTTTACTATAGATCCATTAAAGAAAAATAAACTGATACAAGTCAAGAAAGGAAGGAAAAAATGGCAAACGACAAAAAATTAGTAGAAGCAATCACTTCTATGGAGGAAGACTTTGCACAATGGTACACAGATGTGGTTAAAAAAGCAGAGTTATGTGACTATTCTAGCGTAAAGGGGTGCATGATTATCAAGCCGGCAGGATATGCCATCTGGGAGCAGATCCAGCAACAGCTTGATGCAGCGTTTAAAAAAACGGGGGTAGAAAATGTATACATGCCCCTATTTATACCTGAAAGTCTTCTTCAAAAGGAAAAGGACCACGTGGAAGGTTTTGCACCTGAAGTTGCGTGGGTGACACATGGTGGATTGGAACCACTTCAAGAAAGAATGTGTGTTCGTCCTACGTCTGAAACTCTGTTTTGCGATTTTTATAAAAATGAAGTACAATCTTACAGAGATTTACCTAAAGTATATAATCAATGGTGTTCTGTAGTGCGCTGGGAAAAGACGACGCGGCCATTTTTAAGAAGTCGTGAATTTTTGTGGCAGGAAGGACATACTGTGCATGCCACTGCCAAGGAAGCACAAGAACGCACAATTCAAATGTTAAATGTCTACGCGGATTTCGCAAGAGATGTGTTAGCGATTCCCGTTGTCAAAGGACAAAAGACAGAAAAGGAGAAATTTGCGGGAGCAGAAGACACCTATACAATTGAGGCATTAATGCATGACGGAAAGGCACTTCAATCAGGAACAAGCCACAATTTTGGTGATGGATTTGCCAGAGCGTTTGACATTCAATATACCGATAAGAATAATACTCTCCAATATTGTCATCAAACTTCATGGGGCGTATCCACACGAATTATTGGGGCTGTGATTATGGTACATGGTGACGATTCAGGTCTAAAACTTCCTCCTAAGGTTGCACCTACACAAATTATGATTGTGCCAATCCAGCAAAAGAAAGAGGGTGTACTCGACAAAGCATATGAACTAAAAAATCGTCTGTCCAAACAAGGTTTTCGAGTGAAGGTAGATGATACCGACAAGAGTCCTGGATGGAAATTTAACGAGTGCGAGATGCGAGGAATTCCTTTCCGCATCGAGATTGGCCCAAAAGAAATTGAGAACAATCAATGCGGCTTTGTCCGTCGTGATACCAGAGAAAAAATATCAGTACATTTAGATGAGGTAGAAACAAAGGCCGCAGAACTTTTAGAGACAATCCAAAAAGATATGTATGAAGCTGCAAAAGCACATTTGGAATCTCACACATATACGGCCTCATCATGGGAAGAATTCTGCGATTCAATCAACAATAAACCTGGTTTTGTGAAAGCAATGTGGTGCGGAGATCAGGCATGCGAAAACAAAATCAAGGAAGAACTTGCTGCCACAAGCCGCTGTATGCCATTTGAACAAGAACAAATTAGCAACCAGTGTGTATGTTGTGGGCAACCTGCCAAAAAAATGGTATATTGGGGAAGAGCCTATTAAAAATTACTTGTAATTAATTTTACAAATCTCTTACTAGAAAAATGGTGTAAGCGCTTTCATTTTTTGAAAAATAGTAGTACACTTATAGAAGATATATCGATTCGTCAATAGAACAACAATTTATGGAGGTAGTTGCAATGAATATTTTGGTAATTAATTGTGGAAGCTCATCACTCAAATACCAGTTAATCGACAGCGATTCGGAAGCAGTTCTCGCAAAAGGGCTCTGTGAACGAATTGGTATTGACAAGAGCGTAATTACGCACACACCAGCAGGGAAAGATAAGGTCGTATTAGAGACTCCTATGCCCAATCATACTGTAGCAGTGAAATTAGTAATTGATGCGTTGACTAACAAAGAACATGGTGTCATTGACTCATTAGATGCAATCCATGCAGTGGGACATCGTGTTGTGCATGGCGGAGAAAAGTTTGCTACTTCTGTTATCATTGATGATACAGTGATGAAGGCGATCGAGGAGTGCAATGATCTAGCTCCCCTTCACAATCCAGCCAATTTGATCGGTATTAATTCCTGCAAAGAGATTATGCCAAACGTACCAATGGTGGCTGTGTTTGACACTGCTTTTCACCAGACAATGCCCGAGAAGGCATATTTATATGGACTTCCATATGAATACTATGAGAAATACAAGGTGCGTCGCTATGGATTTCATGGGACAAGTCATGATTATGTATCAGCACATGCCGCAGAGATTATGGGAAAAACACGTGATGCATTAAAGATCATTGTCTGCCATCTAGGAAATGGTGGTTCTATTTCTGCTGTAGATCATGGTAAATGTGTAGATACCTCAATGGGACTTACTCCGCTAGAAGGCATTATTATGGGAACGCGCTCTGGTGATATCGATCCAGCTATCTGCGATTTTATTTGTCGCAAGGAAAATCTTACTTCTGTTGAAATGAATAATATCTTAAATAAGAAATCTGGGGTGTTAGGCTTATCGAAAGTTTCTTCTGATTTTCGTGATATTGAGGCTGCTGCCAACCAGGGCAACCAGCTTGCTAAAGCAGCACTTGAAGCATTTTACTATAAAGTTGCAAAGTATATTGGTGCCTATGTCGCAGCCATGAATGGCGTGGATGCCATTGCATTTACTGCGGGTGTAGGAGAGAATAATATCTCAGGACGCGCAAAGATTGCTGAATATTTGGGATATCTTGGCACGCAGATCGATCCAGAAAAGAATAATGTTAGAGGTGAGGACCAAGTGATCTCCACACCAGACAGTAAAGTCACTCTCTTATGTGTACCCACCAATGAAGAGCTTGCTATTGCAAGACAGACTTTAGCACTTGTCAAATAGTGTGTACCAGACACAGCATCTAAGTTTTTATCAGATCCTATAATCACTCATATTGCAAAAATCAAAGATATTCGCAATCTACTTTGATTAGACTACAAGCAGTAAGGCAACTATTTCGTCGCATATGTATGGTGTGAACGAAACTAGTTGCCTATTTAACTAGGAAAGTCTTCGACTTTCCTAGTATGGATGGCCATGCGGCCTGACTAACACTAGATTGCGTATGATGTGCAGTTAATTATAAAAGTCTTTGACTTTCATAGTATGGATGGTCATGCGGCAGATCAAGTATGATCTGAGTTTGCAATCATTTGCTATTTTACAGTGAAAACAATAACTCATTTTCTATATTTTTCTGTTTTAGTGTTTACAATGACCTAGTATGTATAGTATAAATAACACAGGAGGACCTTTTATTTATAATAGTATCATTATAGACCACGAAAAAGATTTGTTTGTCTTGGTTCATATACGAAACTGTATAAATAAACAAACTTTGGGAGTAAAAACAAGATACACATACACTGAAGCAGCCGTACAATTTCGGGAAAGGAAAGGTATGATATGGAAGAAAAGGAACTTTTAAACGTATTGCAAGAACATGGACAGGAACATATTTTTGATATGTACAAAAAATTAGACCTTGATGGTCAAAAAAGACTTGCAGCCCAGATCGAGCGGGTTGATTGGTCTATGATTGCGATGGCAGGACACAAAGAACTCGGACTCAAAAGAGGAACATTTGAACCATTATCCGCATTAAAGATAGACAAAATAGCCCAAAATAGAGAGCACTATGAAAAAACAGGCCTCGATGCAATCAGAGCAGGCAAAGTGGGCGCTGTGCTTCTTGCAGGTGGACAAGGGACAAGACTTGGTACAGATGGGCCAAAGGGAAGCTATAATATTGGTATAACCAAAGACGTGTATATTTTTGAGATGTTGATTAGAAACTTGTTTGAAGTGACACATCAAGCAGGATGTTTTGTACCACTTTATATTATGACAAGCGATAAGAACAACACAGAAACCATTGCATTTTTTGAAGAAAAAAGTTATTTTGGTTATCCCAAAGAATTTGTAAAATTCTTTAAACAAGAAATGGCACCTTCTGTAGATTTTAATGGAAAACTCTATATGGAGGCCCCTGATTCACTCTCTCTTTCTCCCAACGGAAATGGTGGATGGTTCTATTCTATGGCAGTTACAGGAACCTTAGAAGATGTTAAGGCAAGAGGTATAGAATGGCTCAACATTTTTGCAGTAGACAATGTATTACAAAGAATAGCAGATCCAATCTTTGTGGGTGCCACTCTTGATTCAGGATGCTCTAGCGGTGCTAAGGTAGTCAGCAAAGCCGATCCCAATGAAAAAATAGGAGTACTCTGTCTAGAAGATGGTATGCCTTCGATTGTAGAGTACTATGAGATGACCGAAGAGATCATTCATTCTAAAAATGCAGATGGAGAGTTGGCCTATAATTTTGGCGTCATATTAAACTATCTATTCCGCGTCGATGAACTAGAGCGTATTATGAACACCAAAATGCCTGTTCATACTGTAGAAAAAAAGATACCATATATAGATACAAATGGAACGTATATAAAGCCCGAAGAACCAAATGGTTATAAATTTGAAATTTTGGTATTAGACATGATTCATATGTTTGACAGTTGTCTGTCATTTGAGGTGGTGCGCGAAAAAGAGTTTGCCCCAATCAAGAATAAAACAGGCGTCGATTCTGTAGAAAGCGCACGTGCTTTACTAAAGAAAAATGGAGTAGAATTATAATGATAAAAAATGTAATTTTTGATGTTGGAAACGTTCTGGTAGAATTTCGATGGCGTAAGTTGATGGAGGAACTAGGTGCCCCTACAAACGTACAATCACTTTTTGAAAAGAATGTATTTGGCAGTCATTGGTGGGGAGAGTTAGATTTAGGGTGTTTAGAAGAATCAGATGTTGTAGCACATTTACGCAGAGAGAGCGAACCATATCAGAAGGAATTTGATGCAATTTGGGAGCATCGTTCTAGATTGGTAGAGCCCTATAACTACACTGTATCATGGATAAGACATTTGAAGCAACAAGGGCTGTGTGTATATTTGCTGTCAAACTACCCGCGCGAAATGTTTACGCTTCATACAGAATGTGGCTGTTTTCCTTTCCTTGATGATGTGGATGGAAAAGTAGTATCTGGATTTGTGCGCATGGTAAAACCAAACGCAGACATCTATCTACATCTCATAGAAAAATATCACTTAAACGCTTCCGAATGTGTGTTTCTTGATGACAGAAAAGAAAACATACAAACTGCGGTAAACATTGGCATGAAGGGAATTGTTTTTGAAAAATATGATTTGGCGGCTGCTATGTTGGAGGAATATATTAAAAAGTCTAAGGCCTAGCTTTAGACTTTTTAATATATATAGCTATAAAAGAAATGACATATAGAGACGAAAATTTTTTGCATTTTGATTTGTTGTCATAATGGTTAGATTCATTCTATTCATCTTTATCAAAAGGCAATCAATGTGTATCCTATACTGTACATAGTTCATTAGCCAAAATCTAACATCCTATAAAAATGAATATAAGAGAATTTGAGGGAGTCCTCAAATATGCTATTTTGACATAAAAGACTAAACAATGCAAACATTATTCACCATACAAAATTGAATTTAAGACAATATTATATATAAGTTGAGAGGGGGCATGTTTATAAAATGCGATTTGTAATACAGAGAGTGCAAGAAGCACATGTGACAGTAGATGATACCATCATTGGACAGATTGGTCATGGTCTACTAGTGTTAGTAGGTGTATCTGGCAATGATGATCGCAAAACTGCGGATAAAATGATTGCCAAGTTGACAAAATTGCGTATATTTGATGATGCCAATGGCAAGACCAATCTATCTGCGGCCGATGTTGGAGGCGCGTTCCTTGTGATTTCACAGTTTACATTATATGCGGACTGTCGCAAGGGCAATCGACCTTCCTTTACAGCAGCAGGTAAACCAGACGTAGCCAATGAGCTATATGAATACATTATACAAGAGATTCGTAACCTAGGCTTTTTGGTAGAACATGGGATATTCGGTGCAGATATGAAAGTGTCTCTCTTAAATGATGGGCCATTTACCATTGTGTTAGATTCAGAGGATTTAGCATAAAAGTTGCGAAAAAGTACCAACAGTGATAATGATGGAATGAAGAATGAATCATTAAAAAATAATATAAAAAGAAGTTCTAAAATCATATGCATCGAAAGAGGGATAGTGTGAAAAATAGTTCTAAGGCAGCAAAAGACACTGCCTAAGAACTATTAAGTCTGCATAGCAGACTTTTTTCACACAGGAAAAACGCAAAAGACTGCGTTTTTCATTTCTATTTGAGCCGCCAAAGGCGGCATGGGGGATTTTATGAAAAATGCAAATCTTGTATTGTTAAAAGAACAATTGAAAAAAATCAAAGAACTAGGTTGGATCAAAAATCAAAGGCCTGGAAATGTTGGCGGCGTAGGAAATACATTAGAAGATTTACTAGGTATTGAAGAAAATAATCTTCAACTTCCAGATTTTGGTGAGTGGGAGTTAAAAAGTCAACGTGACTCCACCAACGCGTTACTTACATTATTCCATATGGAACCTAAACCGCGCACTGCAAAAATTGTTAAAAACATTCTACTAAAAAACTATGGTTGGCCGCATCAAAAAGCTGGAATAAAATATCCATTAGATGAACGAAGCTTTAGACAAACCATTAATGTATTGTCATACAGTGACAGAGGTTTTCGTGTCAATATAGATTACAAACAGGAAAAAATTTTTGTAAACTTTAATTTTTCTAAAATTAATGATCGACACGACAAGTGGCGTATGTATCTAGCACAAGGTATTGGCAAAGGTGATCTTCATCCTCATCCATTTTGGACATTTAATGATCTTGAGAACAAACTAAAGAAAAAATTAAGCAATCTTATGTATGTTCACGTAAAAACAAAATATGAAAATGGTATAGAGTATTTTAAGTATAATCAATTTGATGCCTACATAAATCCTTCCATAGAATACTTTCTTAAACAGGTTGACGCAGGAGAAATTTATGTCGATTTTGATGCACGGACAGGACACAATCACGGAACAAAATTTCGGATTTGTGCTCGTTCTAAAGAACATTTATATCAACAACATATTCAAATATGAAATGTAAGAATCTATTCACCATTATCAAGTAATTATTACTTTTTCTCCTTCTGGCTTTTGGTATAACGTTCCTGCGCAAAGCTAAAAAATTCTTTGTTGATTTCAAAACCAATACAACGTCTACCTAAACGTTCACTTACAATCCATGTTGTTCCTGTTCCAAGAAAAGGATCAAAAACAACACCATTATCTGGACTCCCACACATTACAATCTGTTCGATCAATTTTTCTGGAAAAGTAGCTGTGTGGGAACCATTTAAAGGTTGTGTACAAATCGCCCAGACATCTCCTGGATTTTTTAACCTGCCATTTATCCCCAGAACTTTTACAGAATCTAAATTAAAGTAATATTTTTTTTGCAACACAAAATGAAAAACATGTTCATATGTATTATTAAAACGATCTGTAACACTAGCAGGAATTCGATTTGGTTTTTGCCAAATAATATCATCTCTAAGAATCCAACCTCTCTCTTGCATCGCAATTGCAAATCTAGATGGAATTAATAGAAGTTGTTTATTTTGATACAATTTTCCATTTTGTTTTATTTTAGGCTGTAATGGTTTTGTAGTAAAATACTTTTCTTTTCGATCCTTTTGAGCCTGAGTAATATTTCCTTCTTCATCAACGTACTTTTTCCATGCACCAGCACCAGAACCAAAATAAGTATCTCCCATATTAATAAATACATTGGCATCTTTTTTTAAATAAGGTTTTAACCGATCAAAAAAGTTTGTTAGAGAAACTATGTATTCCTCAGGTGTTGGTTCAGAACCTATTTCGCCAACACCATTATATATTCTTTTAGCCCAATATGGCGGAGATGTTACAAGCAGGTCTATAGACTGGTTGGGAATCTGTTTTATGAGTTCTAAAGTATCTCCACATTGAATAATATGTGTCATAACTCTTCCTCCTCAGATTCGTTTGCTATTTTTAAAACTAATTCATCATTTTTTTTATCAAGATAAACAGCAAATTTCGTTTTTCCCTTTATTACAGGCAAATTTGCTAGAATTGTTTTAGGCATTCGAACGCGCATATCTTGTTGGAGTACATAAGTATCCAAATATATTAATTCTCGATTCATAAATCTGTCTCCTTTTAGTCTTATTTTAGACTAAATTATACTATAAATTTAGTCTAAAATCAACCTGATATTATTTCCCATTCCGCCTTTGGCGGCTCAAAATAGAAATGACCATACTATTCTACTTTAACATTGTATAGAATAAACTGCCTATCTATTTTATATCCAAAAGTAAAGTTACTCAATTTTTATAATGAGATTTGATTGAAAAATTTGCAAATTTTCGCTATAATTTTGTCAAAGGTTATTCAGGCAAATACAAGTTTGCAAATAATTGAAGAACTTTTTATGTTGATGGACAAGAATGTGATATATACATAAGTAAAAACAGAAAAGCAAAAGGATGAATCAACACTTGATGATAACTGATATCAAAAAAGATACCTAAAACACATGATGCTTTATAGGTTTGAACTGTAATCAATAAAAGCCATCTGCTTTTGTTGATACTACCATAAAATATTGTCAATTTATATGCTTCTCTACACATATAAAAAGCAGTTTTATCAAGAATTTGTATTCGTTTATAAAGGAGAAGAATCATGTCAAAAAAGATTGATTTATTGTCAAAGGATATCCCTACATACAAGGCGAATCTGCATTGTCATACCATCTATTCAGATGGCAAACTGACTCCAGAAGAAATAAAGACCGCCTACACACAACAGGGCTATCACATTGTGGCTTTTACTGACCATAGATGTTATCAGTGGCACAACAAGTTGTGCGATCACAATTTTGTGGCTTTAGCAGCATTGGAAGTAGATATCAATGCACCTTTATCAAAGACTTTTCAACCTAATTCTCCAAATGATTTTTCTAGAGTCAAGACCTATCATCTAAATTTGTATGATTGTATACCAGAACAATTTCAGGAAGAAAAAATAAAAAATTTACTTCCTGAAAAAAGATATTATGACATTGATTATATCAATGACTATATTGACAAAATGAAAAAATATGGATTTATTACTTGTTATAATCATCCTTTCTGGTCTCTTCAAACATATGACGATTATAAAAATCTAAAGGGATTATGGGGGATGGAAATCTATAATTACGGCTGTGAACATGATGGTTTATATGGGTTTAATCCGCAGTGTTATGATGAGATGCTACGGATTGGTAACCGCCTATTTTGTGTAGCCACAGATGACAATCACAACCAACTTCCATTTGGAGATCCATTATGTGATTCTTTTGGTGGATTTACCATGATTCAGGCCGAAGAACTTACCTACAAAGCAGTTATACATTCTCTTCTAAATGGAACTTTTTATAGTTCAATGGGCCCAGAAATTTATGAATTATCCGTGGAGGATGGTGTACTACAGATTAGGACTAGCCCAGTAGAAAAAATATATGTCATAACTAGCGGCAGAAATTGTTATAAAAAAGTAGCTGATTTAGGGCAGACAATCACACAAGCAACCTTTGTACTAGATGGAACAGAAGGGTATATTCGAATTCAGATACGTGATTCAAAGGGACTTTATGCTTGTAGCAATGCATATGAATTGCATGGAACTACACCAATGCTACAATCATATGACATAAACTATAATTAAAAATAAATCATCCAAATGATCTGATTGAAAAATTGTTATAATCCCACTGCTGCTGTTTACATGATATAATCGATCATTTATTATTTATCGGTAACAGTTCAGCCATGCAAAATTGAATATACAAAATGCTGTTGGGAGTTTGCTCGCATAAGGCATTTTGTATGTTCGATTTTATAGGGCGGACGCCCGACATGAAATAAGTTGTCGGAAATACCCATTCATAAGTTGTCAGATTGTACAATCCGACAACTTATGAATGGGTATGGCGGAATAGTAACATTTATCGTACAAACTAGACAAGCTGCCAATGGCAACAAGACTACTGTTCTTGTGTTGTCATAGACAGCTTTGTCTAATTTTGTTATGTACACCCAAAACATTGTTATTATTTTATCAATCCTTTTTTCTTAGCATAGTCACAAATAAAAGAAACAAATGCTAATATCAATAACTCAAAAATAGATAGCATATCCCATACATCAAAAACAGGTTCCTCTATCATTTCTGATAATGTTATATTGATGATAAGCACAAATGGAATAGCTAGTAGGAAAATTATTCCTAACGCGAACAATTTCCTTGTTTTTTCTATGCGACTAAAAACCGCAACAATGATCCACAAGAAAACAATTGAAACGACTGCCATAACTGAACCAACTGAAAATACTTCCTTTACGTTTACTAAATTGCTCAACAAAAACAAATAGGGAACAATAAAAATACTTAATGATACTAAACTTACAAAAATTCCTTTTTTCCTTAATAAAACAATCGGGAAAGAAATCACCCATGCAAAAACAATAGATCCTACAGGAATAAAAGACCACGTTAACTCACCAGATATTGCAATATCGCAAATAAGGCATACTATAATTCCTATCAAAAGAATTGCCGAAAAAAGAAGCGAAATAATCACACTCCCCAACTTATTCTCATCTTTTCTTTTTAGAGCGATCAAATTTTCTTCTGCCTTTTGTTCATAACTTTCCATTTCAATTTTCTCCCCGCTTAATAGCTCATTTACTGTAATTTCTAATAGTCCACAAAGTTCCAACATTACAGATGAGTCTGGCATACTCTTTCCAGTTTCCCATTTGGATACAGCTCTATCTGTAATATTTAATCGTTCTGCCAACTGTGCCTGCGTTAATTTTTTCTCTTTACGACATTTGGCAATAAATTTTCCAATTTCTATCTGATTCATCACAATTTCTCCTTTCATCTCCAACAATACACTACATTATATACTTATTACACCAACCAATGGTTGAATCGACTAGATTCAACCATTGGTTGGGAAGTTGATTGTCTTTTTCCTGTATCATTTTAACACATAGTTATAAATTTTTCTAATTTGCCTATGTTGTAGGGTAGTAAACTACGCCCATATCTTTTGTATTGACATTATTATAACACAAAACTTTTTGGCTGTGATAACGAAACAATACTATAAAAATATTGTCTATACTTGTATCTAGTTGTAATATATCGCAATCCTACACTGACAATCGTAAATAGATAGGAAACAATCGTTAGAGATTAGTTGACCCAACAACTGTAACCATGGTATCATGAATTTATATAGAATGTTAGAGCGGACAGATATGGTAACAAAAATTTAGAAAAGGAGTGTAGTGTGAAAGAAAGTAGAGGAAAACCATAAATTGGCGCACTTGAATAAGCTGT
>CAJUHQ010000088.1 GCA_910586095.1 uncultured Lachnospiraceae bacterium | reverse complement strand
GGACAGCGCAGCAAGTGCGCAGTCCTGATTGAAGATCGAGACTTTTACAGTAAAAGGTTTAGGGCAACTCTCTCCGCAACCAATATACCATCCATTGCAGCAGAAGTGATTCCTCCTGCATAGCCTGCTCCTTCTCCACATGGATACAAGCCTATCATAGAAGGACTTTGCAAATCTTCTCCTCGATGAATCCGCACTGCGGAAGATGTCCTGCTTTCTATACCTGACAAAAGTACATTTTCTGCGGCATAACCATGTATCTTTCTGTCAAACTGCTCCATAGCCTCTATAAATGCCTTCTCACACTCTTCTGGCAACAATCCTCTTAGATTAGCAAACGTATACCTCCCCTTTATACAAGGTAGTTCTCTTTTCACACTCCCTTTTTCTTCTTCAAAAGAGCAATTTTTTAGAAAGTCTCCATAGTATTGTACTGGAACGGCACCTTTTCCGAGTTGATATGCCTTTTTTTCAAGATCTCTTTGAAATTCTACTCCCGCAAGTGGACTACTATCCATATAATCTTGTGGTGTGACTTGTACTATTATTGCGCTATTTGCATGAGAACTATCTCTATCAAAATAACTCATCCCATTAATTGCCAACTTGCCACTCTCACTAGAAGCATTAACCACATATCCACCAGGACACATACAAAAAGAATAGACTCCACGTCCAGTACTAGTCTGTGCTGTAAGTTTATACGATGCAGCAGGAAGCATATTGCCATAACGATCCCCATACATATTTTCATTGATGAGCTGTTGTGGATGTTCTACGCGAAGCCCTATCGCAAAAGCTTTCGCTTCCATAGAAATATGTATCTGATTCAAATATGCAAATGTATCTCTAGCACTGTGGCCTATGGCAAGAACTGCCTGTGTTGTATAGATGGTGTCCGCATTATTTACAATGACACCTTGCAGCCTTTTATCCTTCACGATAAACCCAGTCACTTTTGAACCAAAACAGACGGTTCCACCATTTTGAAGAATAAATTTTCTAATGTTAATGACCACTGTTTTTAGAACATCTGTTCCAATATGGGGTTTACTTTCATATAAAATCTGTTCTGGCGCACCACACTCCACAAAGATACGAAGCACTTCCCGATTTCTTCCCATTTTATCTTTGACCAATGTATTGAGTTTGCCATCTGAAAAAGTACCAGCGCCTCCCTCACCAAACTGTACATTAGATTCTAGATTGAGCTTAGCGCCATTCCAAAAGGCTTCCACATCTTTTGTTCTAGTGTCTACATCATATCCGCGCTCCAGTAAAATTGGTCTGTATCCATGTTTGGCAAGCATATATCCACACAAAAGACCAGCGGGCCCCATCCCAATCACCACAGGTCTATCCATGCACTTTTTGTTGTAAACTGCTGGAAATACATAGGATTTTTGTTCATCTAACGTCACCGTGCTATTCTTGTTGCGCCTTACAATTGCCGCTTCTTTCTTGGTGTCACAAAGCACCACGCCAAGTGTATAGACCTGAAATAGTTGTGGCTTTTTTCGCGCATCTATAGAATGTTTCATTATTTTTATGTCTTCAATCTCTGATATATGTACTCCTAGTATTCTAGCCGTCTTTTTGTATAATATTTCCTTATTGTCAATCAAATCTGCTTCTGTTATTCTTTTTTGATAATTGTTATCAAGAACAAGCTCTGTCTTCACTTGATTGATTACAATCATTTTGCTGCCTCCTTGCCTGCTATGGCGCCTGTCGTCCATGCCCACTGCAAATTATATCCTCCACATATTCCATCACAGTCCAAAAGCTCACCAACAAGATATACATTTTTGCACTTTTTTGACTGAAATGTTTCATCAACCTCTGTAAGCGATACTCCACCACTGCACACCTGAGCACTCTCAAAAGAATTGGTTCCTGTGACATGCACTCTAAAATCTGCAAGGTGCTCAACACAACTACAGATCTCTTGAATCTTTATCTGGTTGATTGTCACTTCAGAACGAATCTTATGTTGTTTGCAAATCATGGCGGCCAACTTTTTATGTACTAGTCCTGCTACCAACTCCTGAACTGTTTTATATTGATAATGCTCATTCTCTATTTTTTTGAATAATTGCTCCATATCTTGTTTTGCCAAAAATGGGATAAAATTTATTCGCACCTCACAAGTTTTTTTATCATAAAGAGCTCTTGCTGCTATCCTGCTCAGTTGAAATACTGGGATTCCTGAGATCCCATAGTCAGTCAATTGTAGCTCTCCATCCTGTATGGCCACTTTGCTCCCATCAACATAGAGTTGCACGATACTTTGCACTCTGACACCAGCAATTGCCCTAAAAAAATCCCCAGCACACTGCAATTGTACCAGCGCAGGAAGAGGCTTTACAATATGATGCCCAAACGACCTTGCAAACTGATATCCAGAACCATCTGATCCCGAATTAGCTGCTGCCCTTCCTCCTGTTGCAAGAATCAATCTGTCATAGTCTATCATTACTTTTTTTTGCTCGAGCTCCAAATATTCCTGTGCTTTCTTCTTTTCGTTGCCTGAAATTACTGTACTTTGATTCTCTTCTTTATGCAAATATTGTCTAGCCCTTATCTGTCCTCCTTTTTTAGATACCATAATATCTTCTATCTCACATTCTGTTATGATACGAATATTAAGCGAAGCACAGGCAGACCGTAGCACATCCACAACTACTGCTGCCTGCTCAGAAACAGGATAAACACCACCATCGCGTTTTTCTTTTGTATACAACCCTAGACTTTTAAAAAATTTCCTTGTCTCTCTCGCATCGAATCGTGCGAGAGCATCGTATATCTTATCGAGAGAGTTTTTATCACTACTATAGTATTTACCGTGTACGTCATTCATATTTGTGAGATTACACTTACCATTGCCTGTCATCAGTAACTTTTTTCCCACGCGATCTCTATGCTCTAGTATGGTGACTTTTGCACCGTTTTGAGCAGCAAAGATTGCTGCTACAAGACCACTTGCCCCGCCACCAATCACCACAACCCGATTTGTCATGCAATCCTCCAAAATTCTTTTAGTTCTTCTACTCATTTATCACTATCGTTCTAAGATTTGAGCGCTCATTCAAAAATAGTAAAATATACAAAATATTTCTTAACTACTGTACGACTCTATAAAATGATAAACTTGTAGTTCATTATCCATATATTTCCCAACTTGTACTTCACGTTTTACCACATCTGGCAAATTCTCTACGCGCAGTCCTGTTCTAAAATACAATGTCGTTCTGTCATGTTTATACACACAGATTTCACCATTGACCTCCATAATATAATATCCTGTTGATTCCTGTGTTGTATCATATATTCGCAGGATTTTAACTCGTTCTGCTGAAAAAAGTTCTAAATGCTGCGACTGAAATCCCTTCTCTTTATCTTCACTAACTTTAGAGTCTTCCTCTAAGGCTGCCGCCAACTCTTCACGTCTCAATCCAATATATTCAGCCGGAAGCCTTTTCTCTTCTATAGAGAGATAACCATCCTTCTTGTCAATATTTTCATAAATACATATTGTATCTCTAGTGGTTACAACTTCCATTCTCTGAACTTGCGATACCTCATCTGTATCTTGATAAGGATTTTGTTTATTGTCAAGTGGAACTGTCTGCACATTTGTATTTTGCTTTAGCTCTCCATTCTCGTCGGAAGAATGATTGATAACCTGCCTTCTCCAAATGACAACGAATGTCAGTACTATTGTCAGTACCAATATAAAAAATAAGCCAATCCTATACTCTTTCTTCATCATCAGCCTCCATCTCAGGAACCTTTTATATTCCTTAGCTACCAAACACTTCGGCGTTTTTGATATAGTATCAGCTTATTTTCATTTTTTATTCATTCTTTACAAAAGTCCAAGCCGCCTTGCCACTGTCAAAATGGTTCTTCCTCCTGGCATACTTCTCAAGTCATGTTCGTTGACTCCTTTTAGCAAAAGTAAGACTGCAAAGTAGACAATTACTCCAATTATAATGCCTAAAAATGTAGTTATCACATTTCCTGCAACCTTTGAAATCAGCATATTGACCACTCCAATGACTACTCCCATAATCAGCGAAGCTATTGCTGGAATAATAAAGGTACGCACCACTTCCTGATTATATCGCAAATATTTACGTATTGACAATGCGTTTAACACACACACCACCACTGCAAATAGAATATTGGCATACACTACTGCATTGATACCTAAGCCAATCTGAAGCGTCACATATAAAAATACTACGTGAATGACCAGAGAAATAGCAGCATTTTTAACAGGAATTCTCATTTTATTAATTCCTTGCAATACTCCATTAGTCAATGTGGACATGCTGTAAAATATAACAGAAATAGAACCAATGTGCAACATATCCACGGCCATATCTACTTCACCCTTAAAAAGCATAGAGATAATCGGCCGCGCAAGAACTGCTAATCCCACAGCACTAGGCATCGCGACAAGCATTGTAAAGCGCATCCCTTGACCAATCTTTTCTTTGGCTTGTGCGTATTCTTGGCGTGCAATCAATCCTGTAAGCACAGGCACAATTGAAGAACACATTGCATTGGCAAGTGCAATAGGGACATTGACCAAAACTCTATATTTTAGCGAATATACTCCCCAATTATAGGTTTTTACATCTTCCAATCCCTTTTGAATCATCACGTTGCCATAGATACCAATATCAAGTACGTTACTGATATTGTAGACAGTTGTACTCAACAATACAGGAACAACTGCCATCAAAATCTGCAAAAAAATCTGTCCATAACTATCTACTCTGCCTCTGACATCATGTGTTCGCTGCCGTTTCATACCTTTCTTGTATATCACAAACACAAAAACAAGGAACAATAAACCAACCACCGCTCCTAAAACAGGTCCGATAGAGGCACCGGCTGCTCCATAAGCTGGCGCATATTCTTCATTGTGACGAACAGCGCCGACCTTTGCACCATAATCAAATAAGATGGAAGCGCCTATAATACTGCCACCTAATACGAAAATCTGTTCTAATATCTGTGAAACTGCTGTTGGCATCATTGTACCAAGTCCCTGGAAATACCCGCGAAATACTCCCATAACAGATACACTCAGTAATGCTGGCCCTAGAATCTTAAGAGCTGTAGCACTCATAGGTTCCCCTAATAAATTAGCCAGAAAATCTCCAAACAATTCACAGACGATAAACATCAAACCGCCTGTTGTCACAGCAAAAAACATAGCACATTGAAATGCTTTTTGAGCATTTCGATACTGCTTTTTACTCATTTTTGAAGATACTACCTTAGACACTGCAAGTGGTAAACTATAACAGGAAATAAGAAGCATCATGGCATAAATTTCATATGCTGCTCCATAATATCCGTTTCCTTTATCTCCTATAATATGTTCTATTGGTATGCGCCGCACCATACCTATAATTCTAGAAAGGATACCCGCCATGGCAAGGATACTTCCCTGCACAATAAAATTAGACTTCCGCTTCTTTTTCTTCATTGAACACTCTCCTTGGACAGAACGTTGAATTCCAAACAGTCTGCAAATTGTACACTATGAAAGTCTTCGACTTTCATAGCATAGATGGCCATGCGGCCTGAAATGGTATACGTCATTTCAGCAATTGCATGATGTGAGTTTACTATGAAAGTCTTCGGCTTTCATAGCATAGATGACCATGCGGCCCGCCAAACGGCAGGCTGGCATGATATTTTTTTTACTATGTACACTTTGCATTATATTCTAGTTATCCCAAGTTCACTTAGGATTTCTTCCTGTCGGTGTTCCATCACCGCCGCCGCGTCAGGCTCCATATGATCGTATCCTAACAAATGAAGCATACTGTGCGCAATCAAAAAGGCGTATTCACGCTCTATAGAATGTCCATATGCATTAGCCTGTTCGTACACCTTGTCTATTGAAATTACAATATCTCCAAGGCAGAGTTCCCCACTGTCAGGATCGAAATAATCCTCTACTCTATCCTCAACCTCCGAAAAATCTGCTGGTACTCTATAGTCCACATTTGGAAAAGACAATACATCTGTAGGATTATCTATTCCACGAAACTCTTTATTCATGGCACAAATTCCTTCATTGTCTGTAAGTACAATTTCTAAAGTCACCTCATATGGACAATTCTCATAGTCTAAAGTTGCCTCGATCACTTGTCTTGCCAACACTTCCGCATCAAACGAAAGCGCAGTTCCTGTCTCATTCTCTACGCAAAAAGTCATAATACAATTTTTCTCCTGTATATATTTTTTCTATACCGCCTAAATCTGCTAGGGAAATATCACTAGTATTTAAGATACCGCTTGAAACCTTTCTGCGTACAGCGGCTGTTGCAAGCTTAGCATACTCTACATTAGATTTTTCACCCTGATCCTTACTAATCAAATACATAATGGTAGTCACCACATAATCGGCTAGATATACAGCAACTGTTTCTCTCATTTTCATAGGCTGTGATCGATAGTTAAACTCTTGCAAAAGTTGCACTGCTTTAGGCGGAAACTTGTTACTTTTGCAGACTTCTTCTAATGTCTTATTTTGTTTCTGACATTCAGCCACAATAATTCTGTGATAGTACCCTCCATTTTTAGCCACATCTACATCCATATGCAAAAGCCTTGCTGTTTTTTCGGCAAAATATGCTGTATGTATTGCATTGTAATAGAGCTGCTTGTCCTCCTCCTTATATTTAGCAAGCATCTTATATTCTTGGTCGTTAATCAGCAAATACTCTCCTTTTTCCCGATCAATCGCCACTGCACAATAAATTCTAAGTATTGCAAGCATTAAAATAAACGTTATTAAAATATTAGCCACTGGAATAATCAACATATCCTCTGTGAGCATACCATGACTTTGAAATACAATCTTAGTTGCCATAATTATCACATAGGTAATCATAGCAATAAACAATGGTACATCGGTTTTATACTCCTCATCTAACCGCTCAAAAAGTACGGCAAAAAAAGCCCCTGAAATAAAATACAGCAGAAACGCAAGCATATCCGCAGCACCAAAATACATACATATACTCAACAGTCCTGCATATGCAAGAATTCCTGTCACTGTATTTGAAAACAGGGACAACGCCAGCGCAATCACTGGTACAGCCCACTCTACCTCCGTAAACATTGGCAAGAGACAGCAGGCCGCCGTCCCCATAAAAAACACTACTACAAAACGCACATAATGCCCACCATTATCATAGTGGAGTGTATTGTAAATCGTAGATTGTATCAGTGAAAACACTACTGCACCAAAACAAATAGCTACAATAATTAGCAGTATAAAGATCTCTCTAAAGGATTTCCCATAAAAATAGGCAGATACACCAATAGCAGAGATCGAGACTCCGAGCATCAATACTATAAGAAGAGCCTTCTGCCATATAGTTTCTTCCTTTTTCTTCATCTGTCTGCTCCCATTATGATTTTCTCTTTCGATTTGCCCTTGTATAGAAGGCACCTTGACGTGCATCTTTGCCGTTTTTGTTCACATTGTCATTTATCCCGCCACGAGATGACTCTGTCTTTGCTGCGCTGGCGCCAATTTTGCTCTCATACTCCTCATATGCCTTCACAATCTTTTGTACAAGTGGATGACGCACAACGTCACGACTTGTCAGCCGTATAAATGCAATATCCCCAATTTTTCCAAGTACTTTCTCTGCCACATCTAAACCTGATTGCATCCCCGCACTCAAATCTTTCTGAGAGGCATCTCCTGTAACAATCACTTTTGAGCCAAATCCAATACGAGTTAAAAACATCTTCATCTGTGCAGGTGTCGTGTTTTGAGCCTCATCCAATATAATATATGCATTGTCGAGAGTTCGTCCGCGCATATAAGCAAGCGGTGCCACCTCTATCAGACCCTTCTCCATATTTTTTTGAAAAGTCTCTGCTCCCATAATCTGATAGAGCGCATCATAGAGTGGACGCAAATAAGGATCGACCTTGCTTTGCAGATCTCCTGGCAAAAAACCAAGCTTCTCCCCTGCCTCAATTGCTGGCCTTGTCAAGATAATACGCTCCACTTCATGATTTTTAAATGCTGTGATCGCCATTGCCATCGCAAGATATGTCTTACCTGTACCGGCTGGACCTAATCCAAACACAATCATTTTATCTTTAATCGCATCAATATAAGCTTTTTGTCCCAATGTCTTTGGTTTGACTGGTTTTCCTGCGATTGTATGACAAATACATTCTGCATCTATCTCTAAAAGTGCGTCCTCGTCCCCGTCTCTTGTAAGCTCTAACCCATAGGAGACATTCTGTTCCTGTATAATATTACCACGTTTAGAAAGTTCTACCAACTCACTCACCAACTTTGCTGCCTTATTGACAGCAGATTGTTCACCGCGAATATGAACCTCTCCATTTCGGTCTGTGATAACCACTTTAAGATCTTCCTCTATCTTTTTAATGTAGGCATCTTTTCTGCCAAAAATATTTTGCATATGTTCTGTGTCAATTTGCATTTTAACTTGAAACTCTTCCATGTTTTCCTACTCCTTTATCTCTTCGACATCTGTATTTTCTGTCACAATTTCTACTGCTATCCCTGTAGGCTTAATCACCAGAAGATCGCTCTGCAATTCCATACCATTTCTATTCTCTACTATTTTAACATTTTTTTCAACTATTTGTACCCCTTTTTCCTCTAAACCTATTATAAATTTTTCTAAATTATCTAATAATTTCTGTTCCATCTCCTCTTGTGTATATGTAAGATACTGAATATAATACTCTTTTCTGTCTATTTCTCCATAATATATTGGAAGATAGATATTGTCTAATAGCACCACTTGTTTCTTTTCTGTCACCGTTTCATACAACGCTGATGGTTCTTTCTGAAAAAAATCATAAAGAAACAATAAATCAAACTGATGATCTAGTATCTGTGCAAATCCTGTATGCACTGTATTATTGGTATAATGTGTTACTGGATAGCTGCTTTTGATCGAACAAGTATACTCAATAGGCGTTCGGATATAAATATCTGCGTCTGCATCATAAATCTGGTAATTGATAATGCTTTGGCTTTCATCATATACAGGCACACCTCCGCTGACGAGAATTTGCCCCTTTTCAACTATGTCACCTGCTTTTACTCGAGGCACTCCATTTCTGGTCACAATAGAGATGATTGTTCCTGCTTCATCTGCTACAATATCTGTGCCTGTTATAATTTGCTCTACTGGTTCAGACTTTTCATTTTCTTTGACTTCGATATAAAGTTTTGTTCCTTCAAAATAGATTGATGTCCATGTCACATTCTGAAACATCGCTCGCAACTTTTTTTCCTTCTCCTCACAATTGATATCTTCTTTTTTTATTCCATAGTGTATCCCTTCCTGCTCTAAAAAGTCTGATAATTCATCATCGCTAATTTGCAAATTCCCCACATATTCTACTGCCCATACATACCTTGTCGCATAATTGAGCATAGCCAAGCACAGAATAACACCCACAAAAAAAATAATCCTTTTCTTAAAAAAAGGAAAGTAAAATGGAAGCCCTCTCTTCTTTACTACGTTCGCCCTAGTTCCTGTCTTGCGCAGCAGTGGAGGCATCTTAAGAAAATCAGAAGCATACGCCTCACAGATGCATATATCATTCTCTCTTTTGATCCCCCACAGATCAATATTGTGCATTCTGCACATATTAAAGAAGCGTTCCATATAGTCTCCGCCTAGCCTGATTACCAGATATCCCCGTACAAAGCGTATCCATTTATTCTGCAAGGACTCCACCTCATGCTTCCCTTATCACCTTTACCTCCTTGATGCGTCCTGATATTTTCATGTCCTCATTAGAATAGTGATCGATCAAAAGGCAATCTCCGCTAATGCAGTACTTAACATGATTCCCTTTGATGACAATATTGTGACAAGTATAGGATATGATTCCCTTAAAGTTTTCTACAAAAAGCTCTGATCCTCCCACCATATGAAATAATGTGGCGTTCACCACCATATCTTTTGGCAGAGAAAAAGCATCTGCAAAACGTTCTCCAGCACTTTGTATATCCTGCTTAAATACATCACGTTTATTCATATCAGCACCAAAAATGAAGTATAGGTTTTCTATACTTCATTCTATGTCTTTTATGCAATTACTATTCCCTTGATTAATGGCTTTTTTTCTACAGGTGTCTCACAAATGGTGTATGCCTTGAGAAATCTTTGTCTTGCCACCTCAAGCTTCTCTAAATCATTGGCGTAAATTGTGGCGAGCGATTCTCCTTCTTTGACAGCATCTCCCACTTTTTTATGAAGTACAAGTCCAACAGACAAATCAATACTACTTTCCTTTGTCTCTCTCCCACCGCCAAGGATCAGCGAACACATGCCAATCTCTTCGCAATCTATTTGCTGTACGTAACCCGATGCAGAAGTAACTATTTCTTCCACAATCTTAGCCCGAACAAACCGTGTGGGGTCAAAAACCATTTTGCTGTCGCCACCCTGTGCTTCTACAAGTTGCGCAAGCTTGTTCAATGCACTTTTATTCCGAATGGTTTCTGCGAGAATATTTTTGGCTTCTTCTCTGTCATGAGCCTTTTTGCCTGCCACAAGCATATAAGAACCCAATGTCAAGCACAATTGAGTAAAGTCTTCAGGACCTTTGCCTTGTAAGGTATCGATAGCCTCCTGAACTTCCAATATGTTTCCAATGGCATTGCCTAATGGCTGATCCATATCAGACACAATAGCAATTGTCTCGCGACCAGCCCCAGTCCCAATCCGAACCATCTCGCGTGCAAGTGCAAAGGAATCCTCCTCCTTTTTCATAAAAGCACCGCTTCCTGTCTTGACATCCAACACAATAGCATCGGCTCCCGCCGCAAGCTTCTTGCTCATAATAGAAGAAGCGATCAACGATCGATTGTCTACTGTAGCAGTCACATCTCTTAGAGCATACAATTTTTTATCAGCAGGTGCCAGATCTGCGGTCTGTCCCATAATAGAAATACCAATGCGATTCACATTATCACAAAACTGTTCTTCAGAGATCGCTGTAGAAAATCCTGTAAAACTCTCCAACTTATCAATGGTTCCTCCTGTGTGTCCCAATCCACGCCCACTCATCTTGGCGATTGGTACACCAGCAGCGGCCACCATAGGCGCAAGTGCCAATGTTGTCTTATCACCAACACCTCCTGTAGAATGTTTGTCAACTTTAATGCCATGTATACCACTTAAATTTAACACATCTCCACTTTGTGCCATCTCCATTGTAAGAGACAGTGTTTCACGTTCATTCATTCCTCTAAAATAAATTGCCATCATCATAGCTGACATTTGATAGTCTGGAATCGCTCCTGTGGTGTATTGTTTTATCATAAAGCTAATCTCTTCATTGCTTAAAGAGTTTCCATTTCTCTTTTTCATAATCAAATCATACATTCTCATTTCGAAACCCTGCTCCTTTCAAACCATTTTCTCACTTACTTAAAGATTTTAAAGAAATACAGTCCTCAAAGGCTTTTTCCCCAATGGAAACTTGTTCTCCTAGCCCATCAATCTCCTCTAGGCGAATACATCCCGAAAATGCTTTTTTACCTATTTGGGTAAGACTATTTGCATTTTTGACTGCCTGTAACCACTTACACTGTACAAATGCGCTGTCCTCAATTTCTGTAACTTCCCCATTTAAAATAATACAAGTGAGCAAATTGCTTTCCTTAAAAACTTCTCGCCCAATCCGTCGAATCCCTTTTGGCAGTTTGAGTTGTTCAATATTTCCAGTACATTCGATCAGCAAATCTTCTTGCATTTTAAAACAATTGTAACACTCTTTGATGATTTGCGTAATAACCGACGGTTGTGTGCGCTCACTATCCTCTAACGATCCTAGAAAATAGTTTGTCTTGTCATGTAAAGTAATCTTGTTCAAATAAATACAGTTGCGAAATGCAAATGCCTCTACTTTCACCATACCTTCAAACTGAATCTCTGTCAATTCCATATTGTTTGCAAATGCCCATCCAGAAATTGTTTGAATGTATGATGGAATACTGACTTTTCCTTTACAAGCAGTTCCATCTAACAAAATATCTTTCCAAACAACTAACGGATTTTTTTCTTTTTGCTCTCGCAACCACTGTGTTTTATCAAATGCCCGCGCTCCAATCTGTTTTACGCTCTCTGGTATCACAATCTCCTTTGTAGTTTCCTTATCGCGAAACGCTTCCTTGCCAATGGACGTGATACCAAATGGAATAGTCACTTTTTGTGCTAAACCATTATACACAATCAACTCTCTTTTGGCATCAATGTCAAACACACTCCATGCACTAACACAAATTCTTTTGACAAACAGTGGGATCGCACTGTCAAACAAACTATTATATCCTTCAATAGTACATGTTTTGTTTCCTGTAACTGTCTTGTATGTGATGTTTTTTAGACTAGTGCATCCCTGAAATGCAGCAGAGTCCATAAAACGTTCATCTTCATTTGTTTCCATGAAGTCTTCTGTTATAGTCTCAAAAACGATATGTTCCAATTTTCCACAATCCAGAAAACTGTATGCGTCTAAAAATGCGTTTTGTTTTATTGTGATTGTCTGTAGTTCATCACACATGGCAAACGCACTTTTGCCAATATAAGAAACATTGTCTAGCACAACTTGACTTACAACACATCCTTGAAATGCTTCTTTTTCGATTCTCCAAACCTCATCCATCTGCACATTTTCCAAATTCTTACACCATGCAAATGCACGTTGCGGCACACTTTCCAAAATTATATTTACCGTTTTAAGCGCTACGCATTTTTCAAAACAGCCCTTATGTAAAACCAGTTTCTCTTTTGGAAATTGAACATTTCGTAACTGACTACATCCATAAAATGCAAACTCTCCAATCTCCTGTAAACTGTCTGGAAAAATAACAGAAGTCAATATCTCATTTCCAAAAAAGGCATATGCATCAATTTTTTTCGTTCCCTCTGGAATCACGAGTTCTCCTTGAACTATACTTGCCTGTGCAAATACATTTCTTAGATAAATATCTTCATTTTTTACTGGAACAGGTATCTGCTCCCATTCTTTCTCAACACCACTCTTTGCAAATGCTAGACGCCCAATCTCTGTCTGAGAACGCAAAACATGTAGATCCTGCAAAGCACTACATCCATAAAATGCCAGATCACCAATTTTCTTTACATTGTCAGACATCTCTACCTGTCTCAATTTGCGACATCCATAAAATGCTAGTTCTTCTATCACCTGAAGTTTTGTCTGCGCAGAAACTTCCTGCAAGGCATAACAATGTTTAAAACAAGACGCAGGTAACACAGACACCTGATCTGACAAATGTATACGAATCAATTTCACACAATCTAAAAATGCTGCCTCTTCTATCCACTCTAGCTTATTAGATAAGACAATACTTTGTAGAACAACACACCCTGCAAAGGCTTCGCGGCCGATTTCTCTGACAGTGTCTGGAAGTTCGATTCGATCAATCGCCTCATTTCCTGCAAAAGCCCGCGGACCTATGATGGTCACTCCTTCTGGCACAATTACTTTTGACTCGCAGCCGCGATACTGAATCAAAATTGTTCCACTGATTACAAAATTCTCCAACACTTGACTGTGGATTTGCTGTACGAGCGCAGACACTCCACTTCCTGAAAGTTCCCTAAGCCCTGATAACTGATACGTTCTATTTCCTGGCATCCTAATCTCACACAAAGACGAACAATTCTGAAAGGCCGCTTCCTCAATCTCTACATCTTCTCGCAAAAATTCCACTTTTTCTAAGCTTATACAATTTCGAAATGCTCGCGCACCAATGGTCTGCAAACTCTTAGGAAATACAATAGATTGAATCCCTCTCTTGTCATAAAAACAACTTTTTGCAATTGCAGTAATCCCTTCTGGCAACTCCACATGCTTAACATTATTTAGATATCGAACTAAAATCCCTTGTTCAATCTCTAAAATAGCGTAGATATCACTAACAATAGTTCTAATAATTGGCAAAACAACTTCTTTTCCTGATAAAATATCCACAACATGATTGATCGCAAAAACTTCTCTTGTATCACTTTCCAGAATAATAGTTCTAATTTTATTGCACCCAGTAAAACATTCGCAGATACTATCAGGGTCTACTTCTCTAGCAAGTACAATTTCCTCTAAATTCACATCATTTAAAAAGGTCTGTTTCCCCAATGTGGTGACTCCTGGCATCTTGGCACATCGTAGACTGTCACAATACAAAAAGACACAATTTCTCAGTCTCTTTACGGTTGAAGGCAGTTCTATTTCCTCCAACTGATGACACCGATGAAATGCATACTCTCCAATTTCCTGCAAATTTTTTGACAATTGAATATGCTGCAATTGCCTACAACCTTTAAAGGCATGCTCTGCAATCTTCTCTACCGAATCGGGCAATATAATGCGTTTAATAGACACACATCCCTTAAATGCCCCTTTTCCAATCCCTTTTACGCCATCTGGAACGATCACTTCTTCCTGCCTTGACGTACATCGAAGGACTATGCCTTCCTCTATCACAAATTCTTCTGTCATCATTTTTCCCTATTTATTGTAAACCACTCGATTTTTCAATAACTGATATTCTCTATCAATTCTCTCAACTGATTAACGTTATTTGTCTGATACATTTTTTGTTTATATGACTTCATACCTGGC
>CAJUHQ010000087.1:4662-14751 GCA_910586095.1 uncultured Lachnospiraceae bacterium | reverse complement strand
GAGTAAAATTCTGGTTTGAAGAGTTGTTGGGTGAGTGTAGATCATGGTCATATGTGAAAATATGCCTTGTACTTCAAATTTTAAGCAGTGGGTACATTTTTCCGAAAAGAGAGAATATTTTCACCATATCAGAAGAATGTAAACTTGATAATTGTATAACGTGGACAGATCAAAATAATGCACGACACATATGGTACTGTGAGAGATTTTCAAAGAGTATAAAGGAGAATAACAAAATGATTACGAAAGAACAAATCATTCAAAATTTAACACATCGATATCAAAATGACGACATGGAAAGCTGGATAGACCAGCAACAATTTCAGATGTTATTTCAAAAAGCGGTTAAAGATTATTATCCTAAGTTAAAAAAGCAATGCGCGGATCAATCTATTTATGGCATTTCATTTGAAATTGGAGGTGTCATACAAAAAGTATATTTAGATCCCTTTGAGACATATATTTATTTTAACACAGAAGAACAATATCAAGAACAAATTGAAGACTGTGAAGAGGATGAAAGAGAGTATTATCGTTTTGAGGCATGGGCAGAATGGGATGTAACAACCGCAGAATCCGCACTATTTGAAGAGATACAAAATTACTTATCACAAAATAGTCTTTATTTTTGTTCTGATAGTTCACGTTATAACGATTTGGAAGAAGAAGCTGTAGAATGGTATCAGGAAAACGAAGATGAATTTGAGGAGCGCTTTGACAAAGAGTGCAGTCAAATTCGTATGTGGATGGCAGAAGTATTATCTGCATTGCGAAAAGAAGGTTTCTGGGAAGAACAAGGGAATACAGATTTGTATGTACTTCCATTTGGTGGCGAATGTGATATTGACACAGAGGAACTGATAGAGACCTATCGTTTGATGGACGTAGAATGTCACCAGACAGAGTATATAGACTATTTAAAGTCTTTTGAGTAGATAAATGTAATCGTTGTTTTTAATGTTTTTGACAGCACAAACAATTAGTGGCCAACTACTTCTAAAGTGCACAGAAATTATTTTGCGAAGAAGGTATCATAAAATGGAAATCACCGAATTATATAAAACACTGGAGAAATTAAGGGCTGATGGATACACTGTGAATGGATATATTGGCTGTGAAGAGGATAGTCACAATCCTGATGGTTTGGTATTAGTTGATTTTATTGAATATATTGATGCGTACTATTCAGACGAAAAACCCATATGGTTAGAAACATTTTATCAAGTATTTATGTGGCAATACAATTCTATGTACGAGGGAGCAACTACATATTATTCCAATTTCTATGGCCTTTCTGATTATCAAAAAATTGTTGAGACAGGCGATTTTTTGAAAAATAATGGATATATGGTCATTGCAGAAAAATTTACAGCGGGAATAGTTTTGTGTGAACAGGAAGATGATTCAGACGCGGAGGATCTGATACAAATTTCTAGTCAAATCGAACAGTGGTTAGATCAGAACACAAAACCTGTATGGGATTTTTATTATGAAATTCTTGAAAAACACAAAAATGAATTGCTTGAATCACAACAATTTTAGTAGATACCGAAGTAACTATTTTATTTTTTTTGACTGCGTATCTCGTTTCGATATTGAATAGGCGTTTTCTCAGTGGCTTTTTTAAAAGACTGTGAAAAATAAGACTGTGAGGAAAAACCCAGCATAGCAGAAATCTGAGAAATGGAATAGGAGGTAGATTCTAGAAGTGATTTTCCCTCTTGAATTCGTTTTTGTAGTAGGTAATTGATGGGAGAGAGACCAATATATTTAGTAAAAGCATGAACCATATAATATTTATTCATGTGTGTGATTTCTGCAAGCGTATCTAGCGTTATGTTTTCGGCATAATTTGCATCTATATAATTTTTAATTTGAGTACATTCTCTATTTAAAATAATATTACTTCCAGGAACAATACTTAAACTATTATGTCTTAACATGCAAATAAGAAGTACTTCCAACAGATTTTGACAAACTACCTCATAATTTTCATTTTTGTGTGAAATTTCTTCTAACATCATATTTAAACAAGCATAAACATTTGCATTGTGCAAATTGCACTTATAAACAGCCCCAGAAACAGTTTGCATGGATAAGCTATTTTGAGATGAATCAATATTTTCAAAAGAGAATGAAAGGCCGTCAATTCCTAATACAATGTATTCAAGTGGTGTGGTATAAGGTGATTTTTCAGTGTGTTGCACATGGGGGTTGATGATGACCATATCATTCTTGCTAATAGAAAACTCCCGATTCTCTGCAACAAAAGATCCAGTTCCATTCACCACATAAAATAGTTCACTAAAAGGATGGGAGTGTTGGATACTCTGCCAGTCTCCCTCATATTTGGAAGTGGTAATATATAAAAGCTTGGATTGTTGAATGAAAGATGGAGTAGTACTTTCTATGCGATGTCTTATGTTTCCCACGGTCATTCCTCTTTTCTCTAAAAGTATATCTATGTTGGCTTTGTTAAGCTTGTTATATTATATTTACTATAACAGAACTTATATATTTTGTCCATATAACAAAAAATGGTTCCGCCTTTCCTTCTTAGATTGACATATTCTGCAAAAGTGTTTGCCAAATTTTCTTAGGCACCTACATTATGCATTGCCATCACCATAAATAAAAGTAGATATGTAGAAAATAGGATATGTGCAAGCTTATTTGTAACTATTAAACCTTTTTATAAAAAATAAAAACAATATAAATAAAATAAATCTTATATTTTATATAAAACTTTAAAATAGTCACTAAATTATATGTATAAAATACACAATATAGAAGAATAAAATTACAGAAATTTTAAAAAATTTACACTAAAAGCAATATATATAAAATATCGAGCAATAATAAGATTGAATATCCATAGGGTATTTCATATACTAAGACTAGCCATTCCATACCCTCATAGTTTAAGACATCAGTAGTCATATACTATTTTCTGCTTTTCATAAAATTGTGTACTCTACTAAATTGTTGAGGTAATCTATGTAGGATGGCAATCGATACATTATGTGTTTTGGTGCAAAAAATTATTATTATAGAAACAGTAGAGTACCTAAACAGAATGGTATCAAAAAAGTAGAATATATACTATTTAGAATTTCTTTACAAGTGATAGACAATATTGTTTTAGATTTTTTGATATGGGGGTAAAGTATGAGTACAGAGAACAAAGATTGTGTCAAAATCGATGAGATAGTAACACAGTTTGCAACCGTGGGAGAATTAGTGGAATCGCATCCATATGGGAATGGTCATATCAACGATACTTTTCTGGTGGTTTGTAAATCACAGGAAGGGAATTTGAGATCATATATTTTGCAGAGAATGAATCATTCTATTTTTAAAAATCCTGAAGGATTAATGGAAAATGTAGTACATGTAACAGAATATCTGCGCAATGTGATCGCTGCTCAGGGTGGAGATCCTGACAGAGAAACATTAAATGTTGTACGAACAAAAAGTGGAAACTCTTTTTATAAAGACAATCATCAAAATTATTGGCGTATGTTTTTGTATGTAGAGCATACATTGTGTTTAGAAAAAGTAGAGAGCGCAAATGATTTCTATGACAGCGCAGTTGCTTTTGGAAATTTTCAAAAAATGTTGGCGGAGTATCCTGCTCAACAGCTATATGAAACCATCCCTAATTTTCACAATACACAATCACGATTTCAAGCTTTTCAAAAAGCAGTGGAAGAGGACAAGCTTGGAAGAGCATCTCTTGCTGCAAATGAGATTGACTTTGCGCTTGCGAGACAACAAGAAGTTTCCATTCTTACAGATCTTTTGCAGGAAGGACAATTGCCACTTCGTGTAACACATAATGATACTAAGCTAAACAATATTTTGTTTGATGCAGATACAAAAAAAGCAGTTTGTATTATTGATTTGGATACTGTTATGCCAGGACTTGCCCTTTATGATTTTGGAGATTCTATTCGTTTTGGAGCGAGTACAGGTGCTGAGGATGAGACAGATTTAAGCAAAGTAGAAGTGGATTTGACTTTATTTGAAGCCTTTACCAAGGGCTATTTAGAAGGCTGTGGCAGCCGTCTTACTCCTAAAGAAATAGAGTTGCTTCCTATGGGTGCTAAACTGATGACATATGAGTGCGGCATACGGTTTCTCACAGATTTTCTAGAAGGCGATAGCTATTTCAAAATTCATAGGGAAGGCCATAATCTAGACAGAGCACGAACACAGTTTAAGCTAGTGGCAGATATGGAGAAAAAATGGGATATATTGACAGCGATTGTTGAAAAATATAAAAAGTAAATGGTGTTAGGCAGTAACTATAAATTCAGTATATAAGACAGTGCTATTTCATTTATATTTTACCTTTCTGTTTTGATTGAACAAATGACGGTAAATCTTTGATAGATTTACCGTCATTTGACTTTATTTTACAAAAGCTTGCTAGTTCGTTTTGAACTAGCCAAACTGAAATTTGCTATATTTACTATTATGATAATCCTGCGACAATACACCGCGAAACTTGTTCACATATGTTCTTCGAGAAATAGTTTTGCGTCTGTTCTATAATTTTTTCTCTGACAAACTGTATATCTTCCTCCTCTATAAAAACAAGAGGCAAAAGGAGCAGAAAAAGCTGTCGCCCATTTTTTAAAGATAACAACTTAGCCACCTCTTTATAAGGTATTGTCCGCAATTTATAGTGAGGTCCTGTACTTCCAATCTGTTCATCATCAATAAAATAAAGAATATCACCTGGATGAAATTCAATTTTCAAAATTTTGTTTGATAACAACGCCTCTAGCGTAGTTGGATTATCTAGATATCCATCGTTTTCGTCAAGGACACCTTCATAATATCCAGTAAATTGATCCCACCAGTTTCCGACCTCTTTTGTATACAATTCTTCCATAAGATTAGATACAGAACTACCATTTGACTCGTCATAACCATTTGGATAGCAGCAGCCAAAATAATTGATCCAAAAATTAAGACAATCAATATCATCCACGCAGATTTTTTTCATTGTTCGCCTCTTTAATATTATTTGTATTTTCTACTTTGTATGTTATCATAAATACCAATTTTTCATTGTCAACAACATTGAAATTATAGTACAAAACTGACTGAATCACCATGATATATTTTGTTTTCTTGAATTTCCTGTTTCTGTTAGCGATATTTCCCTGCTTGTAGATATAGTTTCTATACTATGCAAAACATTCAAACTTGTGTTCTTTTTAATAAAGAGCGTTTTTCAAAGACTCACATTTTTCTGTTCTCCTTTAAAGATGCTTTTTTATCCTAAAAAGCTTTGTACTGTAAATATATCAAAGCCTGTGAGAAAGTGTAGTGGTTACAAGCTTTATAAAATTTTATATCTTCGATATAGAAAAAAAAGTATAAGTGTGCTATTATAGGAAATTAGAGATAAATGGTAGGATTGAAAAGCAAATTTTTCGATCTTTAAAAGATTTAATGCAAATTGTATTCATGTTGCAGAAATGAGGTATAAGTTATGACAAAAATTGATATATTTTCTGGTTTTTTGGGAGCAGGAAAGACGACTCTAATTAAAAAATTGTTGCAGGAGGCTCTAGATCCTTCAAGAGTGGTATTGATTGAGAATGAGTTTGGTGAGATTGGTATTGATAGCGGCTTTTTGAAAGAATCTGGTGTGGAGATCAAAGAAATGAATTCTGGTTGTATTTGTTGTTCTCTCGTGGGTGATTTTGGCACATCTCTAAAAGAAGTGATTGAAAAATATCATCCTGAACGTATTTTGATTGAGCCATCAGGTGTCGGCAAACTTTCCGATGTTATGAAGGCTGTGCAGAATATAGATACCAACGCAGAAGTAGAGTTAAACAGTGCCGTGGTTCTTGTGGATGCAAACAAGTGCAAAATGTATGCAAAAAACTTTGGAGAATTTTTCCTAAATCAAATTGAACATGCAGGAACTGTTATTTTAAGTAGAACTAGCGATATTAGTGAAAGCAAACTCAACACAGCACTAGAAATTATCCGCTCACACAATCATAAGGCAACTGTTATTACTACCCCGTGGAACGAATTGGATGGAAAACAGATCCTAGAGACAATTGAGGATGCAAAAGACTTGGAAGCAGAACTCATGGCAGAGGTTGCAGCGTTACATGACCATCACCATGACCATGAATGTCATGACCATCATCACGACCATGAGGAACACCATCACGACCATGAGGAACACCATCACGATCATGAAGAGCACGAATGTCATGAGCACCACCATGAATGTCATCACGACCACGCGAAACACCATCACGATCATGAGGATCATGAATGTCATGAGCACCACCATGACCATGATGAACATTGTACATGTGGTTGTCATGACCATGACCACCATCATGCCGACGAAGTGTTCACAAGTTGGGGATTGGAAACACCTATTTCCTATACACAGGCAAAGATAGAGCATATTTTAGAAGAACTTGAAGATGAAAAGAAATATGGTGCGATCCTTCGTGCTAAGGGTATGGTTCCTGTAGGAGATGGATCATGGTTAAATTTTGACTATGTGCCAGGAGAGGGAAATGTACGTGTAGGAACTCCAGAAGTAACTGGAAAAATTTGCGTCATTGGATCGAAACTCAATGAGGATAACTTAACTATATTGTTTGGAAAATAATGGTAAAGTCACAGCAAAGGTTGTTTTACTAAATCTTCATATTTTAGATGCCATCAAATGGCATGGAGGGATACTATGAAATCGGTGTATATCATTAATGGGTTTTTAGAGAGTGGCAAGACGGAATTTATATTGTACACACTCTCACAGCCTTATTTTCAGATCAAGGGAACGACCTTGTTGCTTCTATGTGAAGAGGGTGAAAATGAGTATGATGAGGAAATCCTAAAAAATAGTCATACAATTGTAGAGTTGGTGAATGAAGAAGCTGAACTGACTCCATCAAGAATGACAGAATTAGAAAAAAAATATAAGCCTGAGCGCATTGTGATTGAGTATAATGGAATGTGGAATTTTAAAAACTTAAAATTACCACGCCACTGGAGAGTAGAGCAGCAGATTACAATGATAGATGCCTCTACATTCCAGAATTATTATACTAATATGCGTTCCTTGTTGGCAGAAATGCTCAGAAAATCGGAGTTGATTATTTTTAATCGCTGTGATGGCCTGATAGAGCAGTTGACTAGTTTTCGGAGAAATGTAAAGGCAGTTAATCAGCAGGCAGAAATTATTTTTGAGGATAAAGATGGGGAGGTTAGCCAGATTTTTGAGGAAGATTTGCCATATGACTTAAAGGAGTCTGAATTGATTCTCGACGATTATGGATATGGCATATTTTATCTTGATGCAATGGATAATCTTGATAGATATACAGACAAGACCATTCAGTTCACGGCAATGGTCCTAAAGCCCGAAGGCAGCAAAGATGAATATTTTGTACCTGGAAGAATGGTTATGACCTGTTGTGCAGATGACATAGCATTTTTAGGATATGTATGTAAATATGATCGTTGTAATGAACTCTCAAACAAGGATTGGGTCCAAGTAACAGCCACTGTTCACAAAGAATATTGGAAAGATTATAATGGAGAAGGGCCTGTTCTACATGCGATTCGTGTTGTTCCAACAAAAAAGCCCAAGCAAGAGCTTCTGAATTTTACCTAAAATACAGATATCATAGACAAATTTGAAAGGGGGCTGCTTTTGGATGGAGTTTCTGATAACTTTTCTTGAGGGGGTCATTTCTTTTATATCCCCTTGCATGTTGCCACTTTTGCCATTGTATATTTCTTATTTTGCAGGAGGTGCCGATAAAAAGCACAAAGTATTTGCACGAGCTTTTAGCTTTGTTGCCGGTTTTACCATTGTATTTAGTCTACTTGGGCTATTTGCAGGAACGTTAGGAGGCTTTTTAAAGGACTATCAAACAATAGTCAATGTAGTGTGTGGCATCTTTGTGATTTTATTTGGACTTTCTTATCTGGAAGTCATTCATTTGCCTTTTTTTCGCGGTATGAAAAGTGACCAGACAGCAAACTCAATGTTATCAGCATTTTTGTTTGGCATAATCTATTCTGTGAGCTTAACACCTTGTATTGGGGCATTTCTTGGATCTGCTCTGATGATGGCATCCACATCTGCTACAGCATATAAAGGTGTTTTGCTCTTGATTACCTATTCACTTGGGCTTGGCATCCCATTTTTAATCTCCGCAGTGTTAATTGAAAAATTGCATACAGCTTTTACTTTTATCAAAAAACATTATAAAGTCATTAATTTTGTATGTGGTATTTTTCTGATCGCAATTGGTGTACTGATGGCATTTGGATTGTTAAGCGCTGTTATGTCTGTATTTTCATAAGATTTACGCGATACAAATTAGAGGACATTCAATGTGTCCCAAGGGCATTGAATGGGCATGACTTTGCTATTATAGAACTGATTAGAGTATTGAAAGGGAATATTTATAACGATGAAACAAAGTGAAAAATTTATTTTATTGTTTATAGGCTTTGCGGTGTTAATTTTATTTGCAGGAATTGGATATCAATATTTAACCACGCAATATAATATATCTACTCCCGAAATGACTAAGGCAACCGATCAGACCAATACAGCAGCAGATTTTACAGTGATAGATGCAAATGACAATTCTATTACATTATCTGACTATTTTGGAAAGCCAATTATTATTAATTTTTGGGCAACTTGGTGTGGCCCTTGTAAAATGGAGCTTCCAGCATTTGATGCTGCCTATCAGGAATATGGAGATCAAATTACATTTTTGATGGTTAATTTAACAGATGGTTATCGTGATACTATTTCTGGAGTAAAAGACTTTGTGGAGCAGAACGCATATAGCTTTCCTGTATATTTTGATACACAGTATGAGGCTTCGACTGCCTATCGTGCATCTTCAATCCCTCTGACAATTATTATTGACTCAAATGGCAATGTGTCTCAATCTCATATTGGCGCTATGAAGGAAGAAACCTTAAAACAATATATTGAACTTCTTTTAGAAGATACAGCAAAAAGTGAAGAATAGAAGAGAGCTATTCAAATTTTTTATTTGAGATTCTGTGATTTTGATAAGACAAAAGTAAAATAAATATAGGCTGTTATTTTATAGATAAATATCAGCCTTTTTTAATGCACACAGACACAGAAAGAAAATGTGCAGCGAAAGCTGCTCGCGTCCGGCGCGAGTAGGGCTTCTCTACTCGATTGTACAGCCCCGTGTAGAGAAAATATGCCACTATATGGAACGCCGCGACTACTCGATTGTCTGAATCACTTATTTATATGTTGTCTGTTATGACAAAAAAATTAAATTGTTTTCAGATCATTCATATTATATTTTTCTTCACAATATTTACAGCGATAAATTTCTTTTCGTTCATCAGTCAATACAAAAATATGTGGAAGTTCTTGTTCAATTGATGTGATGCAGCGTGGATTCTTACATTTCAATACATTTTTAATTTCACGTGGAAGAGAGAGCGGAAGTTTCTGAACAATCTCACAATTCTTTATAACATTGACTGTAATATTGTGATCTATAAAGCCAAGAATATCAAGATTTAGGGTATTGATATCACATTCAACCTTAAGAATATCCTTTTTTCCCATCTTCCCACTTCGAGCATTTTTGATAATTGCAACTGTACAATCTAATCGGTCTAGCCCTAAATGTTTATAGATACTAAGGCTTTTACCAGCCTTAATATGATCGAGTACAAAACCCTCTTCAATTTTTCCTACATTTAACATAGTATGATTCCTTTCATAAATAATCCTGCTTGTCACTTATTACACTAGTGAAGACTGCCTTTTTGTCCATTCTTCTGGTAAATACTACTTCTCAAGATTTGACATAACTGCCGATTACTGACTTTATACGAGACCTAATAACGTCAAAAGCAAGGCCATACGTACATATACACCATATTGAACTTGTTTAAAATAGACAGCTCTTGGATCGTCGTCTACCTCCACAGCAATTTCATTCACGCGTGGAAGAGGATGAAGTACAATCATGTCAGGCTTTGCAAGCAGCATTTTTTCTCTTCCAAGAATATAGT
>CAJUHQ010000087.1:0-4652 GCA_910586095.1 uncultured Lachnospiraceae bacterium | reverse complement strand
AATATAGTAATCCTTTAATCGAACATAGTCCTCTTCATTGAAGAATCGTTCTTTTTGTACGCGAGTCATATAGAGAATATCCAATTCTGGCATCACTTCCTCTAGTTTCCGCACTTCGCGAAAGGGAATATCACGTTCGCGAAGCATTTCTACTAGATAGTCTGGGATGGGCAATTCTTCAGGTGAGATAAAAATAAAATGGACATTTTTATATCGCACAAGTGCATTGATGAGAGAGTGTACTGTACGACCAAACTTTAAGTCTCCACACAGTCCAATTGTAAAATTACCTAGTCGTCCCTTCAAAGCACGAATAGTTAGCAAATCTGTTAAAGTTTGAGTAGGGTGTTGATGCCCTCCATCACCTGCATTGATAACAGGAATAGAGGAATGTGAAGCGGCAACCATAGGAGCACCTTCTTTTGGATGACGCATAGCACAAATATCTGCAAAGCAGGAAATTACACGAATTGTGTCCGAAACACTTTCTCCTTTTGCAGCAGAAGAGGAATTGGCATCTGAAAAACCTAGAACTTTGCCTCCTAAGTTTAACATAGCTGCTTCAAAACTTAATCGCGTACGTGTACTCGGCTCATAAAAACAGGTTGCTAGCTTTTTTCCCTCGCAGACATGAGCATATTTTTCAGGATTTTTTTCGATGTCTTCGGCAAGAACAAAGAGTTTATCAAGTTCCTCAACCGAAAAATCAAGCGGATTCATTAAATGTCTCATAGATTTCCTCATTTCTGCGCTGCTTTTTTGCACATCTCAAGCTTGTGATGCAGCGCAGACACAAACTTGGGAGTGAAAGATTGAAATATCATTCACTCTTACCTTCTTACTGTAAAAGCTCTTGAAATTTAAAAAGTATTTCATATGAGTAGAGAACATTCTTTTATCAGGTATGCTGATATTTTTCTTTTGGGGCCATGTGCAAAAAAATAAGAGAAATAATATCTCTTATTCTAAATAAAACAACTATTTAAATGAAAAGCCAAAAACGATAAATAGGAAATATAACTAATGAAAGAAGTAGTTAATACTCTTTTACTATTAAAACAAGCTAACTTCATCATGTATATTCCTCCTATCATTCGATTCGACATTTCTGTTATCATAGCATATTCATATAAATGTTTCAAGAAAAAATTAAAAAAGTGAAGAAATCCATTGAGAAAGTATCTGCTTCCCATATGAAAAATAATCTGTACTTTCTGGAGCAGTAAGGTAAACTTCTGGCCAATGGTCGCAATCTATGTTAGGCTGTTGGAACAGACGAAATTTACCCTCATCTGGCCACCATTCGGCTCCATAGAGATTATCTGCTGTTTCTTGCCAAATTATCCACAGTGGTTCATCCTCCGCACCATCAGCCGCTGTCAGTCCTACACTAAGAACATAGGCTATCTCTTCAATATGCTCTTTTGGCAGAGCTGTTCTAGACAATCTTTGGATCAAATCTGACATTAGTTTTGAAGTGTTGTATTCTATATCAAACATATCCACTATAGGCAATAGCAATAAAAATGTTTCATCATCCAAATTTTCTACCATATGATATGGAATACGAGGGTGAAATAACTCATGATTGTCCATTTTATGCTCTATATGATATCGATATAACAATAACTCACGATTGTCCATTCTATATTCTACATGATATCGATACAACAGTATCGTGATTACTTCTTTATCTATGGTAATTGTCTGAATGATAGGCTCAATTTCCTGATCGTTAGCAACGAAAAACATCTGGTCAATCCA
The DNA here is from genome assembly GCA_910586095.1 of uncultured Lachnospiraceae bacterium. Lineage (GTDB taxonomy): Bacteria > Bacillota > Clostridia > Lachnospirales > Lachnospiraceae > COE1. The sequence goes on along the minus strand of CAJUHQ010000087.1, from coordinate 2,888 downwards.
CGCACGTGAATAGGGAAAATGCCTAAAAAGATGTCTTCGCAAGCCATAGCAATGAGGAAAGGCAGCATACAACCAATAGTGTAAAAAAGGCCAATTCATCATGGTTATTGTATTAGTTTTAACACACATCATAATCCTCCATTCTTGACAAACCTACAACGTGGAGCTTCAACGATAAGCTCCTTTTTTAAACCATACGAACTTGAAATTAAAATTGCTTCTGAAACTGGCACTTGAAAAATTAAAATGGATAGTTTATAATCAGAATAGAAATAATCAAAGGATATTGCTGTGTCTGATGGTGATCACCAGAAGCTAATAAACAGCGTTTACGAGTTACACAGGCTATCTCTTATTGGTCGTAGGAGGTAGCCAACTTATTTTTTATGGTGATTGTCAATATATATTCAATGTACCAATATGACATCAATATTTCTAATGTATTTATATGTGTCTTTCTTTTTGTTCCAGAAAAGACAATCATTAGACTATTTTCTACATACATGTAATCTGATTGAAATATTTTATCATATGGCATAAAATAAAACAATATTCTTTGAACGATTGAACAATGCAATTGTGTTTTTAGTCGCTATAATTAAGTAGAAAAAACTATATGAAAATACAAGACAGGAGATATGTGATAATAGATATCTTCTTGTAGAAAGGAATTTAAAGATGGAATTTAAGGAGAGAAAAAGATGGTTGTTTTTTGGTCTTCCTTTTACTTTTACGGTCTATACGATTAAGGAGGATGTTATAACTGTCAATACAGGATTTTTTAACAGAGAAGAAAACGACTGTTATTTATATAAAGTACAGGATGTAACATTAAAGACCTCTCTCATTGAAAGAATATTTGGACTTGGAACTATTGTGTGTCATACGGGAGATGTTACATCACCTTTGCTTGTTATACAACATATTAAAAAATCTAGAGAGATCAAGCAGTTTATATTAGAAAAATCAGAGGAAGACAGGAGAAGACGTCGCACCATTAGCACTCTTGATATTGGTGCATCCGAATTAGAAGATATGGAATAATTAGCTCTAGTAGCACTTCCAAAGCCTATAGTAGCAGTTGTTTTGCTAAGGATCTGCACAGTAGATCTTTCTTATGCAAAAAGTTGAGATGTCACAAAGAGATTTTCATATTGATTAAATTTATTTTTAAATGACGTACTCAACAAAACAGGATTAGACATAATTTGGGAGTATATATGGAACAAGATAGAGATTCATTTAAAAATCAAATAAACATAGATGATTTAGAACCCGTTAATTTATGGGAGGAAGAAAAAGAATTATTTATTTCTGATAAAAATGACTCGTCCACACATACAAGACACAATTCATATAATGAAGAAGAGGCACGCAGTGCCAGAAGAAGACAGCGAATACAAGAAATGCGGCGGCAAAAAAAGCGCCAAGAGCAACTACGTAGATTTTTTGTTCCTTGTGTCATTGTTTTGGTGGTATGTATTGTTTTTGTAGGGATTGGCATCCAGCGCGTACTACGAAGGCAAAACGCAAAAAAGCAACAGAATCCTTACACAGAAGCAGACAGTATTGTGGAGATTCCAGAATCGTCTGCAAGCGTGTCTGAACCTGTAGAAACCACGGTTGCATCAGAGAGCAAAAAGGGAACTATTGGTTATGATACTACGATCAATATAGCTGGTTGCCCTGTACCAGATATTGTGGTAGAACACATTGCATCTGAGTTTGCATATGTAAATACATTGGTGGTTCATACATTGGGAGGCATAAGTAATGAGCCACCACTTTCTGTCACAGCAGATGAAAGAACTGTTTCTTTTCAGGAAGAGATTATCAGTAAAAATGGTATTTTAATTGATGTGACAGAAGGAAGAATACTGGCAGAAAGAGAGTCTACAGCGCGTATTGTTCCAGCATCTATGACAAAGATTCTAACCGTGTTGGTAGCAGCAGAACATATCACAAATCTAGAAGATACCGTTGAGATTACACGTTCTATTGCAGATTATTGTTATAAGAATGATTGTACTGTCGCAGGATTTGAAGTAGGTGAGTATGTGACAATAGAAGATCTCTTTTATGGCACAGTGCTTCCGTCGGGAGCAGATGCCTCACTAGCTCTTGCAATCTATGTATCAGGCTCACAAGAAGCATTTGTCGATCTAATGAATGAAAAAATTGATGAATTAGGCTTATCAAAGACATCACACTTTACCAATTGTATAGGATTATATGACAGTAATCACTATAGTACAGCCTATGATATGGCAGTAATGCTCAAGGCAGCCTATGACAATAGTTTTTGCAGAGAAGTGCTTTCTGCCCACAGCTATACAACATCAACTACCGAGCAACATCCAGATGGTCTTATAATATCCAATTGGTTTCTTAGAAAGATAGAGGATAAAGATACACATGGTGAAGTGCTTTGTGCTAAGACGGGATTTGTCGATCAATCTGGCAATTGTGCTGCAAGCCTAGAAATCGGAAAAGATGGAAAGGAATATATTTGTGTGACTGCACAATCGAGTGGAAATTGGCGGTGTATCTACGATCATGTAGATCTTTATGTGCGATTTGTCCCAGAATAAAAATTGAGTATACTATTTTTTCTTTGAGCACTGTTCACAAAAAAACCATCTTTCTAAAGGGCGGCACTCATAAGACAGTATTAGAAATGTTTTCGGGAAACGGCGTAGCTTGCGGGCTATGCCGTTTCTCCATTTTGCAGGTCATTCAATAAAGACGCGGGGAGTATTCCCACAAGGGCATATCCCACTTTCAGATAATCGCGCCCAAGCCGCGACATATCCTTGACAATCAGCGTTGCCATTTCTCCGTTTTCAATTCGTTCCAGAAGTTCGCTCCAACTCGGACGGTTGAAGTTT
>CAJUHQ010000086.1 GCA_910586095.1 uncultured Lachnospiraceae bacterium | reverse complement strand
GCGTATACAAATGCAGGGACTGTCTATCGATCAGTATTTCCAATTTACAGGTCTGACAAGAACCGCATTTTTAGAGCAGTTAAAACCGCAGGCTGAGAAACGTATCAAATCAAGACTTGTACTGGAGGCTGTGGCAAAAGCTGAAGGCTTTGAGATAACACAAGAGGAATATGATGCAGAGATCAAGAGAATGGCACAAGAGTATGGAATGGAAGAAGATAAACTCACAGAGATGATTGGTGCGTTTGAAGAGAAATCGATTCGGGAAGATCTTGTCATCAAAAAGGCAGCAGACTTTGTGGTAGAGAATGTTGTAGAAAAAGAGTAATCGTATTTTTATAGGGCTTTGTCAGGATCTGATATAAAGTACAAAGCCCTAAACAAAATGGTAACGAAAAATAAGTCTATTTGTGCAGATGGTTTGCATAATGATGATAGATGCGTTATAATAAAGCTAGTAAAAGGTGTATATAGTAATTGTAGCAGGGTGAATTATGACGCAGGACCATGCGGTCAGAAGTGGTGTGGGAATCGCATGATGGAAGTTTTACTAAGTAGGAGGTAATATTCATGAGTTTAGTACCATATGTCATCGAGCAGACGAGTCGTGGAGAGCGTTCCTATGATATTTTTTCTAGACTTTTAAAGGAGCGCATTATATTTTTAGGTGAGGAAGTAAACGAGACGACAGCGAGCCTTGTAGTAGCCCAGATGTTATTTTTGGAAGCAGAAGATCCAGAGAAGGATATTCAACTGTACATCAATAGTCCTGGTGGATCTGTTACAGCAGGCATGGCAATATACGATACTATGCGCTATATTAAGTGCGATGTATCCACTATTTGTATAGGTATGGCGGCAAGTATGGGAGCGTTTCTGCTTGCAGGAGGTACAAAAGGCAAAAGACTTGCGCTTCCAAATGCAGAGATTATGATTCATCAGCCTCTTGGTGGAGCAAAGGGGCAAGCGACAGAAATTGAGATCGCAGCCAAACATATTTTGCGTACAAAGAAGAAGTTAAACAATATTTTAGCGGAAAACTGCGGTCAGCCATATGATGTGGTGGCAGCGGATACCGAGCGTGATAACTGGAAGTCTGCACAGGAAGCTATGGAATATGGTTTGATTGATAAGGTAATTGTTGATAGATCAGATATTAAGGAAGACAATTGACCAGTAAGAAAATAGAGGGAATGTGTCAACATTTTTCAGAGATTTATGAGTAAAGGGAGAAAAGGAATGGCAGGAAAAAGCATTGAAGGCAAGGTAAGATGTTCTTTCTGTAACAAAACACAGGACCAGGTCAGAAAGTTGATTGCTGGCCCATCTGGCGTCTATATCTGTGACGAGTGCGTAGATATCTGTGCCGACATTATTGAAGAAGAGTATGAAGATGAGCAAATTGAAGGAGGCATCGACATCAACCTTTTAAAGCCTGCTGAAATTAAGGAATTCCTTGACGAATATGTAATCGGGCAGGAGGAAGCTAAGAAGGTACTGTCTGTAGCAGTATACAATCATTATAAGCGTGTTATGGTAGACAAGGATTTGGATGTGGAGCTGCAAAAAAGCAATATTATTATGATAGGGCCTACTGGTTCAGGGAAGACATATCTGGCGCAGACACTTGCTAAGATTATCAACGTTCCCTTTGCCATAGCAGATGCCACAACTCTTACAGAGGCAGGATATGTCGGAGAGGATGTTGAGAATATTCTCTTAAAATTGATACAATCAGCAGATTATGATGTAGAGCGGGCACAATATGGTATTATCTATATTGATGAGATCGATAAGATAACAAAGAAAAGTGAAAATGTATCTATTACACGTGATGTATCTGGTGAAGGTGTTCAACAGGCACTATTAAAGATTGTTGAAGGTACGGTGGCAAGTGTGCCTCCACAAGGTGGAAGAAAACATCCACATCAAGAGTTGATACAGATTGATACATCTAATATTCTATTTATTTGCGGTGGTGCATTTGATGGTCTTGACAAGATTGTTGAGAATCGCCTTGACCGGAAGTCAATAGGATTTAACAAAGATATTGCCGAAAAATCCGCGCGGGATATCGGTGCTGTATTTAAGGAGGTAACCCCTCAAGATTTGACAAAATATGGTTTGATACCAGAATTTGTGGGGCGTGTTCCTATTAATGTATCACTGGATGGATTAGATAAAGATGCTTTGGTGCGGATTCTTAAGGAACCAAAGAGTGCCTTGATTAAACAATACCAAAAACTTTTTGAGTTTGATAATGTGAAGCTAAGTTTTGAAGCAGATGCGATTGAAATGATCGCAGAGCAGGCTCTGGAGAGAAAAACAGGAGCGAGAGGCTTACGTTCCATTATGGAAAAAATCATGATGGATGTAATGTATGAGATTCCCTCAGATGATACGATTGAAAGCTGTGTGATTACGAAGGAAGCAGTTGAGGGAACAAGCCAGCCTTTTATAGTACATCGCGAAGTTCGTACGGAACGTGAAAAAAGGGCAAGGTAAAAACGAAGTAATGAACGCCGCCTTTGTCAAGGCGGCGTTTTTGACGAAAGGATTTTGTAAATGGAGCAAGGAAATGCAATATTGCCTCTGGTGGCACTGAGAGGACTTACAGTAGTACCCAATATGATTCTATACTTCGAGCTAAACAGGGATCTGTCCAAAAAGGCTGTAGAGATGGCATTAAATGAGAATCAAAAAGTTTTGATTGTGCCACAGGTTCATCCAGAGGAGGAGTTGCCATCTATAGATACCTTGTACAAGGTCGGCACAATAGCAGATGTTAAACAAGTGACAAAGCTGCCAAACAACAATGACAGAGTGATGGTTGAGGGGATTGCAAGAGCGCGTATTATAGAGGTGGACGATCATGAAGGTCAATATTTTACGGCTGTGTATGAGGAAATTAATGATACAGATATGGTGATCGATCCGACTCAAGAGGAAGCACTCACACGCACACTCAAAGAGGTATTTGACACATATATTCGATTTTATCCAAAAGTGGGAAAGAGTATTGGTAAACATTTTACACAGAAAAACAGTCTTGCGTTCTTAGTCAATCAGATTTTGATTAATACGCCTCTTTCTTACGATCAAAAGCAGAGTATTTTGGAAATCGAAGAGTTATCTGAACAAAGCGGGACATTGATTACATTGATTATGAATGAGGCGCAGATCGCAGCTATTCGAACACAACTTGCAATTAAGATCCGTGAAAAAATTGACAAGAATCAAAGAGATTATGTATTGCGAGAGCAACTTGAATATATACATGGGGAACTTGGCGATAATGACCAGTATTCGGATGTGGCACATTTTGAGGAGGCACTAGGAAAGCTCAAGGCAGATCGTGAAGTTAAGGAAAAGATCAAAAAGGAAATTGCACGTTTCAAATCTATTATGGGAGCAAGTTCAGAGAGTGCAGTAGAGCGTGGACATATTGAGACTCTTTTAGATCTGCCGTGGAATAAGGCGTCTAAGGACAATAATGATATCAATAGGGCAGAAATGATTTTAGAACGCGATCATTATGGATTGGATAAGGTAAAGGAGCGCATTATAGAATACCTTGCAGTGAGGAGTCTTACTAGTAAAGGTGAGCCTTCTACTCTTTGTTTGGTAGGTCCTCCGGGAACTGGTAAGACATCTATAGCAAAGTCGATAGCAGAAGCGCTTGGCAAGAAGTATGTGCGAATATGTCTTGGCGGTGTGCGCGACGAAGCTGAGATTAGAGGACATCGAAAGACATATATTGGGGCAATGCCAGGCCGCATAGCAAACGGACTGAGACAGGCAGGAGTCTGCAATCCGCTTATGCTTCTCGACGAAATTGACAAGGTTAGTAGTGATTATAAAGGGGATACATCCTCAGCACTTTTAGAAGTGTTAGATCCAGAACAAAATCGGCATTTCAGAGATCACTATGTGGAACTTCCATTAGATTTGTCAAAGGTGTTATTTATTGCAACTGCAAATGATGCGAGTAAGATTCCGCGGCCATTATTGGATCGTATGGATATTATAGATGTCACAAGTTATACTGCAAATGAAAAGTTTCATATAGCAAAAGAACATTTGTGGGAAAAAGAGCTCGAGAAGAATGGACTAGATGGCACACAACTGACCATCAGTGACAATGCGATCAAAAAAATCATTGCAGATTATACACGTGAGGCAGGTGTACGAAATCTTGAACGAAAGTTAGGGACAGTTTGTAGGAAAGCAGCACTCGAGATTTTAAAAGGACGTTTGAAAAAGAAAGGAAAGAAGACAGAAGACAAATGTATCAAGGTAAATAGTCAAAAACTTGAGAGATATTTAGGAAAACCCAATTACAGTGTTGATATGGCAAATGAAAAGGATGATGTAGGAATTGTCAGAGGTTTGGCATGGACGAGTGTGGGTGGTGATACACTTCAGATTGAGGTCAATATTATGCCAGGAAAAGGCGAGGTAGAATTGACTGGTAAATTGGGAGAGGTTATGAAGGAATCAGCCAAAGCAGGCATCAGTTATATAAGATCCATAGCACAACAGTATGACATAAAGCCAGAATTTTTTAAGAAGAATGATTTTCATATCCATATTCCTGAGGGGGCAGTGCCTAAAGATGGTCCTTCTGCGGGGATCACAATGGCCACAGCAGTACTTTCCGCTATTACGCAGACCCCTGTTCGTGCAAAAGTAGCTATGACAGGAGAGATTACTCTCAGAGGTAGAGTGCTTCCTATAGGGGGACTGAAAGAAAAGCTTTTGGCAGCCAAGACAGCCGGTATTTCGGTGGTTATCGTTCCCAAAAAGAATGAAAAGGATGTGACAGAGATTTCAGAAGAGATCAAATCAGGCATAGAAATTTGTTTTGTAGAGTCTATGGATGAGGTGATTCCATTGGCATTTGTGAATGAAAAGTAATGATTTCGTTGCACCATGATAGATGTGTGAAAAAAGACGCTGTGGCGAAAGTAAACAGGAGAAAAATGAATGGTAATAAAAAATGTGAGTCTAGAGACTGTGATTGGTGTATCAAGTAAAATCCCTGAAAACAGCATGATAGAGATTGCCTTTGCGGGAAAAAGTAATGTGGGAAAATCATCTTTAATCAATACGTTAATGAATCGAAAATCGCTTGCGCGCACTAGTTCACAGCCAGGAAAAACGCAGACAATCAATTTTTATAATATCAATGATCTGTTGTATTTTGTGGACTTACCAGGATATGGATATGCCAAGGCAAACATACAGGAAAAAGAAAAGTGGGGCAAGATGGTGGAGAGATACCTTCATCAATCCAAGATGTTAAGGGCAATATTTTTGCTCATTGACATTCGGCATGATCCTTCGGCAAATGACAAACAAATGTATGAGTGGATTCTTTCTAATGGATATCATCCAATTATTATAGCGACAAAAGCAGATAAGATTAAACGCAGTCAGCTTCAAAAACAAATCAGTGCAATCAGACAAGGTATCCATGTAGAGGACAAAACGATCGTGATTCCGTTTTCTGCGCAGACAAAACAAGGAAAAGAGGATATTTATGAGTTGATTGACAGTCTGATGGAACAAGCAGGAGGCGAGTAAATTGAAAAAGGAAAGTACCACAAAAGAGAATATTAGATTGGTAGTCAATTTATTAATTTCATTGATAATACTGCTTTTTTGCATTGTGATAGTTCCGAGGTTGGTGGTATTTTTTATGCCATTTGTGGTGGGGTGGATTATTTCATGTATTGCGAATCCTCTGGTAGTATTTTTAGAAAAAAAGCTAAAGATTCGGCGAAAAGCAGGGACGGTTGTCGTTATTGTGTGCGTGATTGCATTGGTTATTGGGATGGGCTATGGAATTGGTGTGATTTTATTTCGACAGATTTCTGGGTTTGTTAGCGATATCCCACAGATGTGGAGCGCTTTACAGCAGGATTTTGACAACTTGGGAAAAGCCATTAGTCAGTATCTAGGAGAGAAAGCACCAAAGTTTGCAGAGATTGTAAATGGTTTGGGAGATGTTATCGGCGAGTTTATTGCTAATTTACCTCAGAGCATCGATTTTAAGGCTTTTGGGGGCATGAGCGATATGGTAGGAAATATAGCGAGTGTTGTCATCTCTGTGATTATGTGTGCATTGTCCGCCTATTTCTTTATAGCAGATCGCGAATGGGTGAGCAACTTCATTCAGAAACATTTGCCCAAAAGTATTTTTCAGAAATATGATGTTTTTGTGTCTAGTCTAAAACAGGCTGTGGGTGGATATTTTAAGGCTCAGTTTCGCATAGAAATTTGGATGTATATATTGTTGTTGATTGGGCTGAGCATTATGAAAGTGCGATATGCATTACTCATTGCATTTTTGATGGCATTTTTAGACTTCCTTCCTTTTTTTGGCACAGGTATTGTATTGATACCGTGGGCCGTTATAACAGTGGTTGGAGGCAATTATTTTAGAGCGGTGGGATTTCTTATTATATGGGGTGTTGGCCAGTTGTTTAGGCAGTTGATACAGCCTAAAATTATGGGAGATTCTATTGGGATGGAGCCGATTCCGACATTATTTTTACTTTTTATTGGCTATCGGCTCGCAGGCGTAGGCGGAATGTTAATTGCAGTGCCGATTGGAATTATTGTAGTTAATATGAACGAAGCTGGATTTTTTGATACCCCTAAGTACAGTCTAAAAAAGTTGGTCCATAATATTAATGAGTTTAGACGAATAGACGAGATAGATCGTGAGTTTGTGACAGACGAGGAGGATAAGATCAAATAAAGAGTGATTTGTTGGGGGATACAGATGGCAGGTCATAGGGATCAGGAAGAAATTAGAAATTTTAAGATTATTATACAATATGAAGGAACACGATACCAGGGATGGCAGCGCCAAGATTCCACAGATAATACAATACAGGGAAAACTCGAGGCGATTCTTGGAAAAATGACAGGGCTAGATTTTGTGCAGGTAGATGGGGCAGGCCGAACAGATGCAGGAGTTCATGCTTTTGGGCAGGTGGCTAATTTTAAAATTAGGACAACATGGTCAAAAGAGGAAGTGATGCGCTATATCAATCAGTATTTGCCCCATGATATAGGAGTTATTGCTATTAGTGAGGAAGCTTTGCGCTTTCATAGCAGATTGAATGGAAAGAGCAAAGTGTATCAATATCGTATCTGGAATTCTGAGCTTCCCTGTGTTTTTGAACGCAGATATGTCTATGAATTTCCAGACAAACTAGATATAGAGCAGATGAGAAAAGCAGCATCTTATTTGATGGGCAGACATGATTTTAAGGCATTTACCTCCACAAAGAAAGGAAAGAAGCCTACAGTGCGGACCATAGAGAAGATAACCATTGAAGAAGTGGGCAGGGAAGTTATAATCACATATCATGGAGATGGCTTTTTGTATCATATGGTTCGTATTTTGACAGGAACATTAATTGAAATAGGAATTGGGAAAAGAAAAGCAGAGTCTATCAAGGATTTGTTAGAGTGTGGGATTCGCGCACAAGCGGGGATGCTAGTGCCAGCAAAAGGCTTAAGTTTGATAGCAGTTTTATATGAATGAGAGACAAATTGGACAAGGGACATGAATGTGAAAGTTATGGTTTGGTAAAGTCCAGTGATAACTATATATTATAATCAAAAGAATGTACAGGGAGGGTTATGATGAGTGATGTAGAGAAGAAGGTAACGGAATCAGAGGCTGATGGAAAAGAGGTGGTATCGCGCAACTTTATTGAGCAAATTATTGATAAGGATTTGGCAGAGGGTGTATATGATACAGTACACACACGTTTTCCGCCGGAACCAAATGGATATCTTCATATAGGACATGCTAAATCAATTCTTGTAAATTACGGAATTGCCAAAGAGTATGGGGGAAAGTTTAATGTGCGATTTGATGACACCAATCCCACCAAAGAAGATATTGAATATGTGAATTCTATTAAGGCAGATGTAGAGTGGCTTGGAGCTGATTGGGAGGATAGACTGTTTTTTGCATCGGATTATTTTGAGCAAATGTATGAGTGTGCAGTGAAACTGATTAAAAAGGGAAAGGCATATGTATCTGATCTTTCAGCAGAACAGATTAAGGAGTATAGAGGTTCCTTTACGGAGCCTGGAAAAGAGGACCCTAGCTGCAATCGTACAGTGGAAGAAAATTTGCGGTTGTTTGCAGAAATGAGAAATGGGACATATGCCGATGGGGAGAAGGTGCTTCGCGCACGTATTGACATGACATCGCCCAATATCAATATGCGTGATCCAGTTATTTACCGTGTGGCGCATATGACACATCACAACACAGGCGATGCGTGGTGTATCTATCCTATGTATGATTTTGCTCATCCTATAGAGGATGCTATAGAAGGGATCACACATTCTATATGTACATTGGAATTTGAGGATCACAGACCACTCTATGATTGGGTAGTAAGAGAACTAGAGTATCCTAATCCACCCAAGCAAATTGAACAGGCCAAAATGTATCTGACTAATGTAGTGACAGGAAAACGCTATATTAAAAAATTGGTACAAGAAGGAATTGTTGACGGCTGGGATGATCCGCGATTGGTATCTATTGCGGCGCTTAGAAGGAGAGGATTCACACCAGAATCGATTCGACGATTTGTGGAATTGTGTGGAGTGAGCAAAGCGAATTCTTCCACAGATTACGCTATGTTAGAGTATTGTATTCGCGAGGACTTAAAGTTAAAGAAACCAAGAATGATGGCAGTACTCGATCCAGTAAAGCTTGTGATAGACAATTATCCCGAAGGAGAAGTGGAGTATCTAGATGTGCCAAACAATCTTGAGAATGAGTCGTTAGGTTCTAGAAAGGTTCCATTTGGTCGTGAACTTTATATAGACAGAGAAGATTTTATGGAGGAACCTCCTAAGAAATATTTTAGACTTTATCCTGGTAATGAAGTTCGACTGATGAGCGCTTACTTTGTCACTTGCGTGGGATATGAAAAAGACGAGAATGGAAAGGTGACAGTGGTACATTGTACGTATGATCCCGAGACGAAGCAGGGCAGTGGTTTTACTGGACGAAAAGTTAAGGGAACGATTCATTGGGTACCTGTTTTGCATGCAATAAAGGCAGAAGTACGACTTTATGAGAACTTAGTTGACGAGGAAAAAGGGGTATATAATGAGGATGGTTCACTAAATCTCAATCCTAATTCGCTTACTGTGTTGCATGAGTGTTATGTGGAGCCTGCTTTAAAGGATGCAAAGGCATACGAAAGTTTTCAGTTTGTACGACAAGGGTTCTTTAATGTAGATTGTAGAGATTCTAAACCAGATGCGTTGGTATTTAATAGAATTGTTTCATTGAAGAGTTCGTTTGTGTTACCTAAATAAGATCAGTGATATAAGTACACAACAAAAAGGAAAAGGCAAGGTATAGATGAATTATAAATGTTTGATATTAGATCATGATGATACAGTAGTCAACAGTACAGCAACGATACATTATCCTGCATTTCTTGAGGCGCTCAAATTATTGAGACCAGGCGTGACCATATCTCTCGATGATTATTTTCGTGAAAATTTTGATCCAGGATTTGTGCCATATTGTGTAGAGAAATTGGGTATGACCGAGGAGGAATTGGAGATCGAGGTAAACTGTTGGCGCCAATATGTTGCAAGGCATACAGCTATAGCATATGATGGTATTCGTGAAGTAATAGAGCGTCAGAAAGAGGAAGGAGGAATTGTTTGTGTGGTGTCACACTCTTATGATTTTAATATCAAAAGGGATTATGATGCCAATAGATTACCTCTGCCTGATATGATCTTTGGATGGGAGTGTCCGCCAGAGCAGCGCAAGCCCAATACGTATGCTATCGAGGTCATCTCAGAAAAATATCATATAAAACCATCAGAGATGGTAATGGTTGATGATCTAAAGCCAGGTTATGATATGGCCAGAGCTTGTGGAGTTCCTTTTGTTGGAGCGGGCTGGGCAAATGATATTCCTGAAATTAGAGCATTTATGAAGAAGAACAGTGATGTTTATTTTACTAAGGTAGCAGATTTGTATCAATTTTTGTTTGAGTAGACTTAAATAATAGGCAACTCTTTATAAGATAAAGAGTTGCCTATTGCTGTCATCATCTAAAATATTAGTTGTTTTGAGAATCATCAAAAAATTCCTCAGTGGAATTTTCTGAAGTGATAGAGTCAGCATACGTTGAAGATATAGATGCTGTGGTGGTTTCGTCTTTTAGAGGTTCATCTGTATTTTCATTGGTAGAGTCTGTCTCTGAAATGCTAGGCTCAGAAGGAGCGGAAGAAATATCCATCTGAGTGTATGCAGGCTCTGTTGCGGGTGCAGTCATTTCACCAATAAATTCTTTGGCTCTGTCAATTTTATCGGATACATTAAAATGTTCAATCTTTTCTTTGGTCTTATCAAGCGTTTCGATTACTTTTTCACCGATTTTTTCTTTGGCATTGTCTATGTCAATCGGCATATGGGGGCGGCTCTTGCTGTTTGTAGAATCTGTGGAGAAATCCTCGTCCTCCAGATCTTTATCAAAACCGTCACAATCATCGAAATCATCAGCGTCCTCCATAGAAGCACCATTTTTGTTTCGAAGGCAGTAGTAGGTCCCCGCAGCAACAGCGCCAGCCAGTGCACTAAATAACATAAGCTTTCCAAATTTTTTAGCCATTTACAGTTCTCCTTTCCTGTTGCAGAAAATTTCTTCTATATGTTTATATTAATACTATTTTATGGAAATGGAAAGAGAATATGTGAATTTTAATAAATACTTTATGATATAAAAGTCTGTCATACAATAAGAAAAATCTTAATATATTGTACTAAAAGTGATAAAGAGGGCTGTTTATGCTTGGAAGAAGCAATAAAAACGATGATTCACAGACTAGTGGCGTATTTATACAATATATGCAGGATATTTATGCGTATTTGAGAGGAAAGAAAATTTCAAAAAAGGCAGTAACTTTAGCAGCAGCTGTATTGATGTTAGCAGGACTTCTGGGAGTACATTATAAAGAAGAAGGGACATTTCTTCCAACTAGCTCTTCTGTTGGGGGAAGAGAGCTTCCTATATATTGTGTGCAGACAGAAGAACCCAAGATTGCCTTGACATTTGATGCAGCATGGGGAAATGAAGATACCAAACAAATTATGGAAATTTTAAGAAAACATAATGTGAAGGTTACTTTTTTTATGACAGGAGGGTGGGTAGAGGCTTATCCAGACGATGTCAAAATGATACTTGAAGAAGGGCATGATCTTGGCAATCATAGCCAAAATCATAAAAATATGAGTAAACTATCGGATTCTGAGAAGGAAAGTGAATTGATGACAGTGCACAACAAAGTCAAGGAGCTTACAGGATATGATATGTTTCTGTTTCGGCCTCCCTATGGAGATTATGACAATGATGTTATAAAAGTAGCCCGCAAATGTGGTTATTATGCGATTCAGTGGGACGTAGATAGTCTAGACTGGAAAGATTACGGTGTGGATTCTATTATCAAAACAGTGACACAGCACAAGCATCTTGGAAATGGAACTATTATTCTTTGCCATAATGGTGCTAAATATACAGCGCAAGCACTTGATAAAATGATAACCACTCTCAAAGAAGCAGGTTATACATTTGTGCCATTATCAGAATTAATCTACAAGGATCAATATCATATGGATCACGAAGGCAGACAGATCCCAGACAAGAAAGCGCCCAAATAAGCGTTGTTTCTTTCTACATCAGAGTACCAATGGAGTCAGAGCAAATTTTAGTTGTATATTTTGACTGTGTGTTCATATATGTGGAGAATAACGTTTTTCGCTACTTGCCACATTTGACATTCTTCCTTAAAATATTTGTGTACAATCAAGTAGGAAAATGGTTCTTTTTCTATTTGTTGCGTCCTTATGTAAAGGTGTACAAAAAAACCCGCCAAATGGCGGGTTTTTTGAGTTGGTGATAGGATTAGTTAGCAGCTTCTGTAGAAGGCTCCTCTGTAGAAGCTTCTGTAGTGCTGTTCTCAGCCTCTTCAGTATTGGTAGTTTCTGTAGAAACTTCCTCTGTATTAGTAGCGTCAGAAACTTCCTCTGTATTGGTAGCGTCAGAAGCCTCCTCTGTGTTAGTAGTCTCAGTAGAAACCTCCTCTGTATTAGTAGCGTTAGAAGCTTCCTCTGTATTGGTAGTCTCAGGAGCAACTTCCTCTGTATTGTTGACTTCAGGAGCAACCTCTTCTGAAGAAACCTCTGCAGGAGTGGTTTCATCAACGATTGCTGCATCAACAGGAGCTTCATCTTTAGATGAACCACAAGCTGTTAACATAGCTGCGCCTAATGTAAGTGACATAATAGTTGCTAAGATTCTTTTTTTCATAATTTTTCCTCCATTCGCGCTATGCGCGTGCACTATATAGTGCTAAAACATTGTAAGGATATGTAGTACAAATATCTTGATATCCTTGTTGCGTCTTACAAGTCATTATTATACATAAATTTTTGTGAGAGTCAATAGAAAATCAAAAAGTTTATTCATTTTATATTTACTTTACATTTACGATGCGTTCACAAATTGTTCACAAATAAGTGCAAAAACAATATTTATTTGAAAAATAGCTTTTTAATAAAAGATTTCTTGGTCAAATACTTTGTTAGAATATCTAAGTAAATTTTTATCATACACAGCCTGCTGTCTGACGGGCCGCATGGCCATCCATGCTGTGAAAGTCGAAGACCTTCACAGTAAACAATCACTTGCTAAAAAGAAAAATGTTAGTTCATATTGAGTCTATTTCGAATCGTTTTGTCTTTGATAGGGTATAGTTTTTCTGTAGGTAAGTTTTTAGAGTTTAATTTTCCGTTTTTTCTTTGCTCATTCCATTTTCGGACAAGTGGAGTGAGATCTTCTATTCGATAGATACTTGTATCTAAAAAATCTCTCAATATATCTGCTTTCAATCCAATTTGGATTGCTGCACGATGAATAGCAGTTCCATTTATGTTTCTATCAGGGTCCCATTGACAATATACTGTAGTTTCATCAAAAGCTTTTTTCCATTGTGCTCTAGAGTAGCTTGTAGAATCTGGTGAGGTTAAAACAGCCTTTTTTAATAATTCGTCAAATTTTGTTTGATAGATGTCCAAAGCCAAGATACATTCTTGATTTTTCTTAGTTCCCCAATTTGAGCGATACATCATCCAAAGAAATGAAGGTTTTATCCATGTCATACGATTGAGATTGAAATTTTCTCCAAAGGTTTGTAACGCAACTGCTTCATTAGCGATTGTAGGATTATATGCTTGATACACCCGAATACACTGTCTGTCATAGTATGCAAAAACTTCTTTTATATATTCCATATAAATCCCCCATGCCGCCTTTGGCGGCTCAAATAAAAATGAAAAACGCAGTCTTTTGCGTTTTTCCTGTGTGAAAAAAGTCTGCTATGCAGACTTAATAGTTCTTAGGCAGTGTCTTTTGCTGCCTTAGAACTATTTTTCACACTACCTCCCATCTGCCCGCCTTTGCGGGCACTCCAATCAGGATGCGTGAAATTTTTATATTTCACGCTACCTCCTAGATCTATTTATCAATTTGATTATATCACAGGCAATTATTTGATTCAATCAATACTATTCAATAAGATTTAGATAGACAACTTGTATCCACAAAGAAAAAAATGATATAATTATGGAAATAAATGGAATACTATATAGGAAATGGTAGAGAAAGGAACATATATGACAGATTTACATAGATCACAAACAAATAAGAAAAAATTGATAGAAACAGTAGTGGTAATCGGAGTATTTTTTCTGATGATAACAGCATGCGGTCATGATACAGATAAAAAACAAGAAGAGGTGGTTATCATGCAAGAGCCTCCTGCTAAAGGAATGATAGAGTACCCACAGCCACTACAAAAAAAGAATACGTATGATACATTGAATGTAGCAACTTATATTACTAAAATTGATGGAATGTATTTTATTGTAGATTGCTATCATAATCAAATTATCTATCATGATAATCTGTCAGATCCGCTTAATCAATGGAATGTACTTACAGATGAAGTTCATTATGCTCATACAATTGTTTCGGATGGGACTATTCTCCTCGTGGATGATACAGAAAATAATAGATTGCTTGTATTTCAACAATTAGCGGATGGTTATGTACATACACAGACGCTTGACAATATAGGAATGAAGCCACATTATGTACAATATGATGCAAATAGAGAACAATTTATGGCATGGAGTTCTATCACAGGGGAGTTATATTTGTTGAGAAGATCAAAACAAGCAGATGAAAAAGGAATATATTCGTTATCTATAGAAAATATTTTGCAAATAGAGGAATTATATGGTGTGTATGTGCGCTCTTTTACTTTGATAAAGGATGAAATTTATTTTGTATCAGGACACAACAATCAAAAAATTATAAAAGCTGTCATCAACGAGCAAGATCAAATAGATATTGTTGCAGAATATCAAGTGCCTCCTGCGATAGCGGGAATGGTGCAGCTTACTAGGATTGGGGAATATTATTATATTACTATTTCTACAGATAATCAGGAAAATCAAGGTTATGCAACTATCATTAGGACAAAGGAACTTGAAGAATTAGAAACAGGTGCATATGAAGATATTTATGACATGTTTGGAGTACAAGGAGGAACTCCGTATTACATCACTGAAATTGAGGGAAAATACTACATGGCTCATCATAGAACGACAGAGAATATTATTGCTTTTGATGTGGAGGAGAATCAGATTAAAAATGTGTCTATTTTATATTGATTGACAAAAAATAGTGGTCAATATTTTTGGTTTAGTGCACTGAGTAGGGAGAGGAAATTTCCCTACTCAGTTGTAATATAGCCTTAAAACAAGAAGGATTAGAGACATAGATTCAAAGAAATCATATATAAAGTGTATATAGACTAGGAATAGCTCTCACTTTGTATAAATGGTGATAAAACAAGCAGTGGAAGCGCATAAAAAACAGGATAGGCATATCGAAACTCATTAGATACAGGAGTTGCAATACACAAGGTAAGGATCAGTAGAATAGAAGGAAGACAGACCAGTGCATTGGCAATTTTTCTGACTCTTAGATTGAGAGCGATTGCTAAAAGACATAGCCAAAACATGCTACCCATACTCCAAAGAATCCCATATAAAGGAATCAAATCAGGAAGTTTTAATAAAATTTCTTTTATTTTGACAAGATACGTTCCATGAAGGATAGGTTGCCAGGTTAGCCCAAACTCATTGGGATAGATGCCATCCGAAAGGAGTCCAGCTTCACTGGAAATATCAGGGTACCAGTATCCTTTTGTCTGTTCTACATAAGCGTCAAGATATGCTTTTGGATGTTGTACACCAATAGAAAACCACACCTTGAAAAAGTCTGCCTTATGGGTGCTAAGGAAGTAGCTTCCGCGTTGGCGTATTAGATTCTTGATATTGTCTGATACATCTGGCTGATAGACCTCAGGGATCTGTTCAATATC
>CAJUHQ010000085.1 GCA_910586095.1 uncultured Lachnospiraceae bacterium | reverse complement strand
TTCTAATGCAGTCAAAGAATTTTATAATGAAATAGTGGCTTTAGCTGATGAACAGGCAAATGTTGTCAATGACAGTATAGATACATCTACCCCGTTTCTTGCTGTAAATGAAATGGTAGATCAGCTCAATATCCGTCTAAAACCAGCATTTGACAAGATTGGTTCAGCATATCAGGATATCTTCACTACAGATGGGTTTGACTTAGATGCAGTAGACATCCCAATGTTAGAAGATCTGCGCTCCACTATTGAAGAACTAAATGATACAAAGGGACTAAATCTCAATATTGATATGGGAGCTTTTGACGACTTCTCTAAAATATTGACAGATGCAAATACTACTGAAGAACAAGCTCAACAAGCATTTGATGACCTTGCTACTTCTATCTTCTATGCCACGTCAGCAACAGAAGGAATGAGTGAAGAAACGGTCAAATTAGTTGAACAACTATTGGAATCTCTAGGCGTAACCAATGCAGAGGAAGTTGCTCTATATGCATTAAAGGAAGCTAAAGCACACGCAATACTAGCAACATATGATTTGGCAAATGCCGAAGAAAATAACTTTATAGCAATCTTAAATGAGGGTGAAGCCGCTAACCTTACAAGACAAGAGATCTACAACCTTACAGCCGCAGAGATCGCATTTGGTCAAAATTCTCTTAGTGCAGAACAAAAGATAGAACAACTCAAAAATCTTGCAAAGGCTTATGGAGATACAACTAGTGCAGCGCTTGCTACTGCTATTGCGAATGATCTTGCAAGTGGACGTACAGATGTTGATACAGCTATAAACGAATTGATGGCAAAGGTCAACAATGGTGTCAAGAAAGTAGATCTTGATTTTATAAGCACACCTAAATCTTCTAGCAAATCAAAAGAAAAGAAAGAAAAAGACACCACAAAAGAATTTGACTGGATAGAACAAGCGATTGAAAACGTTAAAAAGCAAGTTAAAACTCTTGATGATGTTGTCAACTCCGTTTACTCAACATTTTCACAAAAGAATGAAGCACTTGCAAAAGAGATTGGAAAAGTCAGCGAAGAGATTGATTTACAACAACAAGCTTATGCCGAATATATGCGTAAAGCTGATTCCATTGGACTTAGTGATGATTATAAGACTCTTGTGCAAAGTGGCGCTATTAATATAGAAGAAATTACAGATGAGAAACTTCAAGAGCAGATAGATGCATATCAAAAATGGTATGATAAAGCCCAAAATGCTTCAGATGCTATTAAAGAACTAAAAACGGACATGAAAGATCTATATGTCAGTGCATATGAGTTACAGACTGATAATCTTAAAGAAAGACTTGACAGTGATTCTATTACTCAAAAGCAATACTTAGAAGGTTTGAAAAATGCCTATGAACTATTCTATGGTAATTTAGAAGAGTATGCACAACAATATCATGAAGCTGTATTGGAATATTTAGATGAAGAAAAAGGATACCTAAATGATGTTGCTGGAGCTGCTGCCTCTCTTCTTGACAGAGAGATCGACAATGTTCGTGATGATGCAGAAGAACAGGAAAACAGGCTGAAAAAGCAGATTGATCTACTAGAGGATAGAAAGAAACCATTAGAAGATGAATTGGATGCTTTAGAGGATAAAGCAAAAAGGGAAGAACAGATATTTAATCTGCAAAAAGCACAGGCTGCTTTAGCTAAGGCTGAAAACCAAAGGACAAAGTTAGTTTATACCGAAGACAAAGGAATGATCTACACCAATGACCCACAAGCTATTAGAGATGCTCAAAAAGATGTAGATGATGCTAAACTAGAAATTCAAAAACAATCCATACAAGATCAGATTGATGCACTTGATGATGAAATCGACAAATACAATGATCTTATAGACCAAATCAACAAGGCCGCTGATAATCAGATTGATGCACTTGAAAAGATTAAGAACAAATGGCAGGAAGTTATAGATCAACAAGAGTATGCAAAAGATCTCTCTTTGCTCACTGGTGAATTTGGTACAAGTTCCATTACCAAAATCCTCACTGGAAATGATGATGATCTACTTACACAATGGAAGAACAACTATATCAATACACTTTCTGATATTGATATGGAAAGTCAAGGTTATATAGGAAACATGACACAGCAAATTGCTTCCTTATATGGTGTTGATTTATCTCCATTGCAAAGTCAATTCCAGGGTGTAGAGGAATCAGTAAATGGAATGACAGATGCATTGAATATTGCTGCTAATGCTGTAGGAATTGGAAATGTACAAGATACGACCTCTTCTACTAATCAACCTGCTACCGAAAGTTCACCTGCTCCATCTACAGGAGACTCATTAGAAAATGCTATAGTAAGAGAAACTGAGACAGCAATGAATTCATTTGACCAACATACTGATAAGTTGACAAATGAAGTGATACCAGCTATTCAGTCAGCTACAGAAGAAATGAATACATTCAATGAAACTGCTGATACGGATATTGAAAAGGTCATTACAATTCATTATGAAACTACAGGAGATAAAACCTCTCACAGTAACATGGGCAAAACATTTGCAGATGGAACAACAGGCAAAGCATTTGCAAACGGTAATGATGGTCTAGCACATGACGAAAAGAATGCCTTGCGGAGTGAATATGGACAGCCTGAACTTACCGTATATCCTGATGGAAACTACGAAATTACAACAGAACCTGTCATAAGTGATCTTCCAAAAGGCACTACTGTTTATAATGAAGAACAGACCAGAGAAATTATGAACAGAAAGCCACAGTCAGATGGGAATAGCGGTACAGTTGCAGGTACTGATTTGGTACAACCAAATGGAGATACAATAAAATCTGATGGAACAGTGATAAAACCGAATGGGGTAGAAATAAAATCAGACGGAACAATTATAAGACCAAACGGAGAAATATCAAGCCCCTTACAGCCTGGTGACAAAATGTATGACATGCTTCAGAAATTTGATGCTTACTTTAATAGCATTGACCAAAAGGTGGAGAAGCTGACACCTAATTCATTCTATGACCATCAGAAGCAGATGGAACAGATGGCTAACCAGATAACAAATAACAGCAGTGTGATCAACAATACTAAAAATGTTCAGCCAAGTGTTAATGTGGGTGATATACATATCACTTGCCCAGGGGTGACAAGTTATGAAGTTATGAGAGAGGTAAAAACTCAAATTAATAATGAGGTTCGAGGGCTTCGTAATTATGCCGATCAGCAGAGTAGGATTAGATAATATTTTAAAACGCACTCTGAAATATGGGTGCGTGTATATAAAAAGGAGAATTTTATTATGGATTTTAGAGATGAACTTATAAAAACAATTCAGATTATGATTGACAATAGCTTAGGCTGTTATAAGTCTGATCGTACTTATAAATCTATCATAAAAAGAATTGATAAGAAAGGTTACGTTGTCATAGATGAAACAGGTAGTGAAAGAACAGTGAAATGTTGCATCCCAAATATTGAATTAAGAGTTGGACAAAGTGTATGGGTAAAGGAACCTATGGGACGGATAGCAGATGCAGATTTACACATCTGTGGTATTGTGTAATTTATAGAGTGAACAGAAAATGTAATTTGTGATTATTAGTATATTTGTAATTATTTGATTTATGATTGATTGTGGACAGGGAGTGTTTGCGCCTCTGTCCCGTTATTATATGAGATTTATTGTAAATTTTTGTGTGAAGATATTGGTATACTAGTACTTTCTATTATTGATATTAAGAATTTAGTATAAATTGGAGGCCAAATTTATTGAGTAATGTAATAAAAGAAGTTCCGATTTGGGAAAAACAGAATTTAACAGTTGAAGAAGCAGCAACATATTCAAATATAGGGATTAATAAAATTAGAGAATTATCAGATGATAGTAATTGTTCATTTGTGTTATGGGTGGGCAGTAAAAGATTAATAAAGAGAAAAAAATTTGATGAATATATAGAACGACAATTTTCAATATGAAATAAATGGTAAACAGGGACTTGATATGATACAATTGATAATCATATTAAGGCTCTTTTTGATTTGAAAGGAGCAATACATAATGGCAGATAGAAGAAAAGATCATAGAGGAAGGACACTGAAAGTAGGGGAAAGTCAAAGAAAGGATTTGTCATATCAGTACAGATATACAGATGTATTAGGGAAAAGACATACAATATATAGTGGGAGACTATTGCCATCAGATAAAACACCAGCGGGAAAGAAAGACGATAAATCACTCAGAGAGAAAGAAAGCGAAATTGAACTGATGCTGTCACAGGGAATGACAGGACTTGGAACAGAGTTTACTTTGAATGAGATGTTTGAGTTTTACATTTCCAATAAAAAGCATAAGGGAAGAAAACTGACAGAGAATACAATTCGTAATTATATAGCAATGTATAATAAGCATGTGTCAAATAGCGTACTTGGTAATATGAAGATTTCGGATATCAGAAAAATAAATATTACCTATTTTTATGAACAATTACACGAAAAAGATATCTCATATGGAACCATTAGCTTTTATCATAAAATGCTATCATCTGTGTTTAATATGGCAATTGATAATGATCTGATTAGAAACAATCCAACTAAAAGGGCTTTAGAGGTGGTTGATGGTACGCATCAGAAAAGAGAAGCACTTACCAGAAAGCAGCAGGAGGGACTTCTGGCATATCTATATAAGCATGACAGGGATATATATAGAAAGGTTGCATTTCTGATTGGTACGATGTGTCGGGTAAGTGAATTTGCAGGGCTGACATGGGAAGACATCGACATGAAGAACAGAATCATAACCATAGATCATCAATTGCAGTATAAAAAGATGGGTGGGGACAATTTTGATTTTCATATTACATCTACAAAAAACACACATACAAGGAAAATCCCCATGACAGATGATGTTTATGATGTATTGAGCGAATTACACAAATACTTTTTCATATTGAGAAAAGATTATTGTGTAGATGGTAAAAAGAATTTTTTGTTCTATTCCAAATCGGGTAATCTGTTGAACATAACATCATTTAATTATGAATTGAAAAAAGCTGTCGAAAAGTATAATGAAACAGCAGAGTATAAAATTGATAAGATTTCCGCTCATACATTGCGCCATACTGGATGCACAAGAGACGCAGAGGATGGAATGGATATTAAAGTCTTACAATATCTTATGGGACATTCCAATATACAAATTACAAACAATATTTACAATCATGTCAATGAAGAGCGTGCAGTAAGTGAGGTTGTGAATGTGTCTGAAAGGCGCAGAAATAGGGCATAAATGGCAAAAAATTCATACACCAATTTTTAACTTACGAAAAAGAATTTTTACACCAATTTTACACCAATCACGCGTAAAAATATGTGAATTTATAATAGGTTACGTGAAATGACTATTTATCATGAAAATCTAAGAAATGCCGAAAAATAAGGATTTGTAGACTTATAACAGGTTATATAAAGATCACAGAACATCACTATATTCTTACAAAACTGTAAGAAATCATAGGAAATTGTAAGATGGATAAATGGATTGTTGGTCTTTCATTTGTTATACTGTCCTTACAGTTTACAAAGAACTATTGTGATATATACAATAATAGTAGTTGTCAGTAAAATAAGTAGTATAACAGGCATATATCTTTGATTGGAAAAATTGTCTACATTTGACTATGTGATCATTGATTGAAATGATTAGTCTGCTATATAGGTGAACTGAAATTGATAGAGATAGGGGAACATAAAGGATGATACTAAAAGTAAAAAATGTTAAAAAAGTGTACACAACTCGTTTTGGAGGAACAAAAGTACAGGCGCTTTCCAACATGAATTTTTCTGTGGAGGAAGGAGAGTATGTCGCGATTATGGGAGAATCAGGCTCAGGCAAAACCACACTGTTAAATATTTTAGCGGCATTAGATAAGCCAACAGGTGGAGAGGTTCTGTTACGTGGCAAGAATATTACAACACTTCGTGAGCGTGAACTATCAGCATTTCGCCGTGATAATCTGGGATTTGTATTTCAGGATTTTAATTTGTTGGACAATTTTTCTCTAAAAGATAACATTGTGTTGCCGCTTGTTTTGCAAGGAAAGTCTGTTCAGGAAATGGAACAGAGAATAGAACCTATTGTAAAGAGGCTTGGCATAGAAGAACTTTTGTGCAAATATCCATATGAAGTATCAGGAGGACAGAAACAGCGCGCAGCAGTGGCACGTGCTTTGATAACAAAGCCTCAACTTGTTCTTGCTGACGAACCCACAGGAGCGCTCGACTCGAAAGCAACTAGTGGACTTTTGCGTATATTTGAGCAGATTAATCAAGATGGTCAAACGATTTTGATGGTGACACACAGCATGAAGGCTGCTAGTCATGCGGGGCGAATTTTGTTTATCAAGGATGGAGAGGTATTTCATCAATTATATCGCGGGAATTTGACCAATGAGCAATTCTATGCCAGAATATCAGATACTCTAACCTTGATAGAAGGAAATGTGGAAAAGAGTGAATGATAGACGATAGATCAAACATTAAATAGTTTTTACAGTTGGAGGATATTATGAAGCGTTTTTATCAAAGGCTTGCTATAATCAATTTAAAGAGCAATCGACAATTTTATCTGCCCTATCTTCTGGTAGGAATGTTTTCAGCAATGCTATTTTATTCTATACGCGCAATACAGAGAAATGAAGGGGTAGCAAAGATGCGCGGTGCGGACATATTAAGTATTGTTCTGGCAATGGGAACTGTAATTATTGGAATTTGTGTATGCATTTTCTTGTTTTATACCAATAGCTTTGTGATGAAGAGGCGCAGGAAAGAGTTAGGTATGTTTAATGTACTAGGTATGGAGAAAAAGCACATTATATGGGTTCTGTTCTGGGAGGCGCTATTTTTGTATGTGGCATCTGTAGGAGGAGGACTTGTGATAGGGATTGTGTTCAACAAGCTTCTTACTATGTTTTTATATCAACTGACAGGAATAGCAGAGAGTATACCATTTTATATATCAGGTGTAGGATGCTTACAGACAGCACAGCTTTTTGGAGTGATGTATGCCGTTTTGCTCGGGTATAATTTTATACAAGTAAAGCGCTCCAATCCTATTGTACTTTTGCACAGTACCGTGGGAGAGCGTGAGCCAAGAGCAAAATGGATTCATGCCGTATTTGGAATTGGTTGTATTCTTGTAGGATACTATCTAGCGCTTACAGTCCAAGATCTTATTATGGCGATTGGTTTATTTTTTATAGCAGTTATACTTGTTATTGTTGGAACATACGAGGTATTTATGACAGGTAGTATTGCATTTTTAAAGCTGCTTAGAAAAAATAAGTCATATTATTATCAGACCAAACATTTTATTACAGTGTCAGGAATGATATATCGTATGAAACAAAATGCAGTAGGGCTTGCCAATATCTGTATTTTGTCTACAATGGTTATGGTGATTGTGTCAACGACTGTGTGCATGTACGCAGGTATTGAGGATGCTCTTGCCAAGGAACATGATCTAGATGCTTCCTTTTATTATGATGCTATACCAACAAAAACGCAAAAAATGTATCTGTTAGAACAAATGAAAACAGTGATAGCAGAACAAGGTAGAGAAGTGACGGCATTGTCAGAATTTATGTATATGCCTTTTACAGTACATTGTGATGGCAATAGTATAAAATTATATAATGATGCAGTGGATTATAGTAACACGCAGATGGGGATGCTTCGCATTTATTCTAGAGAGGATTACGAACAATATAGCGGACAAAAATTGTCTGAAAATCTAGATTTTGAGGAAGGAATGTTGATTATGTCCATACCACACATAGAATCAGAGGTGGTGGAGATTTTTGGTCAAACCTATGAGGTGACAAAGAGCATAGAGGCAAATGAGAAACCTCAATATATTCAAAATATCATTGAGATTGTTGTGGATGATCCAGCTATCATGGAACAGATATATAACAGTGCAAAGGCACAAAAGTCAGATGTTCAGGTAAAATATGAGATTTTTGTGGATATAGATGGGACCAAGGAGGAGAGAAGACAATGTACACAAGTAGTTGCGTCAAAGATGGTAGAATGGCAAGAACAGGCGGCATTTGATGCACGATCATTAGATTCTGTATCAGAAGCGCGCGAGGAATATCTAAGCCTAAATGGAGGATTTTTGTTTCTAGGGCTTTTTCTGGGAACGATGTTTTTGCTAATCACGGTGTTGATTATTTATTATAAGCAAATCTCAGAAGGGTATGAGGACCGCACACGATTTACGATTATGACCAATGTAGGACTAAGTCGCAACGAAGTTAAAGTAGCCATTAGATCTCAGGTTCGCACAGTATTTTTTCTGCCTATGGTGGTTGCAGTGATACACTTAGCAGCAGCATTTCCTATGATTAATTTGATACTAATGGTATTTAAAATTGAAAATACAAGATTGTTTGTAGGATGTCTATCGGGGACTGCACTCGTATTTTTGGGACTATATTATATCGTTTTTAAGCTTACATCACAGACATATTATACAATTGTATATCGATAAAAAAGCAGTCTGTCGCGAATAGAAATTAGCGGCAGACTTGTTTAGTTTGTAACAAGAAGAGCAATCAATCCAATACAAATCATAGATTGTTCAGGCTTTTTGCAATATAAATAGTTTATTATGTTTTTTCTATAAATATACACTCTTATGATTGTATAGCATCCTAGCTCATTTTCTAAACGCCCATGCAGCCATAACTGCACCACCATAAATGAAAGTGGGCGTTTAGAACCTGATGCACACATGCAACAAGCAGCATGGTGCGTGTACGGACAGCGCAGCAAGTGCGCAGTCCTGATTGAAGATCGAGACTTTTACAGTAAATACAAGAATACATTTTATTTTATAACAGTAAAATTAAAATATAAAAATAAAAAGGAGTCTTAGTAGCAATACTATATGGATATTCTTTATAAGCAATGTGCATAGTTGGATACTAGCTAAAAACTGTCATGATCGCAAAGGGATGTATCTAGTTAGAAATGAGTGTAGTAGATGATTTGTATGATGCTATTAGATGGTTAAAATGTTTATAGTAGTATTATTATGGTTAAAATTTTAACAAATAATGTGATAGAACAAAACACATCATTTATACTTTTGATTTCTAGAAGGATGAAGTATTCGGAAGTCTTTGCAAAAGTTTTGACAATTTCTAAAAATATCGTTATAGTAAAATTATTAATGCGCATTGTAGATGCAGTGCACAGTTGTTCAAGATACAAATAAATGTTTGTTTTGCGGATTTGTGCTTGAAGGTAAGGACATATTATTTGCAGATGGAGAAAGGAGCAGAGGGATTGAGATGAATGAAGTGTTACAAGCGATTGCATCGCGTAGTTCTACGCGAAAGTATCAGGAGAAACCATTGACAAAAGAGCAGATTGAATTACTTTTGCAGGCAGGTTTACAGGCACCTACCGCACGCAACCAACAGGAGATACATATTTGCGTGGTCAATAGAAATGATGCGATTCTGGAGGAGATTGAGGCAGTAAAGAGGGAGTTCATTGTAAAGATAGCTGGCGAAAAAGCAAAGGAGTCTTTACAAAATACTCTCGATAACTTTTATTTTAATGCGCCTACTATTTTTATTGTGAGTGCAGATAAAGATTTTCGTTGGAGTAAGGTAGACGCAGGAATCTGTGTAGAGAATATGGCGATTGCGGCTGAGGCAATGGGGCTTGGCAGTCTCATCATTGGCAGTATCTATGACGCGCTTTACGGCGAGAAGAAGGAGTACTTTGCACAAAAACTGCATTTCCCAGAAAATTATGAGTTTGCGATTGCATTAGCAGTAGGGTATAAAGATGTGGAAAAAACACCACATACATTTGACCTCAATAAAAATGTAAGTTTTTTGTAAAAATAGTTATGAAGAAAATAGAGTCTATAAAAGGGGCTGTAAAAACAACCCCTTTTATTAGTACTTTATAATCAATTGTATACTACAGTGATTAGATTGCCTCATGGAATGTACGAGAGATAACGTCTGCCTGCTGTTCTGGTGTCAACTTGATAAAGTTTACTGCATAGCCTGATACACGGATTGTCAACTGAGGATAGTTCTCAGGATGCTTCTGGGCATCTAATAAGGTATCTCTGTTCAATACATTTACATTAAGGTGATGGCCGCCCTTTGTAGCATAACCATCTAATAAGGATACTAAGTTATCAACCTGTGCTGAATTATCTGCCATTGTTCTATACCTCCCAAATTTTTACTAAAATACTATTGGTTATCATCCAATCCTTCATGGAGTGTAGGAACACTGCATGCCATTGGATTGCTGGAACAGTCTGTACATCCAAGAGTCTGAACCTCTTTCGTGGAATCAGCATCCTCGTTGACATCTACATTGAAATGTCCGACAGCTTTACCGCTAGAAAATCCTGCATCAAGCTGAGATACGAGGTCGTCAATCATTGATTTTTCATCCATAATACACCCATTCCTTCCTTATATAATATGACGGTTATAGAATATTGTTCTATAAAACACCAATAACCGCCATATAGTCAAAATTAATTGTTGCTTAAGTCAAGCTCGATATCTCCTGAGAATACCTTTGCTTCCTTACCAAGAGCGTTTGGAATAATAGTAAAGGTGTTAGAGATACCATCCTGTGCATCCTTGAATGGAAGTTTTGATACAGAAGACAAAGATGCGATTGCACCGTTTGTATCACGTCCATGCATTGGGTTAGCACCAGGAGCAAAAGGCTGACCTTTCTTACGTCCATCAGGTGTATTTCCAGTAGCCTTACCATAAGTTACGTTAGATGTAATTGTAAGGATGGAAGTAGTAGGAATACCATTTCTGTAGGTGTGATGTCTTCTAACAGCAGTCATAAATTTATGAACGATATCCTGTGCAATTAGGTCAACACGGTCATCATCATTTCCGTATTTAGGGAAGTCGCCAGTAGTCTCGAAGTCAACAATAATGCCGTCCTCGTCACGAATTGCCTTAACCTGCGCATATTTGATTGCTGACAAAGAGTCTGCAACGATAGAAAGACCTGCAACACCTGTTGCAAAATATCTCTTGACGTCTCTGTCATGAAGAGCCATCTCTGCTCTTTCGTAGCAGTATTTGTCATGCATATAATGAATAATGTTAAGTGTATTAACATACACATCTGCCTGCCATTCCATCATATCGATGAACTTGCTAAGCACATCATCATAATCAAGTATATCACCTGTTACTGGACGATATTTTGGTCCAATCTGTTTCTTGGTAACTTCATCCACACCGCCGTTTAAAGCATAGAGCAAACATTTTGCTAAGTTTGCACGTGCTCCAAAGAACTGCATTTCCTTGCCGACAACCATAGAAGATACACAGCAAGCAATTGCATAGTCATCACCATGAGTAACGCGCATTAAATCGTCATTCTCATACTGGATAGAAGAAGTCTGGATAGACATCTTAGCGCAATATCTCTTCCAATTTTCAGGAAGTCTTGTAGACCACAGAACTGTCAAGTTTGGTTCTGGTGAAGGTCCAA
The DNA here is from genome assembly GCA_910586095.1 of uncultured Lachnospiraceae bacterium. GTDB lineage: Bacteria > Bacillota > Clostridia > Lachnospirales > Lachnospiraceae > COE1. Next base: position 4,058 of record CAJUHQ010000085.1, on the reverse strand, counting down.
GGTTTGTCAAAGTGTTCAAATAACGGAAGGACATTCTTGTTACAAGAGCGCGACCGTCAACACCAACACCGCCAAGAGACTCTGTAACCCATACAGGATCGCCAGCAAAGATCTGGTTGTACTCTGGTGTACGAGCAAACTTGATGCAGCGCAGTTTCATAATAAAGTGGTCAACAAATTCTTGAATTTGCTCCTCTGTAAAGGTTCCATTCTTCAAGTCTCTCTGTGCATAGCAATCAAGGAAGGTAGAAGTACGTCCGAGGGACATTGCAGCACCGTTTTGTTCTTTTACAGCGCACAGATAGCCAAAGTATACTGCTTGGATTGCCTCCTGTACATTAGTAGATGGTTTAGAGATATCGCAGCCATAAGAAGCAGCCATCTCCTTCATCATTTTCAGAGCTGTGATCTGCTCAGAGATCTCTTCACGAAGACGAATAATGTCATCTGTCATAACACGGCCTGTAGAATCTTTCTGCTCCTGCTTATCCTCGATCAATCTGTCGATACCATAGAGAGCAACTCTTCTGTAGTCACCGATGATACGTCCACGGCCGTATGCATCAGGAAGACCTGTGATAATGTGTGAAGAACGGCATGCTCTCATTTCCTGGTTGTAAGCATCAAAACATCCTGCATTATGTGTTTTTCTGTGTGTTGAGAAGAATTCGCTCACTTCAGGATCTACTTCATATCCATTGTCAGAGCAAGCTTTTTCTGCCATTCTGATACCGCCGTAAGGCTGTAAAGAACGCTTAAAGGGCTTATCCGTCTGGAAGCCAACAATTGTTTCCTTGCTCTTGTCAAGGTATCCAGGTCCATGAGAAGTAATGGTAGAGATTACCTTTGTGTCCATATCTAGAACACCGCCGGCTTCTCTTTCCTTCTTTTGAAGGTCAAGAACCATGTCCCATAAATCCTTTGTGTTTTGTGTAGGTCCTGCTAAGAAAGACTCATCACCGTCGTATGGTGCAAAGTTCTTCTGAATAAAGTCACGTACGTTGATTTCGCTTTCCCATTTGCCGCCTACAAAATCTGTCCATTCTGGTCTCATTTTGCAAAGCCTCCTAAAAATATTTTAATTTTATTATGCGGTATAATTGCCGCTGGTTACCAGTATAGAATGTTTTTATGAATAAAGATCATCTAACAGGTTGATCGCTCTTCATAACTGTATTATATCCTCAAATTTGTATACACGTCAACACTAAACCATGTACTTTTTTATGTACAGGGAGTAATAATTTATGAAAACATTGTAAAAAATAACTAAAGTATTGATTGTTTCTAAAAAATATATTATATTGAGTAAGAAATATACTATTTTATGACCATAATGTATTGTTAGCAGAATTGAACAATCTTATCAATGAAGAGGGAACAATTCGCAAAGGATGATCGGTAAGAGGAGGATTGAATATGGCAGAGATAACAAAAGACATGACAATTGGAGAGATTTTAAGAAGTAAACCAGAAGTAGCACCTGTGTTGATGGAGGCTGGTATGCATTGTCTAGGATGTCCATCAGCACAACAAGAATCTTTAGAAGAGGCGGCAATGGTGCACGGCATGGATATTGAAGATCTGATGGATAAAATTTCCAAGCTTGCATAAAGAAAGGTGTATTTATGTCAGATCTCATTGTGGGTGTTGGCAGCAAGGAGGATGGATATGGTTATCAGAAAAAAACAGATGAAGTTGTTTAGTGCAGCGGTAGTGACATCAGTGATTTTGATGTCAGGTATGGTGACATATGCAGCAGAAGATAAAACGGACCAAACTGTGGTTGTAGAGCCAACGAATACAGAAGTGACAGACATACCAGCACAGACGGCACCTGTCGATATGACAACACAAACTGATACGGTGACTGTAGAGCCAACACAAGCATCAGAACCGGCAACTCCTATTGAGATGCCAACAGAGGCTGGTGCGGCAGTGTACACACAGGTGATGTTAGATGCGTATATCAAGATGGACCCTACATCAGCAAATGCATTGGGATATATGTCAACACAGACGTGGAAGGATAGTTTTACATCATCATTTGAACAGCTTTACACAGAGATTGAAGAGTCGTTCCCAATGTCAGACGAGGCACTCAACGAGCTGATTAATGCTAGCCTGAATATGCTTTCTAGAACGCGATATATGGCAGGGGCGACACGGCAATTGGAAGATGGCACATATGAAGTAATGGTTGCATACGAGCAGATGCAGGTTTTTTCTATGTTTTGGGATCGATATGTAGAAGCCCTTGTGACATTAGAGCAGGGAGAACCGCGGGACGAGGAAAAGGCTTTGTCTGAGTGGATCATCATCGCGGCAGATATTCTCAATCAGTGTTGTGAGGAGGCTGTCTATGCAGAACCTATGACAACAACGATTCTTATACAATATGTAGATGGACAATATCAGATTAGTGAAGAACAGATTAATGAGTTTTCAAGGTTATTGTATGACACGATAGGAAAGCAGACAAGTACGCTTCAAGACGCATAAAAAATTTTAATTGAACGTCCGTCAGCGATGCTGACATAATACAATTGGACGCCCGTGTGTAAATAAGGAGGGAAGGTTTTGTTCCCGACTTGCGCCGGGCGTCCGTCAGCGATGCTGACATAATACAATTGGACGCCCGTGTGCATAAAAGCGCGACAGAAAATTAGTTTCCGTCGCGCTTTTTTATAAACTGCATTATAATTTATACAAGAGAAAGTGCCTGTATAGCGTTATCTTTGATAATAGGTTCAAAATGCTCTTCCATATAAGCCTCAGTGGCAGCAGCAAACTTTTCAGGATTTCCATATTCTGAAAGAATATTGCAAATCCTATTAAACTCTTCAGGTGTGTGGTCTGACTGTGTTACAACTAGCATGTAACCGCATTTTTTCTCATTTTTGTACAGAGAATTTTTGCCTGTGTAGTGTTGTGCTAGTACATGAGCAAGTCGTGTTACCTGGTTGAGTGATTCGAAACTGTATATTCGCGTCAGATCAAGACTGACGGATGTTCTAGCAGTAGTGGCCTCTCTGTCAGTTTTAGCCTCAAGATCGTTTAGCGTATCAGAAGAGTCAGAAGTTGTGTCAGATGCATGAGTTTCATGTATTTTTCTAAATAAATCTAATACATCATCAGCACCATCAGAAAGACTTTGAAGCATGTTGTCGAGCGTATTGCCCAAATCTTCCTCCTCTTCATATTCATCATGGACAGAAGGAGCAAACTTTGAAAAACGCGTGTCTAGCTCCTCTGGGTCCTCCACTTTGGTAATAATGAGTACAATACACTCAGAATTTAATGGAATTGCTTCAATCATAAGAGGTATATCATCAGCATCAAATCCAAATTCATAGGAAGCCTGCTGCATCATATCGCGGAAAAGATTTTTTGCCTTCTCTGTTCCATAGGCAAGTTCACTGATCTTTAGCTCGCGGTCAGCTAAATCTGCCTTTGTAAGTGTACAGCGAATTTGATGGTCATTTACTTTTTCAATTTTCATAATTATTAATCACATCCTCACTATTAAAATTGCTTTGAAATATAGTGTCCATGCCTTACCGATAACCAAGTATCCCGAACCTGTCTGATGTTGTTATAAAAGTATATCCCCTTAACAGTAATATAGACACAAGGGTAATACTATTTTATACGTTAAATCAATGGTGTAGCTGTTTACCTATAACAGTAGTAGATTGAAAAATCAAAAGTGCACCGCAGTGTAAATGGTATATCACATTGTAGCTTCACATTCTCCTGCAAAAAAATGATGATTGCATATCTGATTAGTGTAAACAGTCATAATTTTGAGGCCAGGCAGTCTACCCTTCCCCATATCTTATAATGTAGAAGTGCGCAAGTCAATAGTATAAAGCTCAATTTTTAAAAAATTTATATTCATAACGATTGATAGCTCTTCACAGTGACAAGATTTTGTTACTAAACGCCCATGTAGTCGTACTTGCACCATCATAAATAAAAGTGGGCGTTTAGAAAGCGGATGCACACATGCAGTATGACGCATGTACAGACAGCGCAGCAAGTGCGCAGTCCTGATT
>CAJUHQ010000084.1 GCA_910586095.1 uncultured Lachnospiraceae bacterium | reverse complement strand
TTCAATAATATTCTTTTCTCTATTATCCTCTTTTAATGTAAACATACATATATGCCTTATCATTGTATTCCCGCCTCCAAATGTCGATTTGTACCTCTAATAGAATACCACAATCACACTCACATTTCTATCAAATTTTCATTAAAGTTCTTCCTCCCTCCGCTTAGTCCTGTTCTGTCGGATTTGAAGGATGAACTACAGAATCAAGTCCGCTAATAGTAATATTTCTGTTGACTTTAGCATCATAAGATTCTGCATTGATAATATTGGACAAATCAATGCCAGTAGTTTCTTTCATTGATTCAAATAACTTTGCCATTACGGCTGGCACATTTCCTGCAACTTGTTCTACACCGTTTGCGCCACCATCACCACCAATAATAGTAATCTTATCAATCTGTGACAATGGTTCTGCAATTTTTCCTGCGACATCTGGCAATACTTTAATCATCATTTCTGCAACGGCGGCTTTATTATACTTTGCATAAGCTTCTGCTTTCTTCTCCATTGCCTCCGCTTCTGCAAGTCCTTTTGCCTGTATTGCCTGAGCCTCTGCTACACCCTTTGCGCGTACGGCTGCGGCCTCTGCCTCACCAAATGCGCGAATACCTTCCGCTTCCTGTTCCTTAGAGTAGCGGTCTGCTTCCGCTTGTGCTTTTCTTGCCTCGGCGATTCTTTGTGCCTCAAACTGTTGAGCTTCCGCCTCTTTTTGCCTCTGATACAACGCTGCATCTGCTTTTTGCTGTGCAGCATATTTTTCAGCCTCCGCTTGTTTCTTGACTTCAGCCTCTAAAGCACGTTCCTTGACAGCAACTTGTTTCTGTTTTAGCTCAATCTCACGTTCCTGTTTTGCAATATCAGCATTTGCAGTTGTAATCTCAATTGTTTTTCTCTGTTCCTCTTTTTGAATCTCATAGGCAGCATCGGCCATTGCTTTTTTGGTATCTGCTACCATCTGAAGCTCTGATTTTTTGATTGCAAGTTCATTTTGCTTCTTTGCAATTTCTGTTTGAGCAGCCACTGCTGCATCATTGGATTCTTTGTCTGCTGCTGCTTGAGCCACCTTGATATCGCGTTCACTTTCTGCGCGTGCGATGGCAGCGGCTTTTTTAATTTTTACAATATTGTCAATACCAAGATTCTCGATTACGTCATTGGCATCTACAAAATTTTGCACATTAAAACTAATAATATCAAGCCCCATAGCAGCAAGGTCTGGTTCTGCATTTTCTTTTACAAGGTTCGCAAATTTCTGGCGATCTGAAACCATTTCCTCAAGTCGCATCCTACCAACAATTTCACGTACATTGCCTTCGAGAACCTCGCGAGCTACCCCTGCTATATACTCTGTATTTTTGTTTAAAAAATTCTCTGCGGCAAGTCGTAGCGTGTCTGTTTGATTGCTGATCTTGACATTGACCGTAGCATCTACATTAATATTGATATAATCTGCGGTAGGCACTGCGTTGCTAGTTTTAACATCAATGGGGATCAGTCGCAAGTTTAGTTTGTCTAAACGTTCAAAGAATGGAATTCGGATACTGGCCTTTCCAATAACCACTTTGGACTTTTTCTTAATACCCGAAATAATATATGCCATATCGGGCGGTGCTTTTACGTAACCAATACAAAACAGCACAATTACTACAACCACAATAGCACAAATAATTCCACCTATCATCTGTTTGTCTCCCTTCTTTTACACTTCCAAATAAATAACACAAAGATCTATAATGCGACTAATTTCGACACTTTTAGTATAGCATATTCTCAACTTTGTGTCACTGTTTTTTGAGTATGGTTTATACATAAAGTGTTACTATTCAGCCATGCCCATTTCATGTCGGGCGTCAGCCCTATAAAATCGAATATACAAAATGCCTTATGCGAGCAAGCTCCCAACAGCATTTTGTATATTCAATTTTGCATGGCTGAATTGTTACCATAAAGTTTATGATACTAATACGTGTGCAAGAACAGAATCCTCTTGTACGATGCGTTTTGCAAGATCACGATATTGTTCTTCATGCAGATAAGTATGTCTGTGTGGTTTTATAGAAGGAGCCATATCAATTGCTTTGCAAAAATCCGCCTTTTTCATATGTAATGTTGTTGTGTAATTCCAAAAACCAGTATCCGTCAAAACTGTATTGATGCGATGATACCGATGATTATGTACTACACTCATAATATAGGTAGCAATTCCAACTTGTATACCGTGAAGTTGTGGCTGTTCTAACAACTTATCCAAAGCATGTGAAATCAAATGTTCACTGCCACTTGTTGGTGCGCTGCTTCCTGCGATCTCATTTGCAATGCCACTCATAGAAAGGGAATCCAACAATTCTTTCAAGAAAATCTCATCCTTGATACTTTGATAGGGGGTGCGAACAAAACTGTTTACTGCCTTTTTGGCAATCATCACAGCAAAATCATTGATTTGAGAGTATCCTTTTTGCGCTTCATAAAACCAATCATAAATAGCTGTTATTTTAGAAACCATATCTCCAATACCAGAATAGATAAATTTTTCTGGGGCAGTGCGTATCACTTCTGTGTCTACAATAATACCATAGGCGAGCCGTGCTGGAACAGAAGTTCGCTTTCCTTCTATAAGTAGAGATGCACTAGCACTAGAAAACCCATCACTCGAACTAGATGTTGGCACACTAATAAATGGAATATTTTTTAAAAAAGCAGCATATTTTCCGGCATCAATCACTTTGCCTCCACCGATCGCGATGACTGCCTGAGCCTTATTGGGCATAGAAAAGGCCATCTGAATCAAATCATGCATAGCGATCGTGTCAATCTCACGATATTCTAATACGGTTATGCCTTCACGTTTTAGAGATTCTAATACTTTTTGACCAAAAAGGTCAATCAATCCATTTCCAAAGTATAATACTACTTGACAAAATGATGACTCTTTCATATAGATACCGATATTATCAAGTGCACCACTGCCAATCTTTAAGATTGATGGGATCTCTATACTTCTTGCATTATTCATTTGTCTATTCCTCCTCCTATTTTAATCATTTTGCCGCAATGCTCTTGTTGCATTGAGTACTGCTATAATCATAACACCCACATCTGCAAAAATAGCCCACCACATATTGACATAACCTATAGCCCCAAGACCTAAGCAGGCAAACTTAACTGCGAGAGCAAACACAATATTTTGATGTACAATGCGAAGTGTTTTGCGTGAAATCTTCATAGCAGTTGCAATCTTTGCAGGATCGTCATCCATTAATACAATATCAGCCGCCTCAATTGCTGCATCCGAACCTAAAGCTCCCATTGCAATACCAATATCTGCCCTGGAAAGTACAGGGGCATCATTGATCCCATCTCCGACAAAGGTAAGTTTTTCTTTTGCATTTTTTGCATCTAAAAGTTTCTCAACTTCAGATACTTTATCTGCTGGAAGTAGATCGCTTTTTGTAATATCTACACCTAACTCTTTGGCCACAACATCGGCCACACGTTTCGTATCTCCTGTCAACATAATCACTTGTTTTACACCAGCTTCTTTAAGCCCCAATATAGCAGCTTTTGCATTGGGTTTTATAAGATCAGAGATCAAAATATATCCTGCATAACTATTATCTACAGCGACATGGATCTCTGTGCCAGTCGCAGGTGGTTCAATTGGAGATATGCCCAATTGATTCATAAGCTTTACATTTCCGACTGCGATCTTTTGACCATCAACCACTGCGCAGATACCATGACCACTAATCTCTTCTACATCTGATACGCGCGTGAGATCTAGTTCCTTGGCATAAGCCTCTTTCAAACTCTTACTGATTGGATGACCTGAATAACTCTCAACATGTGCAGCTAACTCTAGAAGCATGTCATCCGACATCTCTCCTACTGATTTAATTTGTGTCACGACAAAGACACCTTGTGTAAGTGTTCCCGTCTTGTCACATACCACATATTTTGTTTCAGAGAGTGCTTCGAGATAATTGGAGCCTTTCACTAAAATTCCTTTTGCAGAAGCACCGCCAATTCCGCCAAAAAAGCTAAGCGGTATCGAAATCACAAGAGCACAAGGGCAACTGATAACAAGTGTTGTGAGTGCTCTAATAATCCATAGTTGCCAATTAGCAGGCTGTCCTACCAAAATACATAGTATTGGTGGAAAAATGGCAAGAATCAGCGCACCAATACAGACTGCGGGCGTATAATACTTCGCAAATCTAGTGATAAAATTCTCAGATTTGGATTTTTTCATACTAGAGTTTTCTACGAGATCCAAAATCTTTGATACAGTGGACTCTCCAAACTCCTTTGTGGTCTGGATGCGTAGTACTCCTGAGAGGTTGACACATCCGCTAATCACTTCATCACCTGTATGAACTTCGCGCGGCACACTCTCCCCAGTGAGAGCACTTGTATTGAGTGTAGAATTTCCACTTGACACAATGCCATCTATTGGCACTTTTTCTCCAGGTTGTACAACAATAATGGTACCTGTTTCTACATCATCAGGATCTACTTGTTCTAATACTCCATCTTTCTCAATATTGGCATAATCTGGACGAATATCCATCAAGGCAGAGATATTTTTTCGACTCTTTCCAACAGCATAGCTTTGAAACAATTCTCCAATCTGATAAAAGAGCATAACTGCCGTGCCTTCCACATACTCGCCTAAAATAATAGCTCCTATTGTAGCAAGTGCCATCAGAAAATTTTCGTCAAACATTTTTCCGTGGATGATACCTAGCCCTGCTTTTTTCAAGATATCATATCCAATAATAAGATATGGAATCAAGAATAATACAAGTCGTATATACGGATTTTCTACTGGTACAAAATGAAATGCGAGTACCAATATAGCAGATGTTATGATCCGTATCAATACCTTTTTTTGTTTCTTACTCATTTATATACACGCTCCTTTTTAGCCTTTCTTTTTGCGATATTTCTGCCTATAAATAGGATGCTGTACCATTTCTTTTACAAAATGATACAGCATATGATAATTTTACAAAAAGATTTCGCAATCAGATTCGACCTTTTTACAGTTCTTTAATACTTCCTTCATCACGGCTGTCTCATCTACACCATCCTCAAATTCTACTTTCATCTTCTGTGGCATAAACGCTACAGTGGCTTCTTTGACTCCTGCCGTATTTTGTGCAGCCTCTTCCATCTTTAATGCACACGCAGCGCAATCTACTTCAATTTTATATGTCTTTTTCATTCTTCTTTTCCTTTCTTTTAAATAAGATATACCGTGTTATATAGTTACTGTGTTCACTCCAAAATATGTTCTAGGCCTATGCGGATAATTGCTGATACATGCTCGTCTGCGATAGAGTAATAAATGCTCTTTCCCTCTCGTTTTGTCTTGACAAGTTTGTTTTGCTTTAAAAGTGCTAGCTGATGACTAACTCCTGACTGGGTCATATTCAGACGTTCTGCGATATCGCCTACACATAATTCCTCGTGATCCATGAGCAGAGATAAGATGGTAAGTCTAGTAAAATCTCCAAATATTTTAAAGATTGTTGCTAAGTCCTCCATTGTTTCTGCTGTAATTTTTGTATGCTCCACTGTCTTCCTCCTTTTCTTATATGAACATTTAATCATATATTCAATCTTTTGTCAATGGATTTTTGTAAAAAGTATAAGGCTGTTGCAAAACTTGGTAATTCCACAATATATGGTTAAGATATCTTAGATATCCATACCATATATTGTGTGAATACGCCAATTTGCAACAACCCCATGAAAAATATGTTTAAAAAGTTTGATAACTGGAAGACATCGCATGAAGTGAGGAATCTATATTCTATTTGTTTTATTCAGACAGATAAATCTGCACAATATTCATAATATGATTGACAGTTGTATCTAAATCTACTTCTCCTATTAGATATTTTTCCCCTTCTGTAAGTACTGCTTCTTCAAGAATAGTATCACAAATATAAGGTGTTTTAGATTGCTCTATCCAATTTTTGATTTGTTGTAGTTGTTCTTGAGTAGGAATATAAAGTACATAGTCAAAGTATATTCCGTCTGGGGAGCTTAGACTCATCCATAAATATTCGCCATTTTCACCAATATAATCTTTATCAACCACAAAATGTTCATCAAAAGCAGCTTTATTCATTGGAAAACCATAAAATGTATTTTTCTGAACATTCATTCCTAATAGAGTCTGTAAAAATAATATGGCTTTGTCACGGTTGTTGGTTGATGCATTGATACCTACTAAGCTTGATGGAACATAAACGTTATGACTTTGTCCGTTCATAGGCTTCCATATGGTATCTTCAAAACCTGTAATTTTAGGAATAGAATTAAGGGTGTTGTAGTCTGTAGCAAAGCTTACTGCACCAGAAAAGAACAAAGTGTTTCCAATTATATAGTCCACGCCATTTATCTGTTTAAAGGAAGGGGTATCCTCATAGCTTACTCCATTTTTTTCAGTATTTTCTTGATTTTGTCTAGTATATTCATCTTTAAATTCATCAGATACTCCATTCATCTGTGCATCATAAATTCGCTTACTTTGTATTAAGAATTCTTTAATCATATTCTTATCTACTGTTCCATCTACTGTTTTCCATGCAGGTGCACAGATAGTAACAAATTTTTTCATGATGCCTGTTGCAGAGTATATGGAAAATAATGCGCTATCAGGATTTTGTGCACGAAGTGTTTCGGCCACATCTGCAATGTTTTCATAGTTGTCTATATTCTGGAAATCTGCCTTATGGCCACCTATTGCAGGAAGATTAAATTCTGCAGGAACCATATATAGAGCGTTTTCTCTGTAAAATGGTTCTATTAGATTGACAAACAATCCATCTGATTGGTCTATCTGATGAATGACATCTGAAATATCCATCAAGATTTTTTTATCAATATATGAATCAATTGGCATATTATCTAAAATCAATATATCAGGGCCATTACCATCTAGTAGTTGTGTATTAAGTTTTTTGAGTGCATCTTCACGCGTGACCCCTTCTTCGCTCATACCAGTCTCATATACAACATACATCTCTGGATTTTCTGTTTGATATATAGAAATCGCCTGACGAATAGTATCATTTTCTGTAAGACTAAACACTCTAATCGTTTCATCGGGGACTGTAGAAATAGTAGGATCATAGGTAAATTTCACCAATTTTCCATCGTCATATTTAACAAGAAATTCTTGTTCTTGTGTTGCGATAGCGGTTTCTATATTATGTGAAAGATCTCCCAAAGATGATAGATTTCCATCTATAATTTGTTCAACGCTGCTGCCCCCTACAACATGACGATACAGCCCTTTTGGTCCTGCTATATAGACAACTTGGTCCTCGCCACTCTTCTCCCCTAAAAAAGCAATAGCGTTGTAGCCACTTTCTGTAAGTAGAGAGATGCCAGAATATGTCTCATCAATAAAATTTTGCAGAGTTGCATCTTCAATAAAGCGTTCTTCTGATAAATCATAAAAATATAGTACAGAAGATGTTACGCATAATAAAAGATCACCTTTAACCTGCATATATAGAACAGAGTGATCTAGGGTGGTCACTACTTTACTACTTCCATCTTTTGGATTGACTTCGTAAATTTTTCCTCCAAATGGAGAAATAAAAAGTCTTTCTGATGTATCATCGAAGGCGATTCCCTTGGCATATTTTTCCTCTTTTGGCAGTTCAAATGGCAAATCTTGTTCTGTCCCATCTGCATAGCTTAATACAAAATGTGGCTCAAATTCTTTTCTGGTGTCTGTCAATAGCGGCGAATAGCACAATGCTGCTGTCCCATCCTTGGAGAGTGCAGAAGCCAACATAAAATTCTCATTAACATAGGTCCATAAATTATCCTTAGGTTCTAACTGCCAAGTATCTCCATTATCCTCTGACACATAACATCCTACTGTTGTTTGTGTCAAATAAAGCATGCCAATTCGATTATTGTCCATCTCTTGGAAGTAAAGTCTACTATAATTACTAGTATCCGTTTCCAAGACAGTTTTTTCTACGTAACGTCCCATTCCTGTATTGTCTGTTTTTGCTGTATTGTCATCGTAATCTATTGTGTCAGGCGCTGAACTTTTCTGTGTCTCCAAAGGTTCTGTTGGCTGTGCTGTACATCCAATCGTCATGCAACCTATCAAAATTGCAGACAAAAAGCTACTTGCACGCTTCCAAATAGTTGATTGAATTATTTTCATTTTTATAGCGATCCTCCTTGCAATATTGTCTCTTGATATTTTTTATTCTTCTATGTAAATAGCAATCTTATCCAAAATGGCCTGTATGGCAGTATCTAGATCTTGTTCTCCACATAGATAGTTTGCTCCTTCCGTGTAGATAGCCTCCTCTATTATAGAATCCGAAATATAAGGAGTTTTTGCCTGCATAACCCAATCAGTAAGTTGATCTATTTGTTGTTGATTGGGAACATATGCATTCCATGTGAGTGTTGTTTCATCTTCAATTGTCATCCCCAAAGTCAAATAACTTCCATCGACATCATACTCATCTACAACAAAACATTCCTCAAAAGCTTTCTGATTGATTGGATATCCATAGTGTGTAAATTTTTGTACGTCTTTTCCTAATAAGAGTTGTATAAATTGTATTGCTTGTTCTTGATTTTGGGTTGTAGCACAAATTCCTACCATTGTTATAGGATAGTATACATGTTGACTCTGACCATCCAATTGCTTGATTTTGGTATCCTCAAAACCGTTAATTTTAGATGTGGCCAAAAGACTGGTATAGCTATCTAAGTCATAAAGTACACCATAGACAATTTGTTCATTCTGAGCAAGATAATTTCCAGCATCTGCCCAATGAAAATAGGGAGAATTCTCATAACTAACTCCAAATTCCGTCTTATAAAAGTCGTTCATACTATCATAATCCTTTATTGCTTTTGTAGGAGTTCCATCGATCTGAGCATCATAAATTCGTTTGCATTGTAGTAAATATTCTTGAATAGTTTCTTTCTGAATGTTTCCCTGTGCATTTTTCCATGATGGAGCACAGACAATAGAAAAACTTTTCAACAGCCCATAAGCAGAACATTTTTCAAGCAGTTGTTGATTTGGATTTTGGCTGCGAAGTTCCTCAACAGCGTTGGCAAATCCTGTCAAATCGTCTGCAAGTTCCACGGTTTGTTGATGTCCTGCCATAACTGGAAGTTGAAATTCTGCGGGAACACTATACAAACATTCTCCTGTATAAAGAGGAGTAATTAGATTTATAAACAGTGAATTATTTGCATGAATCTCTTGAATTGTGCTGTTTAGATCCATAAATATGCCTTTATCGACATAAGAATCATATGGCATGTCATCTACAATCAATATATCAGGACCACTACCGTTTACAAGATCTGTGTTGAGTTTTTTTAGAGCATCTTCCCGCGTGATTTCGTCACTATTCATACCAATTTCATAAGAAACATACAGTTCTGGAACGCGTGTCTGAAATACAGAAATTGCCTGACGTACAGTATCATTTTCTTGTAGGCTGTATATGGTAAGTTTCTCGCTTGGCAGAGTGGGAACCGATGCATCATAAGTACATTTTACAAAACTTCCGTCGGAATAACCTATCAAAAATTCCTGATTATCTAATAATGTTGCATAGCGAATAGTATGTGCGGGATTGCTTAGTGAAGATAGGTTTCCGTCAATAATCTGTTCTACAGAACTTCCACCAATCACATGGCGATACAATCCTTTTTTACCTGCAATATAAATCATATTTTCTTCCCCAAGGAAAGTATAGAAATTGAATCCCATGCCATAATCTTTGAAGCTACCATAATGATCTGTGATAAGTTGATCTAACACAGTGTCCGCAATCCATTTTTTAGTTGTTATATCATAAAGAACAGGTCCATCATATGTCATGCACAACAAAATATTTTCGCTGTTTTGAATATAACGTATGCTTCCATTTACTGTGACAAGTTCTGTCATGGTTCCATCTGTGATATCAATTGAACATATGGCATTTTGGGTATAAGCCCAAAGTTTGCCAGATTCATCAAACGTCAATTTCCGAATAGGATTGTTAGATTCTATTTCTAGTTTAGTTTGGGTACCACTGGGAGAAATTACGAGATACTCTCTTTCTTGAGTATCCGTTGTCTCTAAAGTTCCTAAATCATTTGTGTCATTGCTTTCGTCTGATACAAGTCCCTGTATCTGGGCAAGCTCCTGCTCTGTATAGGCTTGATAGGTTAACATTACTGTTTTGTCATTTGATGAAACCACATCTAATATTTCATTTTTTAAGCTAAATTCCTCCATCCAATCTATTGTCTCACAAGACCAACTACTGCCGTTATCCTGCGAAACATATCGATTGGGCATATCCTGTAATATAAGAGTTCCATCCGTTGTATGCTGGATTTGTGGAGTACACCAATAACTATCTCGTTCTAGAACAGTTTTCTCCACATAACGTCCCATTCCTGTGTTGTCAGAATGACTTGTATCTGATATTGCTTCAGTACCCCCCCATTTTTCGTCATGTTCCTTTTGGTCTGTTGCACAGCCTATACACAACATACTTACTAGACTTATCACAACAACAATTGTACTATATTTTTTTAGTGAATATTGTTTCATGATATCCCTCCTTTTCTACTTTTGGTAAATTATTGAATCAACCATTAAACAGTTTTTGTCAATGCTACCATTTGCGTTCTTTTTGGCAAATCTATATTGATTCAATTATAATAATTGTTGAAAATGAAATATGATGTCATTGGGGGAGGTATATTTTGGATAGTGATATCTTATCAAAATAATCTCTAAGATTTCTCTAAACACTTTTCATGTATTTGCTTTGCTTTATTTCCAAAAAAAGTTAAGTGCCTTTAGAGATTTTTTAGATAATTTTATGATATACTAAAATGAACCATGTTTTTAGGGCAATAAAAGACGCTATCTAAGAAGTATTAAATCTCACATTTTATTTGATCCTACAAAGATGAAACAATATAAAATTATTATAGAATATAGTCAATGGTATTAGATACAACATTTGCGTCAACAAACAATTGATGGCATGAAATTTTGATGTGGGAGGCATATATTATGCGCATTTTACTCGCAGAAGATGACCAAAATCTAAACAGAACGTTAACAGAACAACTGTCAGAAAGAGGATTTCTTGTAGATTCTTGTTTTGATGGAGAAGAGGCTCTATACTATGCTAGCCAAAACATTCATGATATTATTTTGCTTGACCGGATGCTTCCATATTTAGAGGGAACAAAGGTTATCACAAAACTTAGAAAAGAACAAATTCATATTCCTATTATTCTAATCACTGCGCTTGGAACACTACAAGACAAAGTAACAGGATTGAATTTGGGTGCAGATGATTACCTGGTAAAACCGTTTGCCTTTGAGGAATTACTTGCTAGAATTCAGTGCGTCACAAGGCGTCCGCCTATCCTTCACATGGTCAAAAAGCGCACGGTAATGGATGTTAGCTATGATGAGGAAAATAATCTTTTAACAGGGCCTCTAAAGAGTTGCTCTCTCTCAAAAAGAGAAGGTGCTTTACTAAATGTCTTTTTCCAAAATCCAAACCAAGTACTTTCACGAACGACACTACTTTTGAAGATCTGGGGACCTGACAGTGATGTAGAAGAAGGAAATTTAGACAATTATATTTACTTCTTACGTCGCAGATTCAAAAATATAGGAAGTCAGATTGAATTAAAAACAGTGCGTGGCATTGGATATTGTATGCGTTGTGAAGAGAAATAAATTGCATACATATAGGCAATTACTATACAAAGTACATAAGGGGTAGAGAATATTGTTTCAGAAAATAAGACTGCGCTTAACTATATTGAGCGGTGCGATAACAACATTGATTTTAGTTATTATGACATTGGGCTATCTCTATATATCCGAAAAAAACTTAATATCGAATAAGTTGATCTCCTATCAAAATGATATCTATACGATTACTTCCAATTTAGAGCAACAGGCTGTTATTTCGCATACATGGCTCTCTCAAATTGAAGGAAATGGCTCCTATTATATAGCTCTTCTCGACAATAATGTTCCTTTTCTTTTTAACAATAAAAAGCACGACAACCACTACACACTTCTAATAGATAATGTCTGGAATTATTATCGTCAATATCCCCATGATCTCAAAATATATACGATATCATATCGAAGTCATTATGTGGGCTTTTTGTATGAATCCACTAAAATGAATGAAAAAGCGCGACAAGAATATTATTGTTATGTTATTACCGTTGAAAAGGGAGATGCTATTCTTGAATTGCTGCTTATAATACCATTTTCTCAAATTAAAGAACAACTTTTGAGCCAAAGAATTCTTTTTCTATGTATTATTTTAGTAGCATTAATCAGTATCTGGTTGTTTGCGTGGTTTTTTACAGGGAAATTGTTATATCCAATAGAGGAGAATAGAAAAAAACAAACTCAATTTGTAGCTGCTGCCTCCCATGAACTGCGCACTCCACTTGCTGTTATTTTGTCCTGTGCAGAGGCAAGTTTTGAGAAAATGGTTACAAATAATTCCGAACAACTGTTTGAACGTGATTTGTCTGCTATTAAAAGTGAAGCGCTGCGCATGTCAACGCTTCTAGAAGATTTACTCACACTTTCTAGCCAGGATGCAGGACATTTTACAGTTTTGAAAACTTCAGTAGAGTTAGACACCTTAGTTTTGGATGTCTGTGAAGCTTTCGAATCAATGGCCCATGCAAAAAAGATTCAGTTATCTGTGTTACTAACAGACACTGCTCTTCCCTTATGTTGCTGTGATAAGGAACGCATTTATCAAGTAGTAGCAATTTTGCTTCACAACGCTGTCAGCTATACGCCTTTTGGTGGACAAATTGAGGTATCATTGACTGTTCAAAATAACTTCTTTTTTCTGTCTGTTTCCGATACAGGTGATGGTATTCCCGATATAGAAAAAAATAAAATTTTTGATCGATTTTATCGTAGTGAAAAAGCCCGAAGTACCAAGGGGCACTTCGGACTAGGATTATCTATAGCTTATGAAATTGTAATGGCCCACCACGGTACAATCAAAGTTCACGATCATACAGGAGGCGGAACCATATTTGTAGTACAACTTCCAATAAAATAATTCTTTAAGAAGGTGATGTTGCAAAGCGTGTGTACGCCATCTTGCAACATCACCTTTATCTACTTTATTCTTCAGAATTTTCTGCTACTTTGTTTGCTCTAGCTTTTACTTCAGCTTCTTGAATATCACTAGGAGTTTGCTCATAACGTGCAAACGTATATTCAAAAGTACCACGACCACCCGTCATAGAACGCAATACTGTACAATACCCTGTCAGTTCCATAATTGGAATATCTGCCTCAATAACTTGTTTGCCGTTTGCAATCGGATTCATACCAAGTACTCTACCACGACGTTTGTTCAGATCGCCCATAATATCTCCTGTAAATTTATCTGGGACAGTCACCTTTAAATTTGCAATGGGCTCTAGCAAAATAGGACTAGCCTCCATAAAGCCCTTCTTAAATGCCTGGATTGTTGCCATCTTGAAGGCCATTTCAGAAGAGTCTACAGGATGATAAGATCCATCATAAAGAATACCTTTTACACCCACAACAGGATAAGCCGCTAAAGGTCCCTTTAGTACAGATTCTTGAAGTCCTTTTTCCACTGCTGGGAAATAGTTCTTTGGAACAGCGCCTCCTACAACTACCTGCTCAAATACATAAGAATCTTCTAAGCTGTCAGATGGTTCAAAGCGCATTTTTACATGACCATACTGTCCATGTCCACCAGACTGCTTTTTGTATTTATATTCTACATCTGACTTTTTCTTAATAGTTTCACGAAAAGCAATCTTGGGTTTTGTCAGTTCAATTGCACATTTGTATTCATTCAAGAGGCGACTTTGAATCACTTCTAGTTGCTGCTCGCCAATTCCATATAAGAGTGTTTGTCTATTTTCGTTATCATTGACTACACGAAGCGTTTGATCTTCATGAGAAAGCTTTTGTAAAGCCTGTGATACTTTGTCAATATCACCTTTGTTTGGTACTTTATAGCGCATAGCAGTGTAAGGTTTTGACAATTCAAATTTGCCATATTCTATGACAGTTGCCTTAGTTGATAAAGTATTGCCTGTCCTTGCTGCTGTAAGTTTTGCAATAGCTCCAATATCTCCTGCGTGAAGCTCGTTGATTTCAATCGGCTTGCTCCCCTGTAATACATACAGTTTGTTGACCTTCTCTTCTACATCCTTATCCTTATTGTAGATCACATCATCAGATTTAAATACGCCTGAACATACTTTGATAAGAGAATACTTGCCAATAAATGGGTCTACAATGGTCTTAAAGACATAGGCAGACTTTGGTTTTGCAAAGTCATAATTTGCTTCAAAGACTTCGTTTGTCTTCATATTGTAGCCTGCGATTTGTTTGTTTTCTGGACTTGGCATATACTTTACAATGTCATCAAGCAATGCATATGTACCCTGACACAATAAATTAGATCCCATACTAATCGGAACAATTGAGCCATCCATAACATTTGTGCGAAGTGCTGCGCGAATTTCATTTTCAGAGAAAGTCTCACCACCAAAATAGCGCTCCATAAACTCTTCGCTTGTTTCTGCTACAGCTTCCATTAGAGTGTCTCTATATAAAGATAGATTTTCCTTGCTGTACTCTGGAATAGTACATGTTTCAACTTCTTTGCCCTTCCAACGATGGCCAGTCTCACTTACTACATTGACATAACCTACAAACTTTTCACTTTCTCTAATTGGGAAATGGAATGGTGCAATCTTTTTACCATACATTTCGGTCAACTTTTCTACAACATTCTTAAAGGAAGCATTGTCTGCATCCATACCAGTAACATAGATCATTCTAGAAAGTTTATATTTTTCGCAAAGTTCCCATGCTTTTTCGGTACCTGCCTCAACGCCGGACTTTCCGGACACCACGATAATAGCGGCATCTGCTGCACTGATTGCCTCCTCAACTTCTCCTATGAAATCAAAATATCCTGGCGTATCAAGCACGTTAATTTTTACGCCCTCCCACTCGATTGGTATGACAGATGTGCTGATGGAAATTTTTCTCTTCTGCTCTTCCTTGCCAAAGTCACTGACAGTATTACCATCTTCCACTTTTCCCATACGTGATGTGACACCTGCCAGATATGCCATAGACTCCACAAGGCTTGTTTTTCCCGTTCCGCCATGACCTAATAATACTACGTTTCTGATCTTATCAGTTGTGTAAACATTCATTGCAGCTACCTCCTGTTTCTGTCCTATAATTGTTATTCAAACTTTGTCCTTTGTAAAGGTTAGTCCTATTTTCAAACACTGTTATAACTATTCAATCAGCAGCTTTAGTAATTTGGTATCATGCATACTCGTTATTTGACAAAGCGCATGAGAACATATTACATAGTACTCGACTGCGTTCGGTTAGTTAGTTATATTTTACTATATATTGTCTGAAAATTCAATCGATTCTGTGCAGTGTGCACACTGTGTTTTTTCATAAAATATTATATGAAAATTAGTAACAATTGCCTATTGATTTGATAATATTTATATTTTTTGTAACCATTTAGTCATTGATATAGATACATAAGAAAATAGTTTACAGAAATGTTACTAGTATTTATACTAAAGTAAACAGTACTATAAACAAGAGTTGATAAATTTTTAGAAAGAACGCAAAAAAAGTTTTTATGAGTATTTCAACTTTATAGTAAACTCTCATCATGTACAGCCTGCCGTATGGCCATCTATACTATGAAAGTCAAAGTAACATTCTTGTCTATTGCTCGATGATGATACAATTTAAGATAATTCCTTACCAACTGTAAGGAATAACATATTGTTAAGTAATTGCGAAACTAGCTAAGCTAGTTTGTAATCTTGATTAAAAA
>CAJUHQ010000083.1 GCA_910586095.1 uncultured Lachnospiraceae bacterium | reverse complement strand
AGGGGTTTACTATGAATCACACAAAATGCCAAAAGCAGGCATTTTGGCGCCATACGGTCAGCGCAGCACGTGCGCAGACCTACAGCAAGGATTTGAAGACTTTCATAGTAAAAAGAGTTTTGTATAAGATTGTCGAAAATAGTCTATCTATTGTGTATATCGTCTATAATGTAAAAATAACAGACGTTTTTCTAAAAAACTTGTATTAATTTTTACATTTTAGATGAATTTTTACATTTCAATTTGCATAATTTTTGGGTATATGCTAATAATGCTTGTGTAAGGTGTCTTAAGAGCAAATCTTGTACAGAAAGGAGGAATATGAAAATCGTTTTCAATATGCTCCAAGCTAAATTTTTTCATTGTCTTATTAGCTTGCGCTGATTATTAAAAAAATATTTTTCCAAGTCTTAACTGAGATTAAAGATATTACCTTATATAGCAAAGGTAATATCGTAAATAAAAAGGCAATATCATAGGCCAAAAAAGATTGTCTTATAAGGTTAAGAAAAGACCTCATGACAAAGAAAGCGACTTGCTAGCTTTTTGCAGATACATATCCAACAATACAATATTATTTTGGAAAGATTTTGTACATGTTCTGACATCTTGCATACAATAGGTTTATATATCACACATAAATACCTTTTGGAATTTGGACAAAAGCTTTGTTGTAACCAAAGCAAACATTGTGGCACAATAGTAGTATATGCAATAATTCATATGTGTTATAAAGACCCCTCTATGCATAGATATTACACATAAAATACGATGTTGCAGGTTCGATCTTAGTGTCCAATGTCAAAAAACGTGTATACCGAAATGAATCAGACGGGACATCTATATCTTATCATATGCAGATGAAAAATGGTAGGCACAACTTCAGGTAAATTATGGAAGCTATTTTTAAAGGCTTTTCCAAAAATGTAAAAAATCAACAACAATAAGTGGTAAAAATAAGAATAGCAAAAAATTTTGGTGTACTTCATATCAAACTTTTGTTATAATGAGAGCAATTGGGAGGTATCCGTATGAAAAAACGTGTAATGACGGTGCTTGTGCCGATTGTTCTCATTTTTATTGTGGTGGGCGTGGCACTAGGCGGTAAAATTTATGAAAAATATTCTTATTCAAAGGAACGAGCAGATTTAAACGAGTATTTTGGTCTCACACAGGCGGATGAGATTGCTATGGTGGTACAGGACACAGTGGTTCCTGAAAAGGCAAAATTGAGGGATGGTGTATGCTATTTTTCACTTTCTACAGTGGAACAGTATTTTACACAACGGTTTTATGTCAATAGCGCGGAGCAAGTGCTTTTGTTTACGACAGACACAGATGTGGTGAAAATTGTGATTGGAGAAGGCAGCAATGTCATGTATGTGTCAGATGTGGGACAAGATTTAGGATATCAGGCGGCTTTTTATGAGGGAGAGACTTTGTATATTGCCGCAGATTATGTAAAAAATTATGCAAATTTTGAGTATCATTTGTACTCTGAACCACTGCATATGCAGATTTATACACAGTGGGACGATTATACAACGATGAGTATATCTAGGAAGACAGCATTGCGCTACCAAGGCGGCGTTAAGAGTGATATTCTTGTGGATTTGGCAAAAGGCGACGAGGTGATTGTGCTAGAGCAATTGGAAAATTGGTCTAAAGTAAAAACGACTGACGCGTTTATTGGCTATGTGGAAAACAAATTTTTGACAGATGAAACAACAGTGGCGCGGCTGGGTGGAACCGATTTTCAGGAAATAGTCTATCATAATGTCCAGAAAGAGGGAAAGATTAATCTAGTATTCCATCAGGTATTTGAGGAGGTGGGAGGAGATTATCTAGCGAATGTAATGGCTTCGACTAAGGCAGTGAATGTGATCTCACCAACATGGTTTCGGCTCACTAACAACAGTGGAGATTTCTCTAGTTTAGCCAGCGCTTCATATGTATCAAAAGCACATGAGCTTGGAGCTGAGGTCTGGGCGCTCATCACAGATGTGGATAGCAAGGATTTATATGGAGTAGAGATTGACTTTGTGGAGTTGTTGTCCTCCTCTGTCAATCGCAGACATTTGATTGATGGTCTTCTTTCTCAAGTAGATACGTATGGACTAGATGGTATTAACATTGATTTTGAAAAAGTAAGAAGCGATTCGGGTATTCATTTTGTGCAGTTTCTAAGAGAACTTTCTATTGAGACACGAAAACGAGGAGTCGTGCTCTCAGTGGATAATTATGTACCTTCTGAGTATACAGCGCACTACAATCGAAAAGAGCAGGGAATTGTGGTGGATTACTTCATTATTATGGGATATGATGAACATTATGTAGGAGGAGGCGCCGCAGGCTCTAATGCATCTATTAATTTTGTGGAGAGTGGTATTGCCAACACAAAGGAAGTAGTTCCCGCAGAAAAGATTATTAATGCGATTCCTTTTTATACAAGAGTTTGGGAGTCAGGTCCCAATGGCTTAAAGGCATCTACACTCACTATGACAGCACAGAATGACTGGATTAATAGGACAGGCGTTACACCCGTGTGGCTGGATGAATTTTGCCAAAACTATGCAGAGTATCAGGTAGAAGATACAGTGTATCAGTGCTGGTTGGAGGATGTCGATTCTATTCGTGTAAAATTACAGGTAATGCAAAATCAGGGGATTAAAGGCGTAGCGGCATGGAAGCTTGGGCTTGAAAATCCAGCGGTTTGGGATGTGATTGCGGAGTATGTAAGCAACTAAATGTTACAGAGGTGATGGTGACAAAGAAGCTTGTCTAGAGCCGCTAGAAAAATAGAGATACTATACAAAAGAATAAAATTATAGTAGAGAGTGGTACATTGCTGTGCAATGTGCCACTTTTGATTCACGGGGTAAGAAAAAAGAAGATTATTTTGTTTGCCCTGCTAATAGTAGGATAGATGATTATATATGAAAGGTATATAAAGAGCTAGGGAGATTTCAGCAAGGCAAAAGTGCTTGACAAGAAAACAATCTGCTTATATAATACAAAATGCAAATGAGTTGCAAATTTGGAAAAGGTACAAATAGAGATGGAAAATTTTCTGATCCAAATAAAACGGCTCTATTATGGGAGATTGATATGATTAAAAAAGTTATACACTATTGTGTATTGTTTGTGGGAGTATTTCTAATGTTGGGGATAGGAGGCTGTGCAAAGAAGCCTTATGAGCTAGATATCGCAGACGATGGACGTATTCATATTGTCTGCACTACCTTTGTGCAATATGACTGGGTGAAAAATTTGATAGCAGGCAACGAGGAACAATTTCATTTGACAGTGCTTATGGAAAGTGGCAATGATTTGCATAATTTTCAGCCCTCTGCTTTGGATATCGCAAGGATTTCTATGTGTGACATGTTTATTTATGTGGGAGGTGAATCGGATAGCTGGGCGGAGGATGTTATAAAAGATGCTGTTCATTCTAATATGTATGTCATCAATATGATGGAGGCATTAGACAAAAGGCTTGTAGAAGAGGAAGCAGTGGATGGCATGGAGGAGCATGACCATGAAGATCATGGTGGTGAGTATGATGAGCATGTGTGGCTGTCTTTGCGCAATGCAGCATTTTTGACAGAGTATATTAGTGTGGCATTAGGAGAGATAGAACAGGAACATGCACAGTTGTACACAGATAATTGCATAGCATACACAGCAAAATTAGAGACGTTAGATACTGCGTTTGAACAGGTGGTGACAAATGGTAGCGTAGATACATTATTATTTGCAGACCGATTTGCATTTCGGTACTTTGTGGAGGACTATGATTTAAAATATTATGCGGCCTTTGAGGGATGTAGCGCGCAGACAGGAGCTAGTTTTGCGATTGTGGCCTTTTTATCAGAAAAACTAGATGAATTAGGACTTGATTTTGTGATAGTGACAGATCGCACTAGTGATCGGCTCGCTAGGGTAATTATTGAAAACACACAGACTAAAGACCAGCAGATACTGCGAATGAATTCACTACAATCAATCTCGCGCAAGGATATTGATAGTGGAGTGAGCTATCTGTCGGCAATGGAAGAAAATTTGCGGGTGCTTAAACAACTGGTGGGGCTAGATTCATAAGGTGTCTACACGATAAGGGAGTAGGAAATGTCATATATAAAATGTGAGAATTTGATGTTGGGCTATGAGGGTGTGCCAGTGGCACAAAATATTAATTTTGAAGTGTATGCAGGGGATTATCTGTGTATTGTCGGAGAGAATGGAGCAGGAAAGAGTACATTGGTGAAAGCACTGCTAGGATTGACACCTCTTATGAGTGGAACCATTCTCTATGGTGATGGAGTGGGAACACATGAAATTGGATATTTGCCACAGCAGACATTTGTGCAAAAAGATTTTCCGGCATCTGTATGGGAAATTGTACTGTCAGGAACTCTTCCAAAATGCGGATGGAGACCGTTTTTTGGCAAGGCACAAAAAAAGTTGGCCGAACAAAATATGAGGCGCATGGATATTTGGAGCTTAAAAAAGCATTGTTATCGCAATCTGTCAGGGGGTCAGCAGCAACGTGTGCTTTTGGCTAGAGCGCTTTGTGCGTCGTCGAAACTTTTGCTGCTCGACGAGCCAGTTACGGGGTTAGATCCAAAAGTAACAGCTCAGTTTTATGAATTGATACGAGAGTTGAATAAAGACAAGCTTACAGTCGTTATGGTGTCACATGATATTCGCGCAGCAGTACAGTATGCAAATCGCATCCTGCATGTGGAAAAAGATCAATCGTTTATTGGAACAACAAAAGAATATATGAAAAGTAATTTTTGGAGAGAATTGGGGGAATATCAAATATGAGCACAATACAATTTTATCTGTCATATCCGTTTGTGCGATATGCGTTGATTGTTGGAACATTGATTGCACTGTGCTCATCACTTTTGGGAGTCACATTGGTGCTCAAGCGTTTTTCCTATATTGGGGATGGCTTGTCTCATGTTGCATTTGGCGCATTGGCAATTGCGACAGTGTTGGATATGACTAGCACATCGCTGGTGGTGATGCCAGTGACAGTGATTGCGGCAATTCTTATCTTGCACACAGGACAGAACCCACGTTCACACGGAGATGCAGCGATTGCCATGCTTTCTGTAGGTTCGCTTGCAGTGGGATATTTAATTTTAGATCTTTTTTCGACATCGGCTAATATAGCGGGTGATGTGTGTAGTACTCTTTTTGGTTCAACATCGATACTAACATTAACGCGCGCAGAGGTGGTGTTGTGCGTGATAATGTCAGTAGTGGTAGTTCTGATTTATATTTTATTATATAATCGCATTTTTGCAGTGACATTTGATGAGAATTTTGCACGTGCTACAGGAATACGAGCAGGAGCTTACAATATGTTGATTGCAGTTGTCACAGCCGTTATGATTGTACTTGCAATGAATCTGGTCGGCTCACTTTTAATATCAGCGCTTGTGATTTTCCCTGCATTGTCTGCTATGCGTGTCATACAAAACTTTAAGGGAGTAGTGGCATATGCGGCAATTTTATCTGTGAGTTGTGCATTGGCAGGTATTGTTCTGTCTATTCTTTTTTCTACGCCGGTTGGCGCGACTATTGTGGCAGCCAACATTGTGGTATTTTTTGTCAACTGTGCAGTAGGGCGCCTACTGATACGGTTTACTTCTTAAATGAAAGTAGTTGTATGTAAACGATTGATAATAATTTAACTATATGAAATGCAATAGGGTGACTATCAAATATAGAAGATGTTATGGATACAATGCTATGTTGCGATTGAGGATAAAATAGAGAATTTTGGTATTAGAACAACAAGAGTACGGCTATAAGAAGAAGATCTTATTTGGCTATGTGAGAGTAGTGGTTGCAGGATAGAAAGTCACATGGCGTATATACAGGCTTGTGCATATAGCGTGTGGGGTTTATATAGAGTTTTATGTATAGAAAGTGATGTCACTAAAAAGGCTTATCAATTATAGAAGGATTTATAATTGATAAGCCTTTATGTTTAAAGTTGTGTCTACGCTGTAATCATCATTGAGATACGTAGAAATGGGAATGAATATGAAGTTAATTATGAAAAGTATTTTTTATATGTATGCGTCAATCAAAGAAGCACCAGATTTTTTTAGGTTGATAAGATCACCAGCCTCATCCTGGCAATATTTTTGTATGGCTTCTCCAAATGTGGAATTTGCACCAAACAGATCATGAAATGCAGTTTGAAAACGCGCTGTACTCATATCGAGCGGAGGATCAGTTTGGAATTCTAGATTGTTGTCAGCAGTGTATAAAATTCCGACATCGAGAAGCTTTTCTTTCTGTAGTTCACACAGTTTTTGAATTTCTTTTTGACTATCGGTTGGATTGCTTTCATTGACGTTAAAAGCATGCTTACTAAATAGTTTTAAGTTTTCAGTGATACTCTTTTGCTGATCTGTCGTAAGCGTTCCAGCCTGTACGGCACCATCAACCCGTTTTAGGGCTGAGATAGATTCAAAAGTATATGCAAACCCCAATTCAGCAGAACTATAGTGCATTGTCTTTGAAATTTTTCGATTGACTACATCATACTTTGCGTCGTCGGCACATTTTTCTGTCTTACGTAGAATCTTGTCAACCTGTTTGATAAAGCAATCTTTTCCGATAAGAAGGCTGTCAAGAAATTCATCTTCTGCATCATCAAAAATATCTTCTTTAAAAGTTAGCTTGTTATCAGCCTGTACAAGACCTATACTTTTGAGTTGTTTTTCATTTTTAGAAAAGAGATCCGACAATTCTGACAGTTGAGCGCGAAGTTCTGGGTCAGGGATATCGTCCATATTTTTGGTCAGAGATGTAAACGATTTTGCGAGATCTTTGAACTGCCTTGCTACTTTTGATTTGGGTGTTTGCTGAGAAGCATAGTTTTTTAATGACTTTACATTTTTCTTAAAGCTTTTCATATTTTTTTGAAGCTGTTCTACAGATTCATCTATTGTGAGCAGTCGTTTTTTATATGTGTTTTTATAGATACCATTATTACTTGCAATTTTATCTAATAAGTCGATTGTTGCCATAATATACTCCCTTTCTGCGCTGTTTTTTGTATATGACGAGTTTGTGACAAACAACGCGCGAACACAAATCTCATGATTAAAAAATGATAATTTTCAAATGGACCTGTCATTTCAATATTATAGGGTCTACTAACTTCTCATAAAAAGATTTTATAAAAAGTATAGCTCATTTTCACACAATTTACAACTATTTTATGCATGGTCTTTTGCGCGAGAACTATGTCCAAAAGCGGCGCACAGAAAATATAAAAGAAGGTTATTTTATATTCAAACACTTTTTAGATACATAGACAAAACTGTTTAAGCGTATGTTTTTTGATAGTAGGTACTTTAGTTGATTTGTACAGGTTCTTGTGATATGCTTTTTTAAATAGACTGTTGGAGTTTTTGATATTTGATAATGCAAGCAAAATTTTGTAGTATCAAAGGAAGAAAAATCACTGAAAGAAGTAAGGAGGATTTTTATGGGAATACAATATAATTTACCACCACTTTATGCGATGGAAGTGTTTTATCATGGTGAGAAGAATGGTATCTGGCAGGGAGATTTTATCAAAAATGAAAAGAAGCGAAATCTAGTATTTCCATTATTGTTGAGGGAGTTTTTGGAATGTTATGGATATTTACATATCAACCAAAATGAAAACTCATTTCAAATTTGGCATCCTGATTATATGGTCGAGATTCAGTTGGAGACAAATGATGGATATATACCAGTTTTGGTGATTGGTACTTTGCAGGAAGTATTAGTAGGAATTTGTACGAACACACAAAATCTTATGGTAGTTTTTGGAGATCAAACAGATGAAGGTGTAGTTGGTACTCCTGTGGATTTAGAGTTTTCGGGGATATTGACAATCATGATCGTAGCAGAGCTATTACAGAGTGATAGTCATGAGATTTTCGAGACAGACACACAGATTGCTTCGGCATTTGCTAAGTACGGGGTAGATTATACGAAGCTTCATCCTAATAAGGGATATACAAAGCATTATTCTCTTAATTTTAATGATGAAAATAATGTGTTTTTGATTGGTGTGTTTGCAGACATAGATGGGAAGCTAGAGAGTCTACATGTGATTCACAGAAAGATATTGACACTTGAGGAGTTACAACAATTATTTGAAAATGAATTTTATCAAAATGCGCTTCACTGTGATTTTAATTATGCATTGCAACTGCAAAAACAGATTATATGGCGTTTGAAGGATGCCGATCCACTTGAATTGGCAGATCATTACAAGCTTGCTGCTAGGTGTTGTTGGAAGCTAGGAGCACTAGAAGAAGCTGATTCATGGTATGAAAAAGGGCGTTCTATCATAGAAGATAATCTTGAAAATGCACCAGATCAGGCACAAGGGTATTTTCGCGCAATGGGAAATTTTTATGCCGATACCAAACAATATGACAAGAGCGATCAATATTATACAAAGGCGAACCAGATTTTACAGCAATATTTTTCAGAAGATTTTGCCAAAATTGGAGCAATATATCAGTCACAAGCATATTATCTTGTGGAAAATGGAGAGGATCTCGACAAGGCTATAGAGCTGTATAATAAAGCACTTGAAGCGTTTCAAAAAGATCCAAAGAATTGTAAATATGATATTGCCCGAACACAGCAGCTACGAGCTGATGCAAAAAAGCTAAACAAGTCTAACATGCAAAAAAACTAGGCGAATTTAAGATGTGCTTCGTTTTCAAAAGGAGACTAGAGTACATGCGTTCTTTAAAAGAGCAAAAAGTGCTTTGTGTATGATAGATTATTTGGTGAAGTCCTGGGAGGAGTCAGATAAGGAATGTTTGTCGCGTAGGCGCTGGATGCAAAACAACAAAATCCACGCTAAGAGTGGGATAGCAATTATGCAACATAGTAAAGCCATAAATCGGCTTCTGGTTTCTCCTGGCTTTGCAACAAAGGAAGATAGAACGAATGTGACTAACAAAATTCCAATAAAAATCAAGGCAAGAATAGCAATGAGCTGTTTGGCTTTTTTGGGCATAAGGTTACTCCTTCTAGTATGATATAGTACATAAGCGTTTCATTAGAGAGATTATAGTATGAAATTAGGGAAAAAGCAAGGAATATGAAAAAGAGAATTAGATGTAGACTTATGGTTGCGCTTGGATCGTGTTTGATTTTAGTGCTGTTTGTAGTGATGTATCAGACAAAATTGTCGTTTGCACAAAACATAGAAAAAAATATACAAGTACAAGTTATGGAGGCTTTAAATGAATTTGGGCAGTGGACTATAGAACAAGAAGAGTGTACCGAATCAAATACCTTCGCACAAGTAGAACCATTTACAGAGACCGTGGATGAGACTGAGGTAGATTCTTTAGACGAAAATGCAACAGATGTACAAAGTTTTTATTATACAGACATCACGGATGACATTAGAAAGCAAATTACAGGAATTTCTTATCCAGATACAGAGGAAGGGTTAGAAATTGCATATGAGGATCTAGCGTATGTTCATGTGTTGCATTATGATTTTGATGGACAAGTGCAACAGGGAGAGTTGATCTGCAATCAAGCAATCGCACAGGATTTGGTAGAAATTTTTGAACAGTTGTATGAGAACAAGTATCCAATAGAAAAAATTCGTCTGATTGATCTCTATAATGGAGATGATGAAGCTTCTATGCAAGATAATAATACATCTTGTTTTAATTATCGAACAGTGCCAGGCAAATCTAGTTTGTCCAATCATTCTTATGGACTTGCTATCGATATCAATCCACTCTACAATCCGTATGTGCGGATGCGAAATGGAGTGATGCTCATTTCTCCAGATAATGGCGCAGCGTATGCTGATCGCAGTATTGATTTTTCGTACAAAATTGATGAGAAAGATCTATGTTATCAACTGTTTATCGAGCATGGGTTTCAGTGGGGTGGCGCATGGAATAGTGTGAAAGATTATCAGCATTTTGAGAAAAAATTATAGTGTTGTTAGTCTTGCAAAGAAGAGGCGCAAAAGCGGGAAGAGAGTGAAATATAAAATTTCACTATTTTGATTAGAAAGCCCGCAGAAGCGGGGAGAGAGGGGTATATGTGAAATGAGGAAAAGTATGAAAAAGTTTTTAGCTCTGTTGACTGCAATGTTATTTGGTGTATTTTTTCTTGTGGGATGCAGTACAGGCACCCAGGGAACGAATAAGGACGTAGATAAACAGACTACAGAAGTGTCTAGTGATTTCGCGTCGGATACTTCTGTTAAAGACGAAGCAAATAATCAAACAGATATTCGGGTTATCGCTTTAAAAGGGCCAACAGCTATGGGGTTGGTATCATTTATGAATCAGGTGGACACCAATACAATACTAGACAATCAGTATCAATTTGAGATTGTGGCGGCTGTAGATGAGGTAACACCAAAGATTGCTCAGAAAAAAGTGGATATTGCTGCGATTCCAGCCAATCTTGCCTCTGTGTTGTACAACAATACAAAAGGTGAGGTGCAAGTGTTGGCAATCAATACACTTGGGGTTCTCTATATTGTAGAAAGTGGAAATACAATAACAAATGTCCAGGATTTGGCAGGAAAAACTATATATGCCAGCGGAAAAGGAGCAACCCCCGAGTATGCACTAAACTTTATCTTGTCACAAAATGGTATCGATCCAGAAAAGGATGTGACAATTGAGTGGAAGAGTGAACATACAGAGTGTCTGGCAGCGCTTACGGCTCAGCAAAATGCAATTGCCATGCTTCCGCAACCCTTTGTGACTACTGCACAGATAAAAAATGAACAGATTCGGATAGCGCTGGATTTGACACAGGAATGGGAGCGACTTGGTACTAGTTCCTCCCTTATAACAGGGGTGATTGTGGCAAGAAGAGAGTTTGTTGAGCAGCACCCAGATGCAGTGGAGACGTTTTTATCACATTATAAAGAGTCTGTAACATATGTAAATAATAATGTAGAGGATGCGGCGGCATTGATTGAACAGTATGACATTGTGCCAGCGGCTGTGGCGGCAAAAGCACTTCCAAGCTGCAATATCACATTGATAACAGGCAGTGAGATGAAGGAGAAGTTGGCTGGTTATTTATCTGTGCTGATTGAACAAAATCCAAAGTCGGTAGGTGGAGCGCTTCCAGGAGACGATTTTTATTATGGTGAATGACAACAAATGTGCCAAACAAAAAAAGACAGAGGATGAAAAAGGACAACAAATTCGCTTGTGGGCAGTGATATTCTGGCTTGCAGTATGGCAGATAGTAAGTGTTTGGTTAGATAGCGACATTCTTTTGGTGTCACCTGTTAGAGTACTACTGCGACTAGGGCAGCTTATGAGCACAATTCTATTCTGGAAATCAATTTTTTTTACACTGTCACGCATTGCGTGTGGTTTCTTTTTGGCGGTGGCAATCGGTTGCGTACTTGCAGCAGCAGCGTCGCGTTATCACAAGATACGCGCGCTGTTGGCGCCTGCAATGCTCACTGTCAAGTCTGTACCAGTGG
Source organism: uncultured Lachnospiraceae bacterium (assembly GCA_910586095.1). GTDB lineage: Bacteria > Bacillota > Clostridia > Lachnospirales > Lachnospiraceae > COE1. The sequence goes on along the minus strand of CAJUHQ010000083.1, from coordinate 4,790 downwards.
CATCTTTTACAATACTAGCCCTGATTTGGTTTTCTGCAAAAAATCTATCTGTGTTGATTTCGTTTTTGATGGTTCTTCCCATCATTTATACAAATGTGCTTAGTGGTATCAATCAGGTAGATCGGCAGTTGTTGGAGATGGCACAAGTCTTTTGTATTCCTAAGTTACGAGTTTTTAGATATATTTATTTGCCGCAATTGTTTCCTTTTTTTTATGCGGCGTCCACCATTTCATTGGGAATGAGTTGGAAGGCGGGAGTAGCAGCGGAGGTGATAGGGATTCCGAAAGGTTCTATTGGAGAGCGGCTGCAACAGGCAAAAATATATCTAGATACGCCAGATTTGTTTGCGTGGACACTTGTGGTGGTAGGGTTGAGTTTGGTGTTTGAAAGGTGCTTTTTGTATGGAATCAAACGTATGATCGTAGTAGTTGCTAAGATGGAAGTGTAAGAAAAAGTCAAAGTTTTTTGCATGGAAGCAGGCACTCAAAACAGGATAAGTGAAATGAGAGGGAATGAGAATGTCTTCTATTTATATAAGAAACGTGACAAAAACTTTTGGAGATAAAGTAGTTTTCAAAAATCTTACAATGGAGATCTCAGAAGAACAGATTACATGTATTATGGGGCCCTCTGGCACAGGAAAAACTACATTGCTTCGCATGTTAATGGGAGTAGAACAGGCAGATAGTGGTACAATTGAAGGCGTTTTTGGACATAAACTGAGTGTGGTATTTCAGGAAGAGCGATTGTGTGAGCAGTTAAATGCAATCGATAACATTCGTTTAGTTAATCCCATATATACCAAACAGGAAGTCAAGCAGGAGCTTGCACGACTTGGATTGTCAGATAGTGACCAACAACCAGTATCAAAGCTATCGGGAGGTATGCGCCGCCGTGTTAGTATTTTGCGTGCATTGCTTGCAGAGTATGAGGTGCTTTTTTTGGATGAGCCATTTCAGGGATTGGATAACGCACTAAAAGAACAAGTGATAGACTATCTCAAAGAAAGCGTGTACAAAAAGACTGTGATTGTCGTCACTCATGATATACAGGAGGCAAAGAAATTAGGGGATAACTTCATATATATGTGTAAAGACCTACACGATACACAAACAATATCAAAAGTAAAAGAGGGTGTTTAGAAACTGATATGCATATAAAATACAGCGGTTTCCACCAATCATTTTAATTGATAAATAGTGGGGGTGCTTGTTTAAAGAGATTCGTGGCGACGTTTATACACAAAAATTATCCATATCGCAATATAAATCACTAGATAGAGTATAGAAAGCAAAACCATTCCACCATATAGCCATTGTTGGCGGGCAGTATAACTTGCAGCAGTTTGGTTTGCTGCTATAGTAATGTAGTTTTTGGTGCTTCGAATGGACAAGACCCGCCGTTCTACAGGTTCACCAGCGTCAACTTTAGCTATGGCCGTACTCTTGTACGAAACCTTGTCTTTCCATTCATAGCTGGTTTCATCTATTGTCTTATAATAGACAAAATAAACAGTCTTTGTAGGGTTAAGGCGTCTTTGTCGTCCTGTGGCAGTATTTTTTACTTGGGTTGGAAGTGCTTTATAGGGGATAAATGTATGTACACCCTTATCTTCATAATCTGATGCAGGCCGAATTGCAAAAAATTCGCTTACTCCTAGATAGAGACATACCAGTGACAACACAAATAGCATTGTTGCAAATCGTTGTTTTAGCGTCATAAATTCCTCATTTCTGTGCTGTTTGTTGCACATTGTTTTTCCATATAGGTATTAAATTTAATATAAGAATGAGTTATGAATAGTTTGATTTTATGCTAATTTTGCAAAAAGCATATTGAGAAAACTCGTAAATAATCAGGATAAAGGCTAGTGAATTTGTAATAAACGATCATGATTTTAACGTTGTGTCAAGTTCTTGAAACAGGATAGTAGCTAGGGTATAGCAAAACTGAATGACCATAGACACTGATTTAAAAAGGACTATTTTACCATTGCACAGAGATAGGAAGGTATAGTATAGTATAAAGTAAGTATTTTTGAATATATAAATAACAGGTTACAGTACAATGTTTGTCTATGGCTGAATAATGATTCAATTTAGACAATACAATAAAGACAGTACAAATAAAAAAGCACAAATAAAAAAGGATGGAGGTATCAGTATGATACAATTATATGAAACAGGGGTCTATCTGGTTCATGGAACAGAGCTCATTGCCGACGACGCGCAGGCGTTGCAGGCTATCAGCGCAAAAACTGGAAAAAAGACAGATAAAAAAGAGGCAGCAAAAGGAACGATAGCCTATCATATTCTTAAAAAGCACAATACTTCTGACAATATGGACAAGTTGAAGATTCAGTTTGATAAACTCACTTCTCATGATATCACATTTGTGGGAATTATACAAACTGCACGTGCGTCAGGACTCACAAAGTTCCCAATGCCATATGTGCTTACAAACTGCCATAATTCTTTGTGTGCAGTAGGAGGGACGATCAATGAAGACGATCATATGTTTGGACTTACCTGTGCAAAGCGTTATGGCGGTGTGTATGTTCCTCCTCACCAGGCAGTGATTCACCAATATGCACGCGAAATGCTCGCGGGTGGTGGAAAGATGATTCTAGGTTCGGATTCGCATACACGCTATGGAGCTCTAGGAACGATGGCAATGGGTGAAGGTGGGCCGGAGTTGGTAAAACAGCTCTTGAATCAAACATATGATATCAATATGCCTAAAGTGGTGGCAGTGTACTTAGAAGGTGCACCCGTAAAGGGGGTAGGCCCTCAGGATGTGGCACTTGCTGTGATTGGAGCAGTTTTCCAAAATGGATATGTAAAAAATAAAGTGATGGAGTTTGTAGGGCCTGGAGTGGCATCCTTATCTGCTGATTTTAGAATTGGTATCGATGTGATGACTACAGAAACCACTTGTCTGTCTTCGATTTGGAAAACAGATGAGACAATAAAGGAATTCTATGATGTTCATGGTAGAAGTGAAGAGTTTGCACAGCTTGATCCAGACCAGATCGCATATTATGATGGCTGTATACGAATTGACTTAAGCAAGATCAAGCCAATGATTGCTATGCCATTCCATCCAAGCAATACATACACCATTGAAGAACTCAATGAAAATTTAATGGATATTTTGGAGGATTGTGAGAAAAAAGCGCTTGTCAGTCTAGATGGGGCTGTGAACTTTACATTGAAAGATAAAGTAAAAAATGGAAAGCTTTATGTAGAGCAAGGAATTATTGCGGGGTGTGCAGGAGGCGGATTTGAGAATATATGTGCAGCAGCAGATATTTTGGAGAATACAAGCATTGGTCCTGACGCCTTTACTTTGAGTGTTTATCCAGCATCTATGCCTATTTATATGGAGCTGGTAAAAAATGGATGCGCTGCAAAGTTAATGCAGACAGGGGCAGTGTTAAAGACCGCTTTTTGTGGACCATGCTTTGGCGCTGGGGATACACCTGCCAATAATGCGCTCTCTATTCGTCACTCTACTCGAAACTTTCCAAATCGTGAAGGGTCTAAGTTACAGAGTGGGCAGATTGCATCCGTGGCACTTATGGATGCACGTTCTATTGCTGCAACTGCTGCCAATAAGGGATATCTTACACCAGCGACCGAGTTTGACGGGAATTTTGCAAAGTATCAGTATTTCTTTGACAAAAAAATATATGAAAATCGAGTGTTTGATTCAAAAGGGATTGCCGATGAGTCAGTCGAGATTCAGTTTGGTCCAAACATTAAGGACTGGCCTGCAATGGTTGCACTTCCAGACAATTTGATGCTCAAAGTAGTTTCGGAGATTCATGATCCTGTGACTACCACCGATGAGTTGATTCCTTCTGGAGAGACATCTTCGTATCGCTCTAATCCACTGGGGCTTGCAGAATTTACACTTTCACGCAAAGATCCAGATTATGTGCGTCTTGCAAAGGAAATTCAGGCAGTCGAGCAGGCAAGACAAGAACAGACTTGTCCAGTGCAAAAGTTCCCAGAACTAGAGGCAGCATGGGCAACGATGAAGACCATCACACCAAATGCAGATCGATACAATACAGGGATTGGCAGTACAATCTTTGCAGTAAAGCCTGGTGATGGCTCTGCCAGAGAACAGGCAGCAAGTTGCCAAAAAGTTTTGGGCGGATGGGCAAATATTGCAAACGAGTATGCAACAAAGCGTTATCGTTCTAACTTAATCAATTGGGGAATGTTGCCATTTTTGATTGAAGAAGGGGACTTACCATTTAAAAAGTTGGATTATCTTTATATACCAGGTATTCGCAAAGCTGTGGAAGAGAAAGCTGATACAATCACAGCATATGTGGTAGGAAAGGATCAAAAGATAGAGTTTGAGATGACTTTGGGAGAACTCACAGATGAAGAGCGTCAGATTATTCTAAAAGGATGTCTGATTAACTATAATAGGATATAAGTGTGAAATATAAAGTTTCACGCTCATGATTGGAGTCACAGCAAAGGTTGTTTCACAGAGAAACTTTAAATCTCGTGCCAAAGGTTTGAGATTTCGCGAAGCGTGTGGATGAGAATTCTACTTGGGATTTTTGGGCGTGATGGATGAATTTAAGCATGGATTGTATAAAATAGTAACGGTTTTGTTACAGAGTCGTTAAAGGGTTATACAAAGTTTAATAAATTTGCACAAAAGACTATCATTTTCCAAAATTATATAGTATAATTTCAATAAATCCGAGCGATTTAAAAATTTGGCTGAATGAACGGCAAAAAGCCTAATAGGATTGGAGGTATAT
>CAJUHQ010000082.1 GCA_910586095.1 uncultured Lachnospiraceae bacterium | reverse complement strand
TTCACCCATCTTGATTTAAATGCCTGCAAAAGCAGGCAGATGGGAGTTAGTGTGAAATATAAAATTTCACCCATCTTGATTTAAATGCCTGCAAAAGCAGGCAGATGGGAATTAGTGTGAAAAAAATGAGATTATAAATTTAAAATTGCAACACAAGTTTATGAGAATTTATGTATTGTAGGAGAGATTATATTGAAAAAATATAGAAGATTTTTTAATTCAATGTTAGCAGTAGGAGTGAGTTTTATAGCTGCTTTTTTATTTTGGCCTATTCAAACTCATGCAGTGGAACCAATGACACAACAAGAACTGCTTGATTTGGTAGAACAGCTTAGCAAAGAAGGACATGTGTATGAAGTGATTCCCGACGGCAGTGGTGATTTTTCAACCATACAAACGGCAGTGGATCAAGTCCGTTCAGGCGACACTCTTTTAATATATCCAGGAATTTATCATGAAACGGTTACAATTGAAGATAAAACGGTCAATTTAGTAGGTGTCTACGTTGAAGACTGTATTATTGAAACATATGCGACAGAATATAATGCGGCACCCTTATCAATTGGTTCTGGAATAGTGTGCAATCTGACAATTCGTGCTATTTTGCCAGAACAAGTTGATATACCAGTTCAATCAATTTTTGAGGGAATATTGGAGGCAAGCAAAGAGGATATTTATGCATGGCAAAATCGATTTTTAGGATATGCAGTCCATATAGATCAAGAAAATATAAATAATAAAGAAGTCTATTTTAAAAATTGTCGTGTAGTATCGGAAAGTAATTATTGTATGGGAATTGGTTTGCATGCTAATCAGCATGTTACAATAGAACAGTGTGACTTAATTGCATTAGAATCAGGAGGTTGCATTTATTTTCATAATACATGGTATCCTGAATATTGTGGTGAGAGCTTTTTTACAGTAAAGAATTGTACTTTAAAAAATTATAAGTCTCCTTATTTGATTACAGCACATTCTTTTGGAGAAAGCAATCCTGTATCAATCACATTTCAAAATGTGTCAGTTAGTACAGTTGCATATGAATGGAAAAAATCATACAATGACACAAATATATGTACGGGATTGACAATTGACGATCTAAATGCAATGAATAGCAGTCAATTAACTCATTTTACTCTTTCTCAGACACAAAAATATTTTAAGAGTTTTGACAATTATATACATCATTCATTGCAAGAACTTCCTCAATTAAAGGAGGGGATCACATATCTTGAAATTTCAGATGATGATGACCCTGATTACGACAAGAAAGAGGAATCAGAATATGACCAACACAAAAAAAGAACCATTATTGATATTTATAACTATCAAGATGGTATAGGAGACGGCTGGTGCGGATTGTATAATATGTACCTTACTCCAGAAAGTTACGGAAATACAATACAAGATATGAATTATTCATCTTATTGGGAAGAAATGCCTAGAAAAGTTGACCACTAAAAATTGCTATGATAAAATAATAAAAAGTCTCAATATTAATATATAATAATGAAAGAGCCTGTATTTTGATAAAGCCAAATAATTATCATAGATCATGTCCAAAAATTGACGTGTCAATTTGGAAATCAGAGATTTTTCAACAATGCGAACGTTGTTGGCAGCAGATGGGGAGATTAGAATGAGAGATCAATATTTGCACATTGTAAAGGCAGTTGAGACAGGTAGTATTGCAGAAGAATTAGAGATAGATGCTGGAGACATTCTAGTAGAGATTAATGGACACGAAATAGAGGATATATTTGATTATCAATATTATATACAAGATGAATATATAGAAGTATTAATTAGAAAGCCATCTGGTGAAGAATGGCTTTTAGAGATTGACAAGGAGTATGATGAAGATTTAGGCATTATTTTTGAAAATGGACTGATGGATGAGTATCATTCCTGCTGCAATCATTGTATTTTTTGTTTTATCGATCAGATGCCTAAGGGGATGCGAGATACATTATATTTTAAAGATGACGATTCACGCCTATCTTTTTTACAGGGAAATTATGTGACACTCACTAATATGTCAGACAAGGATATTGATCGCATTATCCAGTACCATCTTTCTCCTATTAATATTTCATTTCAGACCACCAACCCTGAGCTTCGTTGTAAAATGCTCAACAATCGATTCGCAGGACAAGCACTAGAAAAGGCGTGGCGTCTTGCAGCGGCGGGCATTACGATGAATGGACAAATTGTACTCTGTAAGGGAATCAATGACGGAAAAGAGCTAGATAGAAGCATCCGCGAGTTGTCCAACTATTTGCCCAATCTAGAGAGTGTGTCAGTGGTTCCAGTAGGATTGTCTAAATTTCGCGAGGGGTTGTATCCACTAGAACCTTTCACAAAGGAAGATGCAAAACAAGTGCTTGCTCTTATTCGGAAATGGCAGAAAAAATTATATCCAATTTATGGGGTACATTTTGTACATGCAAGTGATGAATGGTATATTCTTGCTCAGGAAGAATTGCCACAGGAAGAAAGTTATGATGGATATCCTCAGCTTGAAAACGGTGTAGGAATGATGCGACTTTTTATAGATGAATTTCAGGAAGCACTAAAAAAGGAACGCGAACATCATAGACCTATGGTGATATCAAAAGAACTTTCTATTGCTACAGGAAAACTTGCATATCCTTTGATACAGGACATGGCAGAACAGATTATGCGAGAATACTCACAGATTACAATCCATGTTTTTGCTATCAAAAATAATTTTTTTGGTGAAATGATAACGGTTTCAGGTCTTTTGACAGGGCAGGATTTGATTGCACAGCTAAAAGATAAGGTGCTTGGGGAACGACTTTTGCTTCCACAAAATATGCTCAAGAGTGGTGAGGATATATTTCTCGATGATATCACAGTATCCGATCTTGAAAATGCTTTACAAGTTTCGGTAGATATTGTAAAATCGAGCGGTCAGGATTTCCTGAATGAGATCTTAAATATAACATAAACTAAAAGAAATGGAGATAGAGTAGTATAATGGAAAAGAAAAGCAAGAAGCCGATTGTGGCTATTGTGGGGCGTCCTAATGTCGGAAAATCTACACTGTTTAATGTGCTTGCTGGTGAGAAGATTTCTATTGTAAAGGACACACCAGGTATTACTAGAGATCGGATTTATGCGGATGTTAGTTGGTTAAACTGGAATTTTACAGTAATTGACACAGGTGGTATTGAACCAGACAGCAAAGATATTATCTTATCACAGATGCGCGAACAGGCACAGATAGCAATAGACACGGCAGATGTGATTATTTTTCTTGTTGATGTAAGACAGGGATTAGTAGATGCTGATGCAAAAGTGGCTGATTTGTTGCGTCGTAGTCATAAACCAGTGATTCTAGTAGTAAACAAAGTTGACAGCTTTGCGAAGATGGAAGCAGATGTATATGAATTTTATAATCTTGGAATTGGTGATCCATATCCAATATCAGCGGCGAACAAGCTTGGACTTGGAGAAATGTTAGATGCTGTCACAGAACTTTTTGATAAAGAAGTGTTAGAAGAGGAGGAAGATGACAGACCGCGGATTGCAATTGTAGGAAAACCCAATGTAGGAAAATCTTCTATTATTAATAAGATTGCAGGAGAAAACCGTGTGATTGTATCGGAGATTGCAGGAACAACACGTGATGCAATTGATACAGGGATTTTGTATCATGACAGAGAATACATTTTGATTGATACTGCGGGACTTCGTAGAAAAAATAAGATTAAGGAAGAACTTGAACGTTATATGATTATCCGTACTGTGAGTGCAGTGGAGAGGGCGGATGTGGTTGTGCTTGTCATCGATGCAGTAGAAGGTGTGACAGAGCAGGATGCCAAGATTGCAGGTATCGCGCACGACAGGGGAAAAGGTATTGTTGTGGCAGTCAATAAGTGGGATGCAATTGAGAAGGACGACCGGACAATCTATCGTTTTACAGAAAAAATTCAAAATATTTTATCTTTTATGACATATGCAGAGATTGTATTTATATCAGCAGCGACTGGACAGCGACTCAATAAACTATTTGAGACAATTGATATGGTGATTGAAAATCAGGCATTGCGTATTTCGACAGGTGTAATTAATGAAATTGTGACTGAAGCCACTGCGCTACAGCAACCCCCTTCAGACAAGGGAAAACGGCTCAAGATTTTTTATACGACACAAGTAGGAGTCAAGCCACCAACTTTTGTTGTATTTGTGAATGATAAAGAATTGATGCATTTTTCATACACCAGATATCTTGAGAACAAGATTAGAGAAGCATTTGGTTTTAAAGGAACTTCGTTGAAGTTTATTATCAGAGAACGCAAAGACGATAAACGATAATGTAGTATTTTCGTAGACAGACTTGATTTGATAGTAGTAGTTTGTCTACCTAAGAAGTATCACATCTATTTGAGGTGACATGGGAGATTAAAATGATTCGATTGGTATGTTTATTCATTGGCTATATTTTTGGTTGTTTTCAAACAGCGTATATTTATGGCCGGCTTCATGGTATTGACATCAGAAAGTATGGAAGTGGCAATGCAGGAACAACGAATTCTCTTCGTGTACTTGGAAAGAAGGCAGGAGCAATTGTGTTGTTGTGCGATATTCTCAAGACAGGACTTGCCATGACACTGATTCGCTTTTTGTTTCGAGAGCAGTATGGAGATATTCTGTATTTGCTTGCACTATATGCAGGTGCAGGTGCAATCTTAGGACATAATTTTCCATTTTTTCTCAAATTTAAGGGAGGAAAAGGAATCGCCTGTACAGCAGGACTTATTATTTTTTTCCATCCATATATGCTTCTTCCACAGGTTATTACTTTTTTTGGCACATTTTTTATTACACACTATGTATCATTGGGCTCTTTGTTGGTACAACTTGTTTTGATTGCAGAGATGGTATTGTTTGGACAGATGGGCTTGTGGGGAATGAGTCAGGCGGCATTAAATGAGCTCTATCTTGTGACAGTTCTTTTAGCAATACTGGCATTTTGGGGACATAGAGCCAACATTGACAGGCTGTTACATAAGACAGAAAGAAAGACGTATTTAAGCAAAAAAAATTAAGCAATATGTGAATTGAGCACAAGCTTTTCACAGACTTTGAAAGGAGCATGGTGATAAAAATGGCAAAAATAGGAATGATAGGAGCCGGAAGCTGGGGAATAGCACTATCTGTACTTCTTCATAACAATGGACATACTGTCACAATATGGTCTGCGTTGGAGAATGAAATTTTAATGCTTCGCAAGGAACATGAGCAGAAGGATAAACTACCAGGCGTCAAGTTGCCAGAAGATATGATATTTACAACAGATCTTTCACAGGCAGTTGATAAAAAAGATCTGTTGGTATTTGCTGTGCCATCCTCATTTACAAGACAGACTGCTCATAACATCAAACCTTATGTAAATGAAGGACAGATGGTTGTCAATGTGGCAAAGGGTATTGAGGAAGCGACTTTGATGACTCTTTCTCAAGTGATTGAAGAAGAAATTCCACAGGCAGATGTCGCAGTGCTTTCTGGGCCATCACATGCGGAAGAAGTAGGAAAAGGGATTCCTACTACGATTGTTGTGGGCGCAAACACACGTGCCACAGCAGAATATATTCAAACAATCTTTATGAGCGATGTGTTTCGGGTCTATACAAGCCCTGATGTATTGGGAATAGAATTAGGAGCAGCACTCAAAAATGTAGTAGCCTTGGCGGCTGGTATCGCAGATGGATTGGGGTATGGCGACAATACAAAGGCGGCCCTTATTACGCGCGGTATGGCAGAGATTGCAAGACTTGGCATGGAAATGGGCGGAAAATTTGAGACATTCTGTGGGTTGTCAGGAATAGGCGATTTAATTGTTACCTGTGCAAGCATGCATAGTAGAAACAGGCGTGCAGGAATATTAATTGGCAAGGGAAAGACAATGGAAGAGGCAATGACAGAAGTAAAAATGGTGGTGGAAGGAGTGTACTCAGCCAAAGCCGCTATGGGTCTTGCCAAAAAATACAACATAGAACTTCCTATTATAGAACAGGTTAATGAAGTGCTTTTTAATGGAAAATCTGCTGCTGTTGCGGTAAAAGATCTGATGATCCGCGATAAAAAAATCGAGATTCCACAGGAATGGATTTGATTGTGTTGATGGATAAATGAGAAAGTTGAAAGGAGCATAGGGATAGAAATGGCAAACACAGAATTTAATAGTACACAAGACTATGTGGCGAGTGAGGAATTGTTATCAAGTGTGAATGTAGCAATTGCATTAAAAAAACCACTTCTCATCAAAGGAGAGCCTGGAACTGGCAAGACAATGCTCGCTCAGGCCGTGGCAAACTCTCTAGGAAAAAAACTGATTATATGGAACATCAAGTCCACGACAAAGGCACAAGATGGACTGTACATGTATGATACAATACAACGGTTGTATGACGGACAGTTTGGTGAGGAAGGTGTGGATGATATTGCACGCTACATAAAGCTTGGAAAGCTCGGTGAGGCATTTGAGAGTGATGAGCAAGTTGTTTTATTGATCGACGAGATTGACAAAGCAGACTTGGAATTCCCAAATGATCTTTTGTGGGAACTAGATCAGATGGAATTTTATATTCACGAAACCAAACGCACTGTAAAGGCAAAACACAGACCCATTGTTATTATTACATCCAATGCAGAAAAAGAGTTGCCAGATGCATTTTTGAGAAGATGTATCTTTCATTATATTGACTTTCCTGATGCACAGTTGATGGAAGAAATTATCAAAACACATTATCCTAATGTAGAAGAGAACTTGATGAAACATGCGATGCAAGTATTTTATGATATCAGGGCACTGCGCGATATTCGTAAAAAACCAAGTACATCAGAGCTGATTGACTGGATCAATGCATTGCAGATTGGTGGCATATCAGCGGATACTTTGCGGGCAAAACTTCCATTTGTGGGAGTTGTAGTAAAGAAAGATGAAGATTTGACTACTGTTCGGCAAGAGATTCATTGATTCGTAGAATCCTATGATAGTGATGCAGGTCTTCTTATATAATATGTGGGGTGAGAAGAAGTGTTTTCAAAATTTTTTTATACATTGAAAGAAAAAGGGCTAGAAGTTACATTAAGCGAATGGCTTGACTTACAGGAGGCACTAGATAAGGGGCTGTGTGAAAGCTCTCTCACACAATTTTACTATGTGGCACGTATGATTCTTGTTAAGAGCGAAACAGAGTTTGACAAGTTTGATATGGCATTTGAGGAGTGCTTTAAAGGTGCAAAGTATGAGACAGAAATTGGAAAAAATATGCTTTCATGGCTTGATAAACCTGAAATGAGTGAGCTTCTTCACGAGGAAGAGAAACACTGGCTCAACCAGATTGAAGATCTTCATGTAGATAAAGAGGATGTCGAGGAAAAATTTAAAGAGCGCCTAAAAGATCAGGATTCTGAACACAATGGTGGTAGCTATTGGATTGGTACAATGGGCAAAACTCAGTTTGGCAATACAGGCGGAAATGTGGGCGGTGTTCGTGTAGGAGGCACAACAGGATATCAATCAGCTTTCTCTGTAGTTGGTGCACGCAAATACCGCGATTTTAGGGATGATAAGGTAATTGACAATCGGCAATTTCAAATGGCTTTGCGACGATTGCGACAATTTTCAACAAAACTTGACATTCCTAAGACAGAACTTGACATTGACACGACGATTGACAAGACATGTAACAATGGCGGATATTTACAAATAGAAATGATGAAGCCTAGAAAAAATGCTGTAAAATTGATGCTTCTTATGGATTCTGGTGGAACAATGATACCATATACAAAACTGATGAATGAATTGTTTCAATCAGTAAATAAATCCAATCATTTCAAGGATGTCAAGGTGTATTATTTTCACAATTGCATTTATTCTAAGCTTTATAAGACACCTGAATGTGAAAATGGTGACTGGATTGACACGGATTGGCTTTTTCGTAATGCAGGCAGCGACTACAAAGTTATTATAGTAGGAGATGCAGCAATGGCACCAGAAGAATTATATTCGGATACTGGCAATTACAGAGGGCCAAATGGCGGATTGTCAGGTTATCAATGGCTTCAGTTAGTGAAAAGACACTATAAAAAAGTGGTGTGGATGAATCCTAAAATGGCAGTAGGAAGGGCACCGTGGAGAGAGGCAGAGACGGCAGTCAAGGAGATTTTTCCAATGTACAAACTTACTGTCAAAGGCTTAAATGAGGCGATGACTAAGCTGATGGCAAATAGATAGAAACTGCTATACAAATGTTGACTAGCAGTATGAAGATAACGAAAGGCAAGGAATAGACAATGGAGAAAAAACCCCCAGAAAGAAAAGTACTTTTACGGGAGGAGGATGTTTTTTACGTCTATGATAAGAGAATCAACAAATGTGTAAAAGAGGGTTGTAGCGGAACAGTCCAATATGGATTGACACTCAAAGTTTTTATGCCAAACGGTGATACACTCAATACATATGAGTGTACTAAATGTCACATGAAATATACAGCCAATCCCAACTATGTACGTTTGAGAGAAACTGTAGGATTAACTGTCTACAATGCACAGGAAGTAGCTGCCAGAGAGAAAAAACGCGCATTGGATGCAGCAAAGCAAGCTGCTAGAGAACGAAGGCTAGCGCGCATCAAAAAATATAGTGCCAAGAAAAAGAAGCAAAAATTTAAAAAGACAGTAGATAAAAAAATGGAGAATCAGACCCATAAGAAAACAGAAAACTCCAACCATAAAATATACCATAAAAAATCACAAGGCCAGAGGCAACGGCAGGCATTTCAATAAGCTCTTACGAAACCATAGATAGATTATAGTTCTTTTTTCACATAGTCAATCATATGTTTAAATAGATTGAATACTAAAATTCAAAATTTGAACAGAGAATGGGAGAGAAGAACTTATGGGGCAACTTGATGCAAATCAGGAATTTAATTTATACAGAGATATCAGTCAACGTACAGGTGGTGAAATTTATATTGGCGTTGTAGGACCAGTAAGAACGGGAAAATCTACATTTATTAAGCGTTTTATGGATATTATGGTATTGCCGCAAATTGAAAATGAACATGAAAGAACGCGAACGCAAGATGAGCTTCCACAAAGTAGTGGTGGAAAAACCATCACCACAACAGAACCCAAATTTATTCCTAAGGAAGCTGCTGAAATAGAGATTAGTGATGGTATCAATGTAAAGGTACGTCTGATTGACTGTGTAGGATATATGGTTGCAGGTGCCACAGGACATATGGAGGAGGATGTGGAACGAATGGTAAAAACTCCGTGGTTTAAGGAGGAGATACCATTTACACAAGCAGCAGAAATCGGAACCAGAAAAGTGATACAAGACCACTCTACAATAGGTATTGTTGTCACTACAGATGGAAGTTTTGGAGAGATTCCGCGCAATGCCTACAAGGAGGCAGAAGAGCAGACTATTATAGAATTACAGCAGCTTGGAAAGCCGTTTGTTGTGTTAGTAAATACCACCAAACCATACTCTGATGAGGCAAAAAATGCCGCCGCAGATCTAGAAAAAAAATATCTAGTAAAGGCAATTCCAATCAATATTGAACAGTTGAGACGCGATGACATCACGATGATTCTTGAGCAAGTGATGTATGAATTCCCCGTATCTGTTATAGAATTCTACACGCCAAAATGGATGGATGTTATGTCTATTGACAATCCAATGAAAAAGGAAGTCATCGATAAGCTTCACATTATTATGGAAAAAGTTCAGACGGTTCGCGATTTGGTAGAAAAAGATTTTTGTCAACTGCTTGAAAAAGATAGTGAGTATATCAAGCGATGCAAATATGACCGCGTTAATATTGCGGATGGTTCTGCATCGTTTTTGCTAGAAGGGGATACAAAATACTATTATGAACTGCTTAGTTCTTTGACAGGAGAGAGTATTTCTGGCGAGTACCAACTCATGCAATTGCTGTCAAGTTTGGCTGATATGAAAAGAGAATACAAAAAGGTATTAAATGCATTAGAGAGTGTTCGACAAAAGGGGTATGGTGTAGTGACACCAGAGCGTGATGAAATTTCACTTGACAACCCTACCTTAATCAAACATGGAAACAAATATGGTGTTAAGATTAAGGCGCAAAGTCCATCCATTCATATGATTAAGGCAAACATAGAGACTGAGATCGCTCCGATTGTGGGAACACAACAACAGGCGCAGGATTTAATCAGTTATATATCTGACGCTGAAACGTCTAAGGAGGGCATCTGGGAAACCAATATTTTTGGCAAGACAGTAGAGCAGCTAGTCAATGATGGTATCACAAGTAAGGTATCTATGATTGGGGAGGAAAGTCAGATCAAATTGCAAGATACTATGCAAAAAATTGTCAATGACTCAAATGGTGGAATGGTCTGCATTATTATCTAAATATCAAATCATATAGTTGGGATCATCAATAAAAACAAATATTATCAAGCAAATCTAAGGTTGTATTTTTACAGCCTTAGATTTGCTTGATAGTTATAATATAAGTCTGCATAGCAGACGTTTCTTTCTTTAGAGATTTGGGAGTTACAATGAGTATAATACAAGAAAAAAGTGAAAAGTTGCCTCCTTTGATGAAATATCCAGGTGGAAAAGAGAAAGAATTAAAATACATCTTACCACGTCTACCCAAACAGTGTAAACAGTATTATGAACCGTTTGTTGGGGGTGGGGCAGTGTATTTTTCACTGGATAGTGATGCATATTATATTAATGACAAATCAGCGGAACTTATTGATTTATATCGTATGATAAAAATACAGGATGCCATATTTTTGCAAAAACTTCGCGATATAGATCAGTACTGGTTACAAATAGGACAAGTCATGGAAAATCATGCAGAAGAATGGGTTCATACTTACAAAAACTATAAAATAGATGCTGTGGATCAAGTAGGGCTTGATGATATCATTTCCGAATTTATGTTTAAAAATGCACAAGAATTTGGTGGACTCTTAAACAGAAATTTCAATATAGCAATTAGCAATTTTGTGGTAGAATTCAATAAAAGTATTCAAAATAAAATGATTCGGATGAGAGCACTTGAGTCGAAAAAGGGCGATTTGATTTTGGAGGATATTGTTCGAAATATAGAGGGTGCATTTAAAAATGCATTTTATATGCATTTTAGATATTTGTATAATCACATTAAAGATCTGTCAATTAATATTTCATTTGCAACCGCGATTTATTTCTTTGTGCGCGAATTTTGTTACGCATCAATGTTTCGATATAACAAACAAGGAAAATTTAATGTTCCTTATGGTGGGATCTCTTATAATAAAAAATCTATTGCGAAAAAGATACAATATTTTACAGATCAAACACTTATTGAACAACTTCAACACACTGTGATAGAAAGTATGGACTTTGATGATTTTTTTAAGATACATCTACCACAAAAAGATGATTTTGTTTTTGTCGATCCCCCTTATGATACAGAGTTTAGTACCTATGCCAAAAATACGTTTGAAAAGAAAGACCAATGCCGTTTGGCAGATTTTTTAATCAATCATTGTCTGGCAAAGTTTATGCTGATTATAAAAAATACAGATTTTATTAAAGAATTGTATGTTGAGGGGCAAAAAACAGCTAATGGTGAACGATTGTATATCGAGAAATTTGACAAGAAATATGTTGTGAGTTTTCAAGATCGAAATGATAAAGATGCTGAACATCTTTTAATTACCAATTATGCGATATAAGTACAAAAAAGATTTAAACAAAACTCACATCATACAATTACTGAAATAGTTTATACCATTTCAGGCCGTATGGTGAAAAGAAGATTTTCATAAAACAAACAAAATGTAAGCCGCTAAAGACGGCAGGGAGGATTAATATGAGTTGTTATTCAGAAGAAGAAATTGCAGTTGTTGTGTTAGACATTATTCGTAAAGCTCCAGGAATTAGAACATCAGAGCTAATAGAAGAGTCAAGAAAAATAATGAAACCAAGTGGTGAAGATTTAGAGATCCTTGACAATCGATGTGATGACAAATTTTCACAGAAAGTAAGAAATATAAAAAGTCATAACACTCTTGCTGAAAAAGTGTATACAGAAGGTGAAAGAAACCGCAAATGGTACTTAAAATAATATTTTATAACAAAAGGGTATTCTAGCAGCATAGGAGATTAAAATGGAGAATGAGAAATTAATTTGTCTAGCATTGGAGGCAAGGAATAAAGCCTATGTACCTTATTCTAATTATAAAGTAGGCGCTGCACTTTTATCTAAGTCAGGAAAGGTCTATCAAGGCTGTAATATAGAAAATGCCGCCTATACACCAACAAATTGCGCAGAGCGCACAGCCTTTTTTAAAGCTATCAGTGAAGGAGAACGCGAATTTGAAGCAATTGCCATTGTGGGTGGTCATCAAGAAGAACTCACAACATATGCATATCCTTGTGGTGTATGTAGACAAGTTATGATGGAGTTTTGTCATCCAGAACATTTTAAAATAATTACAGCTATTTCAATGGATAACTATGTAGAATGTACATTATCCGAATTGCTTCCCAATGGATTTGGGCCTGCAAATTTAATTTAACAATACGTAACTGTTTATATGCTTGTTTTAGTGGGCAGATGGGAGTTAAATAATGGAGATGCTTGTATTCTTGATAGTGCTTTTTGCTGTATTCTTGTATGTGATGATACGTGGTTCAATAGAGGAGAAAAAAAGTAAACAAGCCTATAGAGAACGGTTAAGAACACTTTATGGACACTTTTCTGACAAAACGTATACACCAGAACAATTAGATCGAATAGCAAGATTTTATATGCACAGACAGCAAGAAAATGATATTGATGCAATTACCTGGAATGACTTGAGTATGGATACCGTATTTGAGCGTATAAATTTTACACAGTCCTCTTCAGGAGAAGAATATTTGTATGCAATGCTTAGACAGCCTATACTTTGTGACAAAGAAGGCCGACAGGACTATATGGAAAAACATATTCATTATATGATGGAGCATGAAAAAGAACGACTTGATACAATGATGCTTCTCCATGAACTTGGCAACACTGGAAAATATGCATTGTTTGACTATTTAGACTATTTAGATAAATTAGGGGTTCGCAGCAATCTACCTCACTATGGATGTATCTTGCTTTTGGTTGTTTCTATAGCATTGATTTTTGTAAAGGCATCTCTTGGCGTTCCTCTGGTAATTGCAGTCGCTTGTATGAATATTGTCACTTATATGAAAGAAAAGGGGATTGCGGCGCCTTACGTCACCACATTTTCTTATATTATGCGCATGATTAAATGCGCTGATAGTATCTTGAAAATGGGATATTCTGCTGAATTGGGAGAGTATACTACTTCCTTACAGGAAAACCGGAAAAAGTTTAAAGATTTTGATAAAAATTCAAGAATGGTTCTTATGATGAATGTCTCTGCGGGCAGTATGGATGAATTGCTTTTTGACTATATTAAAATGCTCACCCATATTGACATCATTCGTTTTAATCAAATGCTTTATATGGTACAGAAAAATAGACCAGCGATTATGCGACTTACAGATAACATTGGATATTTGGATGCAGTGATTTCTATTGGATATTTTCGTGCTGCCTTACCTTATTATTGCACCCCTGTGTTGACGGATGAAAAATTACTTCAATTTTCTTTGCAAGATGGTTTTCATCCTTGTATTGATAATCCTATAGCCAACAGTTTTGACCAAAACAGAGGAATGATTGTTACAGGTTCTAACGCATCTGGTAAGTCTACTTTTTTGAAAACTGCTGCCATCAATGCGATTCTTGCGCAAACTATACACACATGTACAGCAAGAGCGTACTGTGGAAATTATTTTAGAATTTATTCCTCTATGGCGCTGCGTGACAATTTGGATCAGGGCGAAAGTTATTATATTGTGGAAATTAAAGCACTCAAACGGATTATTGATGCAGCAGATGCCAAACAGTCCAATCCACTTTTATGTTTTGTCGATGAAGTGCTGCGAGGGACCAATACAGTAGAGCGAATAGCAGCGTCAGCTCAGATTTTAGAATCGCTCTCCTACAAAAACACAATTTGTTTTGCGGCAACACATGATATAGAACTGACACACTTGCTTGAAAAGGAGTATGACAATTTTCATTTTGAGGAGGAAGTAAGAGATGGCGATGTGCTATTTTCATACAGACTTCTTGAGGGGAGAGCACACACTCGAAATGCGATTAAACTTCTAGAAATTATAGGACTTTCCAAAAATATTGTTGAAAGGGCGGAGCGTATGGCAGGTAGATTTCTAGAAAATAGGGAATGGACATTTATAAATTAAATAGCGTATGCAGGTATAGTTGTTGCAGGTTGAGAAAGGAGCTTAGTTATTAGCATGTTTGTAAAAATATTTACAGATGGAGCTGCACGTGGAAACCCAGACGGACCAGGCGGATATGGTTGTGTGCTTCAATATGTGGACAGCAAGGGAGAACTTCATGAGCGAGAATATTCAGCAGGATACAAAAAAACGACGAATAATCGTATGGAGTTGATGGCTGTGATTGTAGGGCTTGAGGCACTCACAAAACCATGTGAAGTGGAAGTGATATCCGATTCAAAATATGTGACAGATGCTTTTAACCAAAATTGGGTTCAAGGATGGCTAAAAAGAAATTGGCGCAATAGTACAGGGCAGGAAGTTAAAAATATTGATTTATGGCAGCGGCTTTTGCGTGCAAAACAATCTCACCATGTCAAATTTACCTGGGTTAAGGGACACGCAGGACATCCTGAAAATGAGCGATGTGATGTACTGGCAACTACAGCGGCAGATGCATCTGATCCAAAGAACCTACTTGACGATATTGTTGGAAAAGTGGTATGATAAGAATATAGTTTTTCATATGTTTAGTTCTAAAATTGATAGAATAGACGGTTTTGTTAAGAACTTTTCATATGTTTTTGCAAGAATGGAGGAAATAGTATGTCTAATTTAATAGAATTTATTAGAATGTTGCTTTCGTATTTATTGACATTTGCAGTAATAGCAGTGGTTTCAGGCATTGGCGGATATATTGGCGTGAAAATATGGAAGCCAAAAACCAAGGAAGAATCCACAGGTATATAGTAGAATAATGATAAACAATATGAACGTGGAAGGTTTCTTTGTATATAACTAGAACCTTCCACGTTTGATATTGAAAAGTCTATTTTTACTCGATTGTCAGATCAAATAATCTTTCTGTATTTTTTCTTGTATACTCGATCAACACATCTTCAGACACATTCATATAAAGTGCGAGTGTTTTGACAACATGTACAATATTCCACGGAACATTTGTTCTATCTAGACCCTGAACGTTTTTTGGGGTTAAATAAGGAGCATCTGTTTCTACTAAAATTTTATCAAGAGGAATACTTCTGACAGCTTCACGCAGTTGTTTTGCACGGCGGTCATCGCAAATCCATCCAGTAATACCAATAGAAAATCCCATTGAAAGATACTTGTTGACAGTTTCTTTATCTCCTGTAAAGCAATGTACAACCGATTTTTGACAAATCCCAGGATGTTTTTTGAACCGTTTGATAAAATCCTCTGACGCGCTGCGCTCATGAAGAAATAGTGGCTTATTTAATTTTTCTGCAAGAACAATTTGTTTTTCTAGACATCGTATCTGATTTTCTTTTGTAGAAAACATCCGATCATAATCTAAACCACATTCTCCTACAGCAACAATTTTTTTGTTTTGGCACAATAACTGTTCAATCAGTTGAAAGTCTTCCTGACGTGCGCGGTCGGCATTGTGCGGATGTATACCCGCTGTTCCAAAGACAGCATGTGACTGGACAAAATCATTGATTTTCTTGTTTTCATTTGTATCTGTGCCAGTGAGGATACAGCATACTTTATTCTTTTTTGCTTCCTGTATGATCGCCTCTGGATCAGGAAACTGCTTGCAAAATAAATTTAATCCAATATCATAATAATTGATCTGCATGAGTGGCTGCCCTTTCCTTTTTATAAAATATAGACTTCACATTGAAACTCCAAATATAAATCATTTGCATATAAATTATAGCAGATCAATCTTATTTTTACTATGCTATTTTCATTTCTTTAAATGTGTGATAAAATAAAAACGCAACTATTTTCTCCCTTTTCGGAATTGTGTACCCACTAAAAACGGGCTTATAAAAATACATTGCAAGCAACAGGCAACTATTTTATGATCGAGTATATAGATCAGGATTCTGCAAAAAGGGTAATTTTTATGGAGGGAAAATTCTATGATCGATTGGGAACATGAGGAAGATGCCTTTTGTGAGGGGAGTTTTAAAAGTAAATTT
>CAJUHQ010000081.1:4151-16423 GCA_910586095.1 uncultured Lachnospiraceae bacterium | reverse complement strand
TCATAGTAAACCCCTTTCATTCATAGTGGTGTCTGATGACAGACATGGGGGTTTATTATGAAAGTAAAGGGCAACTTTCATAGTATTATATCTAGTTTATTTTGTAAAGAAACTCTGAAAAAAGTCTGAAAAAGTTTGGTATTTTATGACTTTTTATAGGGAGTATGGTACAATAGACAAAAGCAAAAAAGCTTTTTCGTTGATGCAGGTCCTGGTACATGTCATAAAGACATGACACAGGCGGTTTACCTATAAGGAGGTAGAATAATATGGATATGTTTGGCAAGGCAGCAAAAACAGCAAAAGAAGTTGGAGACACGGTGATCCATTCGGCAAAGAGTATAGGGGGTTCTATTTATAATGCGACGAAGGAGCAGAGTGAATTGGCAAGTTTGAATATTCAAAAGTCTGTGATTGAAAAGAAATTAGAAGAATCTTATGCAGCAATTGGAAAGAGATACGTTGCTTACATTGAAAAGTGTGACAGCAACGTGGCATTTGATGTCTCAGATGTATTGGAAGCCATGAAGCCCGATCTTGAGAAGTTAGCAGATGTCAAATTGCAGATTGACACTAAGGAAGCTTTGATTAGAGAAGGAAATGAGGAACGTGCAAGAAAGAAAGCGCAAGAAGAGTTTGAGGCAACCAAGCAAAAGTTAGATAAAGCACTTGCATTAGACGTGCTTACACAACTAGAGTATGATATCAAACTAGAGATAGCACAGAAGCGCTATGATAATCATGAGTTGCTTAGAAAAATCGAGATACAACTAGAAATGGGTATTATCACTAAGGCTGAATACGATGAAAAAGTTAAGAGCATCCTTCGCTAGATAGCGAGGACAACATACCTGCTACTGACAGGGGATGTTATTTTGATATTTTTATGTAGAGAGACAAGAGAGCATGTGATTTGTGCTCTTTTGTTTTTTATGCGCACGGACGCGGAAAGGAAATGTGCAGACAAAGCTGCCCGCGTCCGGCGCACGAGTAGGAAAGATAAAACGCTCCTACTCGATTGCATAACCCGTGTTCATCGCGCAAAGCTGTACCAATCGAATAGTAAAGACTTTTCCTACCTACTGCGTGTCATGCATCATATAGTGACATATTTTCTCTAAAGGAAGTATGTCAGCAAATTTAATAAGTTGATCGGCATGTAAAGAAGTATCTGTCATTCTTGATTGTGTATAGGTATTTCAAATAGCTTGTATTACATAAAGAAATCGTTGTAAGGTACTGATTTTTGCCATGTATATTTGGTGGTTAGTGTGAAAAACGCCAAAAGCAGACTTTTTTCACACAGGAAAAACGCCAAAAGCAGGCGTTTTTCATCTGGATTTGAGTCGCAGCAAAGCTGCGATATGAAGGTTAGTGTGAAAAATAAATTTTTCACAAACGAACTTGTTCGTTTTGCAAATATTGTGCTGACGTCCAAATTCGCAAACTTTGGTAAGAATGGAGGGTTAAAATGGTGTATCTACCGCGAAATTAGGGAAAATTAGAATGACAAGTACGTCAAAAAGTGGTATAATACCACCTGGAACGTATTTTAGGGGGAGTTAGTATTATGGCATCTGCATCAGGAAAAAATGCATCAAAAAACAGAACGAATAAAAATAGAAGTACATCAAGAACGACGAAGCGAACAACATCTAATACAAGAGGTAGAAGATCGTCATCTAAGTCCTCTAGGAAAAATGTAGATATTGCAGTGAAGAATGAGGTCATGTTGATTATGATCTTTGCTGCGGCAATTTTTATGTTTTTATGTGTCACAGGAATCATTCGTGGAGCGGCGGCAGAAGGTGTACGAAATGTGATGTTTGGTTTGTTTGGTTTATTAGCATATATTGTTCCAATCATTATTTTCTTAGGATTTGCATTTGGAATATCAAATAAAGGCAATACTGTCGCGATTATCAAGATGGTAAGTGCAGTTATTTTAGTATTTTTGGTAGGGATTATAGCTTATATGGTTATGAAACAGGAGAGTTTGCTTATAGGAATTTCTCTTGTGAAAGAATTGTATGAAACTTCTGTTGAACACCATGCAGGAGGTGGCGTACTTTTTGGAAGCGTTGCACATGGCTTAAATAAGCTTGTAGGATTTGGCGGCTCTCTTTTTGTGGTTGGAGTGTTAGGAATTATTTCAGTGGTATTTATTACAGAACGCAGTTTTTTGTCGGGAGTCAAAAAGGGAAGTTCTTATTTAATCGAATCTGCAAGAGAAGATGCTGCTAGAATGAGAGAGTATCGTGAGAGCCTCCGTGAGGAGTATGAACAGGAGTATGATGACTACGAAGAGGTAGAGAATACAAAATCATCAAAAACAGCGTCTAAACGAAAAAAGCGTGTGCAGGAACCACATAAAAAAGAAGCAGAGGAGCGGGCACGAAGAATAGATAAAAAGGCAAGAGGTGTTGCATCGAGCACTGCTATGACTCTTAAGGCTGAAAAAGCGAAGGATGCTGCAAGACAAGATATTCATGAAATTGTTCTGC
Source organism: uncultured Lachnospiraceae bacterium (assembly GCA_910586095.1). Lineage (GTDB taxonomy): Bacteria > Bacillota > Clostridia > Lachnospirales > Lachnospiraceae > COE1. The sequence continues at coordinate 13,919 of CAJUHQ010000081.1, read as the reverse complement.
TTGATGAGGAGGGGGCTGTCTGCGAAGACATTAGTGTTCGTCCATACAATACTATGACAGAACAAGAGCCTTCTGACATAGATATGCAATTTGCAGATCAGGGTATCGCTGTCGAAAAGTCTGTTTTGGATGATGTAGAAGACATAGAGGAACCTGTGAATTTCTTTGGTGACAGTTATGAAGAAGTATTTGAAGAACCTCAGATAGAGGAGCCATATACCGATTCTGATTATCAGGATATGACCTACGATATAGAGGCCATTGACCAGATGCCAGAACCTGTGACAGAGCATACAGTCATGCCAAGATCGTCCACAGAAAATATACAGGAGGATGTCACAATAGTAGCACAAGAAGAAACTTTTAGGCAGGAAAGACCTTCTAGTCAAGTAAGTTTTCCAGAAAAGAATCCTGCTACACAAGAACATGCTATACAGCAGGAGACTTCTATAAAACCAGAAGAAGTGGTGCAAAAAAAGTATATTTTTCCACCACTACATTTGCTGAAGAAGGGAGAACCCAAAAAAGGCGATTCTACAAATCAGCTTAAGGAAACAGCATTGCGCCTTCAACAAACTCTCGCAAATTTTGGAGTGAAAGTGACAATCACAGATATTAGTCAGGGGCCTTCTGTCACGCGATATGAAATGCAACCAGAACAAGGTGTAAAGGTTAGCAAGATTGTGGGGTTAGCTGATGATATTAAACTCAATTTAGCAGCTACGGATATCCGAATAGAAGCACCAATTCCTGGTAAAGCAGCTGTGGGAATTGAAGTTCCCAACAAAGAAAATAGTATGGTGGCATTTCGTGATCTTTTGGAATCACAGGAATTTCAAAACTTTTCCTCCAATCTGGCATTTGCAGTAGGCAAGGATATCGCAGGGCAGACAGTAGTGACAGATATTGCAAAAATGCCGCATGTATTGATTGCTGGTGCCACAGGATCAGGTAAATCTGTATGTATCAATACTATTGTCATGAGTATTTTGTACAAGGCAGATCCTTCAGATGTCAAGTTGATTATGATCGATCCTAAGGTGGTTGAATTAAGTGTATATAATGGTATCCCGCATTTGATGATACCAGTAGTGACCGATCCCAAAAAAGCATCTGCTGCGCTAAATTGGGGTGTTGCAGAGATGGATGACCGATACAAAAAATTTGCAGAACTCAATGTTAGAGATCTAAAAGGATATAATAAGGCGGCAGAGATGGGCAAAACTTCCGCCGACGGAGAACCGATTCAAAAACTTCCACAGATTGTTATTATTGTGGACGAGCTTGCTGACTTGATGATGGTGGCATCTGGTGAAGTTGAGGCGAGTATTTGTCGATTGGCGCAGTTGGCGCGTGCTTGTGGAATTCATCTGGTAATCGCAACGCAAAGACCATCGGTTGATGTTATTACAGGCTTGATTAAGGCCAATATGCCAAGCCGTATTGCGTTTAGTGTGTCGAGTGGAGTGGATTCACGTACGATTTTGGACATGAATGGTGCAGAGAAGCTTTTGGGAAAAGGTGATATGCTTTTTTATCCGCAAGGCTATACAAAACCTGCCCGCGTACAAGGGGCATTTGTCTCTGATTCTGAAGTATCAGATGTTGTAGATTTTCTTAAGAACCAAATGCTGGGCAATACATATAGTAGTGATATTGAAGATAAGATCAAGACATTGCAAAGTCCGTCAGGAGGAGGAGCAGGCGGCGGTAGTGATGTAGACACTTATTTTGCAGAGGCCGCTAAATTTGTGATAGAGAAGGATAAGGCGTCGATTGGTATGCTTCAGAGAGTGTTTAAGATTGGTTTTAATCGTGCTGCGCGTATTGTAGATCAGCTTGAAGAGGCTGGAGTAGTGGGGGCGGAGGAAGGTACAAAACCACGCCGTATTCTAATGAGCATGGAACAATTTCAGACATATATGGATGAGAATATGTAATATCTATTCATCATTGCGAATGAAACTCACAGTGCAAACAAAATAGTGACAGATATCTGACAATGTATATTTTCAGGCAGAGGAGGAGCAGATTATGAAATCTGATATTGAAATAGCGCAGGAAGCGCAATTATACCCTATTACAGAAGTTGCTGCATCCTTAGGAATAACAGCACAAGATCTTGAATTGTATGGAAATTATAAGGCCAAAATATCGGACACATTTATCAAGACAATAGAAAAAAATAATGATGGTAAATTGATTCTTGTCACAGCTATCAATCCAACACCAGCAGGAGAAGGAAAAACAACGACAAGCGTAGGACTAGGGCAAGCATTTGGCAGACTTGGGAAAAAAGCGGTTATTGCACTGCGTGAGCCATCTCTCGGACCCTGCTTTGGCATAAAGGGTGGTGCTGCTGGCGGAGGAATGGCGCAAGTGGTTCCTATGGAAGATCTCAATCTTCATTTTACAGGAGATTTTCACGCTATTACAGCGGCTAATAATTTGTGTGCGGCGTTACTTGACAATCATATTCAACAAGGAAATGAGCTAGGCATTGACACTCGTCAGATTGTGTGGAAGAGATGTCTAGATATGAATGACAGAGTGTTGAGAAATATTGTGGTTGGTATGGGTGGCAAGGCTGATGGAGTCGTCAGAGAAGATCATTTTGTGATTACGGTCGCTTCAGAAATTATGGCAGTACTATGTCTTGCAAATGATATGGAGGATTTAAAACAACGACTTGATAGAATGGTGGTGGCATATAACTACAATGCAGAGCCAGTAACTGCGGGTCAGATCAAGGCTACAGGGGCAATGGCAGCATTGTTAAAAGATGCTATAAAACCCAATTTGATTCAGACTCTTGAGCATACACCTGCAATTGTGCACGGAGGACCATTCGCCAATATTGCACATGGATGCAATAGTGTACGTGCTACAAAGGCGGCCCTAAAGATGGCGGATTATGTAGTGACAGAAGCTGGTTTTGGAGCGGATCTTGGAGCAGAAAAGTTTTTTGATATTAAGTGTCGTCAGGCAGGTCTTTCTCCTGATGTGGTGGTGCTTGTCGCTACAGTACGCGCCCTCAAATATAATGGAGGAGTGCAAAAGGATAATCTTAATGAGGAGAATCTCGAAGCGCTTGCAGCAGGAATTGTAAATCTGGAAAAACATATTGAGAATCTGCAAAAATATGGTGTGCCTGTTGTGGTTGCTCTCAATGCATTTGTGACAGACACATCAGCAGAACTAGAGTTTGTGGAACGGTTCTGCACCGAGAGAAATTGTGATTTTGCCCTTTCTGAAGTGTGGGAAAAGGGTGGAGAAGGAGGAATAGCACTTGCAAATGCAGTGCTTAAAACATTAGCTGAAAAGGAAAGTCATTTTGCGCCGATTTATGAGGATGAACGATCTATCACAGATAAGATTAAATGTGTGGCACAAGAAATCTATGGTGCAGCACAAGTGGTATTTTCTCCGGCTGCTGTCAGACAGATCGCGCGGCTTGAGGAGCTTGGGTTTGGCAAGTTTCCTGTATGTATGGCCAAAAATCAATATTCGCTTTCTGATGATCCAACACTTTTGGGACGGCCAGAAGGTTTTACTATGAATATAAGAGAGGTGTATGTTTCTGCGGGAGCAGGTTTTGTGGTGGTGCTTACAGGGGCTGTTATGACAATGCCTGGATTGCCAAAATCTCCAGCGGCCTATCAGATTGATGTGACAGATGAAGGGATAATTACAGGGTTGTTTTAAATAAAAGGAGTCTGTGAAGCATGATTTGTCCAAAGTGTGGAAAAGAACTGGAAGAGGGGAAATTGCTTTGCGAGAACTGTGGTGAAGAAATCAAAATGGTGCCAATTTTTGATATAGAGCTTGAAGATCAATTAAGAGAATCGATTAGCTCATTACTTGAAGATATGGCAGCAGAAGATTTGATAGAGGATTCCTGCAAAGAAAAAACAAAACAGGAATTGAATGGTACTGTCAAAAAAACAATGATTAGAAAGTATTTTTCCATTCTATCAATGATACGGTTGCGATTTAGACTAATGTTGATAGCCTTTTTGATCGTTTTATTGGCAGGAGGTATTTTGTTTGCTAACATCCATGCAAGAAATAAAAACAAGGATAATTCTTTTGCATATCAATATGAGAATGCTGTGGAGTGTGCAGAACAGGAAAACTACACAGATGCAGTAGGACATCTTGAAAGAGCACTCGCTATCGAATCAGATGATTTAGATGCCAGATTTTTACTCGCAAAATATTATGATAAAAACGGACAACAGCAAAGTACAATAACACTACTAGAAGAAATTTTAGAGATTGGAACAGAGTATTCACACAGGGATGAAGTTTATGACATGCTTTTGGACATTTATGTGGATCGATCTGACTATAATAGAATTGGAGATTTGCTAAAGGATTGTGATGTTTCAAGAATTGTGTCAAAGTACAATAAATATGCTGCATTTAAGCCTAAATTTAATAAACAAGGTGGCCTATATGATGAGCTTATTTCAATAACACTTGCGGGAAATGCCCCAGGAGTGGTGTATTATACATTAGATAATTCGATTCCTACCAAAGATTCACTTGTGTATGAAACGCCGATTCTTCTCGAAGCGGGAGATCATGTGATTCGAGCAAAGTTTGTCAATGTATATGGAGTTGAAAGTGAGATTGAGACACAAAGTTATCAGGTTCATGTAGCAACCCCAGTCGATCCTGTGATTAGGCTTGATAGTGGTACATATCATACTCCACAAATGATCGAGGTGTATCATAGTAAAGACACAAATGTGTATTATACAGTAGATGGATCGACACCAGATAGGCATAGTTTGCGGTATACAGAGCCAATGGAATTACCATATGGAACTAGCAACTTTGCATTTATAGCGATTAATGAAGCTAAGGTGAGCAGCGATGTGGTAAAAAGGACATATCAGCTAGAAGTACAGGCAAACTTTGATGTTGATTTAGCACTACAAGTGCTCAGAAATAATCTTTGTGCGGGTGGAATTCTTTTAAATGTAGAGGGAAATGTGCCAGAACGATTTGGTGTGAACCAATATGAGGTGAGGACTTTATATCAGGAAGGAGAAAATATCTTTTATATTGTATATGAGGCGTATAAAGATTCAACGGGAAGAGCACATGACACTAACGAGATATACGCAATTGATGTAAATACCGCAGATTTATACAAGGCCTATAAAATACAGGAGGGAGAGTATAGTCTGCGACCATTTGAAGAAGATTCGATTGCTTCCACAGAAGAATAAATAAGGAGATGAAAACAAGTATGAGTATACCTAAAATTTTAATAGCAGGATCTGGAGAAAAGCTTCAATATCTGGTTCATGACCAGAATGATAATACAATTCGTTTTGTGTTATATTATCAGGGAATTGTAGATCCTGATATTTTATTTGCTGCGACAAAAGCGCTTGTGGGAAGTGTTGATATTCTTCATTCTTCTTTTTGCGCAGACAGTGTAGGAGCATATTGGCATGTCAATCAGGAATATGAGGACAGTAGTTTTTTTCAATACATTCACACAGAAGGAAGTCCAAATAGTACAGCATGTGATATCTCATTAATGCCTGTTGTTCCAGAAGGAAAGACACAGTTTTGTTGTTGTTTGGTACAAAGCAACGAGTCTAGTGCAGTTGTAGTGCGTATTAGTCATCTTTGTGTAGATGGCGGAGATGGAAAGTATCTTTTGGAAAAATTGGCAGAAGCATATAATTTAATTTGGAAGACGGGTTCTGCACAAGCACTTGTTGTAAAAAATGGAAGTCGTGCAGCAGAACAAGTCTATAAAAATATGAAATCAAAGGAGATTCTGGGATTGTTTAAGAATCCACTTTCTTCAGTAAAAACATTTTTTCCATTTCCAGATGAAATATCAGGAAGACAATGTATAGTACAAGAACAGATTTCCGCACAGGTGATGAATGTAGCAAGGAGGCGTGCGAAGGATGTTGGTGCAACTGCTAATGATCTTTTGTTGACTGCTTATTATCATGCTTATACAAAACTGGCAGAAAATGATCCTAACATACCCATTAGCATTATGTCCATGATGGATTTGCGCCGTCATTGTAAGAATGGGGAATCGGAAGGACTGTGCAACATGTCAGGTTCGCTTCCTACAGTTTTGCAGGATGGAGTAAGTTCCGATTTCAACTCTACACTTTTGCAAATAGCAGATCAAACACGTGCAGCAAAGGACGATCCATTAGCGGGATTGTATGGGATGCCACTTATTCATGGGGCAATACGAGCGGTTCCTATGGGATTGTTGTTACTCTGTGCAGGGAAAGTGTATGGAAATATGTCTTTAGGACTGACTAATCTAGGAAATATTATATGTGACTCGATAGCAATGGGAGAGCATGTGCCAACAGGTGGCATGTTTGGTGGTCCCCTAAAGAAAAAACCAGCCGTGCAGATTTCAGCGGCAAGTTTTGATGGTAATTGCTCCCTTTGTATTGTGGGGCAATATACAAAAGAAGATACTGTTCTGTTGCAGAGTATGTTGTCTCAAATACGGAAAGAAGTGGTTCAATATGCTTAAAAAAGAGATTACATATAGGGGACAGCGCATGTAAAAGTTATATTCTAGCAAAGATAAATACTATGCAGAATCTATATTTTGGCGTGTGATATAAGTAAAGTATATAGGTAGGCTATACCTATATAGCTTCTAAACAATAAGGCTGAAACGGCTGATTATTTTGTCGTTTCAGCCTTATTGTGTATGTGAGGAGTAAACTGCAAAGTTGAATCATTGCTCAATCAGTTTATTGTATAAAAATAGTGACAGGAGGTTTGAAGAATAAAGGTAATTTCTATTGACATATGGACTACAGAATGTTATCTTAATAATATAGACTACAAGTTGTTATCAAAGGAGGATTGTACTATGATACCGCAAGTTTCTGATTCGGAGCTAGAACTTTTAAAGATTATTTGGGCAAACGGTGGAACGGCACTCTATGCCTATATTATGGAAGAGTTAGTAAAAACCGGTCGCATTTGGCAAAAAAATACGATTATTACGCTTTTGTCGCGGTTGGTGGAAAAGGGATTGTTAAGAATAAAAAAGATTGGTCGTCGCAATGAATATACAGCTATTGTATCAGAGGAAGATTATCAGGCATCACAAACCCAGACATTACTCAATAAACTTTATGAGGGAAACGCAAAGGGGCTTGTGTCAACATTGATACAAAGAGAGTTGCTTTCAGCTAAAGATTATGCGGAATTGAAAAAATTTTGGGAAGGTGAGGATAAGGATAAATGAGTGATATTTTGAAAACAGTTTTGTCGTTGTCTCTTTCTGGCTCTATATTGATAATTGTTTTATTTGCTTGTAAGTTTCTTGTAAAAAATACGATTAAGAAACGGTGGCAATATTATATTTGGCTGATTGTTCTTGTCCGTTTATTACTGCCATTTACCCCTAAGATCAACTTGATGAAGATACTATCTGAAGAAACGAATCAGATAACAGATTTAAATGTTTCGAGTACAACATTTGAAAATAATGTAGTCTCATCACCAGATATAGAACATGATTCTGTTCGTGAGAATAAAGATGTATTTAAAGAAATTCCCATGTTATTTAATACAACAATTCTCATACAATGGTTGGGAGTGTTTTGGTTAGGCGTGGTTTTTCTACTTTTAGTACGAAAAATCACAATGTATCAGAGTTTTATAAATTATATTCGGGCGGGATGCGACGAGGTGTCTGACATCAAACAATTAAATCATTTAGCGCGAATCGGAGAGCAAATGGGGGTGAAACGGCCAGTAGAGCTCTATACAAACAAACTCATTTCTTCTCCATTCCTTTTTGGTTTTTTCAAGCCTTGTATTGTGCTCCCGACACAAGATCTTTCCGAGATTGATTTTCAGTATATTATACAACATGAATTGATTCATTATAAGCGCAAAGATACTTTTTATAAATGGTTGGTACAAGTCACATGTTGTATACATTGGTTTAATCCACTGGTGTGGCTGATGGAAAGAGAGATTAATCATATTTGTGAATTGGCCTGTGATGAGGCACTTTTACAGAAATTAAATGATAAGGAAAGACATGCTTATGGAGATATGTTGATGCGTGCGATGGTTTTTTGGGGTGGTTATCAAAATTCTTCTGCTGTCATGCTGAATAAAGGTGCAAAATTATTAAAAGAAAGGTTGTATGCTATTATGAATTTCAAGAAAAGTTCTAGTTTGCTCACAGCAATATCTCTTATTTTTATTATTGTATTGATGATGGGAGGAACAGTGCTAGGGGCAACCATTTCATTTAATGATCATGGTATGAATTCACAAGTTTTAACAAGTACAAAATATGCTGATAATGAAAAGTTTGACAAGTTGGCAGAACAATATTATGCAGATAATAATATAGCATTTTTTATTGCAGTATTTGCACAGTTGAACGAAGAGAGTCAAGCATTTTTTCTCGAAAAGATTTACAAAGATAATAATATTGCATTTTTTTCTGCTTGTTTACTACAACTAGATATAGATAACGACTTGACTATGTACTTTGCACAAAAGGCATATGAGGACGAAAACGTTACCTTTTTTTCAATTGCCACACAGCATATGAGTGAAAGTACATTGGAAAGCTGGTTCGATAAGGCTATTCAGGAACAAAAAGTTATTTTTTATTCTATTGTGTCAACAGCGTTAGATAGAGACTTCGACAAAGAGGAACAAAGAGAAGAGCTTGATACGCAGCTTAATAAAGAGTATAGTGCGTTTGGTATTATAAAGGACAAAAATTCATATTATTATCAAGATCAATTAGTTCAGGTTTTTTTGGATCACCAGCCTAATACATCTTTTTATGGATTGTCTATGAATCCAATTGGGACTGTGAATATTAAAATTATCCGTGATGAAAATGGAAAAATTACAGGTGTAGATTATATAACAGAAACAGAAATGATAGAGTTGTTTGGAGAAGATTGGGAAGACGAATCTAATAGGACAAATCCGTTTGATTTGAATGAAATTAATGGAGAGAAAATAACAATTCCAGTAGAGATTCATCAAATAAAGAATAAAGAAATTGTTTGGTTGGGAACATATCATCTCGATTGGGGAGATCAGGTTTATTATGAGGTGTCTGCTGCAACAGGGGAGCGATTAACCATTGGATTCAAAAAAGCTGGACAAGAAGAAGATCGTCTGGTAGGTACAATGTATAATTGTGTGTCATATCAACGCATGGATGGAAAACTAGAGATCAATACAAATCTTGAATGGGAAGATACTATACCGCCAGGAGAATACAGTCTGTTTGTCTATGCAGATGGTAGTGATTTGGCAGATGTAAAAGGAAATATTATAATCATAAAATAGATGGAAATAAAAGATTGTACAATCTGACAATCCATTTTGGATATTTCCGACAACTTATTTTATGAGGGGCGTCCACCCTATAAAATTGGATATGCAAAATGCCTTATGTGAGCAAGCTTCCAACAGAATTTTGCATATCCAATTTTGCATGGCTGATTTGCTACCAAAAAAATATACAAATATTGAGAAAAGACTTGACTAATAATTTGGGGGGGTATAATAGAGACATTGATATATTAAAGTTTCTACTATATCAATCATTATAAAATAGCATTATTCCAGGTAATACGTTGTTGATATGATATTATAAGGAAAATGCAGAATTAAAAAGGAGGCTAATAAAGCACATGAGAAAAGGTAAATTGGTCAAGCTAGCGGGAATGACAGCAGCTTTGGCACTAGCGTTTTCAAGTT
>CAJUHQ010000081.1:0-4051 GCA_910586095.1 uncultured Lachnospiraceae bacterium | reverse complement strand
ACCAGCAGTTTATCATTCCAGGAGGTACTGTGGAAAATGTGGAAGTTCCGCAGCTCCCACCGCAGAATACACCTGATGTATGGCCAGAGCTGTCAGAACAGTGGCAAACAGCCCAACAAAGTTATGTGGAACAAAATGGATTGCAGTTTTATTCAGGAACTTGGTTTACAACACAAGGAGTATGGTATGATTCTGAAAATCGTTCCGATTTTGGATGTATAGGAGGGGTTGATGTAAGCATTAACGATATTACGATACGCGATGCAGAAAAAGAAGGATATCAGGTAGTGACGATCTATACATCAATGACTGGATATATATCAATGAATGAGCAAATCGCATCATATTGGGATACGTTGACTAACATGAAGATGCCAGGAGTAGAGATTTGTGATATATACACAGGAAGGGTCTTACCAAGTGCCGCTACATCGGGCGACGTAGAGCTGGTCAACACTGCAAATCTGACATGGGGAGGAATAACATATTCCATAGATTATATCCATGAGATCAACGGGAATTGGGATGATGAATTAGATGAATGGAATGAAGATGGAATTCTCTATAAAGGAGGACTCGCTAATGTCGTTCAGACCATTACCATTCCTAAGGGATATGATGGACTTGCGATCAGAATAGTGCCTATCACAGAAGGAACGTCACCAAACCAAGAGTACAACGTTTTTGATAATACTACAGAAGGTTATATTTTGGATGACTGGAAAGAAGGATCTTATCTGATGCGTGTCAGTGACCTTTATAATCTAATGTATGGAGAATAGTTTTTGAAGAAAAAGCTAAAACACCTAATTATTTTTAGTGTTTTAGCTTTTTTGATTCCAAAAAATGTGTAGGCAGATTTAATATGAACTTTGTTTGCGATAGTATTTACAAAATATAGTAATGGAGGATGTAATTTATTTGATGAAAAGGAGAAAAGATGAGGAAATTGTTTGATAAAACTTGATTGGGAGAGTTTTATACCAGTAAAGATCTTGGTACTTTTTGTACTTTTATACAAAATGAGTTGAAAATATATAAGGTTTCATATACAATAGAAAAGATGCAACAAGTTTGTATATGAGAATACAAATTTATACGCTGAGAAGAGAGCATAGTTGTAAAAAGAAAACAATATTTCCAATATAATAATAATGGGAAAATATGGAAGGTTGTTTTGCTAAGTAGAAAGGTATGGTGAAGAACCAATGTATAAGATTTTAGAAGTCAAGGAACTCGCCGCCAATATTTATTCTATGGTGGTGGAGGCCCCACGTGTGGCAAAAAACTGTCAACCTGGTCAGTTTGTCATTGTCAGGATGGATCAGGATGGAGAGCGAATCCCACTTACTATATGCGATTATGACAGAGAAAAGAAAACTGTGACCATTGTCTTTCAGACAGTAGGAGCTGAAACAACTAGAATGGTACATTTAAAAGCAGGTGATTGTTTCCATGACTTTGTAGGACCACTAGGGTGTGCATCTGAGATGGTGAGCGAGGACAAAACACAACTCGCAAAGAAAAAGATTTTGTTTGTAGCTGGTGGTGTGGGTACAGCTCCTGTGTATCCACAAGTAAAATGGTTACATAGTAATGGCATTGCAGCAGATGTCATTGTGGGTGCAAAAACACAGGATTTATTGATACTTGAGAAAGAGATGGAGGCCGTGGCTGGTGGACTGTATGTCACTACAGATGATGGTTCGTACGGGCGTAAAGGTATGGTGACACAGACAATACAAGATCTTGTAAATGAAGGCAAACATTATGATCTGTGCATCGCGATTGGCCCTATGATTATGATGAAATTTGTGTGTAAACTTACAAAGGAATTAGGTATTCCTACTATTGTTAGTTTGAATCCAATTATGGTAGATGGAACAGGGATGTGTGGTGCCTGCCGCGTGACAGTTGGCGATCAAGTAAAATTTGCATGTGTGGATGGCCCAGAGTTTGATGGACATCTTGTAAATTTTGATGAGGCGATGAAACGCCAGCAATTATATAAGACACAGGAAGGCAGAGCAATGCTTAGATTGCAGGAAGGTGAAACTCATCACGGCGGATGTGGTCAGTGCGGAGGTGACGAATAATGGATGTATTAACAAAAGTACCTGTGCGTGAACAGGAGGCAGCAGTAAGAGCCAAAAATTTTGACGAAGTATGTCTTGGATACAACAAAGAAGAAGCTATGTCGGAAGCAGAGCGTTGTATCAACTGTAAGAATGCGCAATGTGTCAAAGGATGCCCAGTAGCAATTGATATTCCTGCTTTTATTGAGCAAGTTAAAATAGGCAATATTGAAGAAGCTTATCAGATTATCAGTAAGGCTTCAGCCCTCCCAGCCGTGTGTGGACGTGTATGCCCGCAGGAGAGCCAATGCGAGGGAAAATGTATTCGCGGTATCAAAGGAGATCCAATCTCTATTGGAAAGTTAGAACGTTTTGTAGCAGATTGGGCACGTGAAAATAATATCAAACCTGAGCCTGCAAAAGAGAAAAATGGCAGAAAAGTAGCGGTGATTGGTTCTGGTCCGGCGGGGCTTACCTGTGCAGGGGATTTGGCAAAGCTTGGTTATGATGTGACAATATTTGAGGCGCTTCATGAGGCAGGAGGCGTATTGGTATATGGTATTCCTGAGTTTAGACTTCCCAAAGAAGAAGTGGTTGCTAAGGAGATCGCAAATGTGATGTCATTAGGGGTTCGTATTGAGAAGAATGTTATCATTGGAAAATCTATTACAATTGATGAATTGATAGAAGAAGAAGGTTTTGAAGCAGTATTTATTGGTTCTGGTGCTGGGCTTCCAAAGTTTATGGGAATCCCTGGTGAAAATGCCAATGGTGTGTTTTCTGCAAATGAGTATTTGACGCGAAGTAATCTGATGAAAGCATTTGACGAGAATTCAAACACTCCTATTATGCATGGAAAGAAAGTTGCAGTAGTAGGTGGTGGCAATGTTGCTATGGACGCGGCGAGAACTGCGTTGCGTCTTGGGGCAGAAGTGCACATTGTATACAGAAGAAGCGAGGAGGAACTTCCAGCACGTGTAGAGGAAGTGCATCATGCAAAAGAAGAGGGGATTATATTTGATCTTTTGACCAATCCTGTTGAAATTCTTGAAGACGAGAATAATTGGGTTCGGGGTATGAGATGTATTCGGATGGAATTAGGAGAACCCGATGCTTCTGGAAGACGCAGACCTGTGGAGGTTGCAGGGAGTGAATTTGAGATGGAACTTGATACAGTGATTATGTCTCTTGGAACATCCCCCAATCCATTGATTTCTTCCACGACAGAGGGCTTAGAGACAAATAAATGGAAATGTATTGTTGCTGACGAAGAGTTTGGCAGAACAACAAAGAAGGGCGTTTTTGCAGGTGGAGATGCTGTAACAGGCGCTGCTACGGTTATTCTTGCGATGGGGGCAGGGAAAGCAGCAGCAAAAGGAATTCATGAGTATCTCTCGCAAAATGTATGAATATCACAATCATTGCTGTCGGAAAAATAAAGGAAGTATATTTTCGAGATGCGATAACAGAATATCAAAAAAGGATTTCTCGATATTGTAAACTCAATATCATTGAGGTCATTGACGAAAAAACACCAGACAGAGCGCCAGTACTTTTGCAGGAACAGATAAAACAAAAGGAGGCAGAGCGTATCTTAAAGAATATAAAAGAAGATGCGTTTTGCATAGCGCTTACGATTGATGGAAAAAAACAAGATTCTATTCAATTTTCCGAACATCTAGAAACACTTGGCATAACAGGAAAAAGCAATCTTGTGTTTGTGATTGGGGGATCGTTAGGTCTTTCTATGAATGTACTCAAACGTGCTAATGAGAAGTTGAGCTTTTCTGACATGACATTTCCACATCAGTTAATGCGTGTGATATTGTTAGAACAGATTTATAGGGCTTTTCGTATTATAAATGGGGAGCCGTATCACAAGTGAGAGCGAAAGAGAACTAAGGTTCTAAAAATAAAAGAAAATACGAGTTGTATGCTTACCCCCGCGGGAATTTGTAGTTTCCGCGGGAGTTTCT
>CAJUHQ010000080.1 GCA_910586095.1 uncultured Lachnospiraceae bacterium | reverse complement strand
TTATACTGCTCATGATGTTATGTATTATATGGGTATCCGAGAACTAAATGTTTTTTGGGATAGGATGCAAAATCATGGCAGAAAGAGTTTTCGCTTTGACGAACTCAATAAGCAACATTTCATGTCACCCAAAAGTGGACAGATGGTTCCTTATCTAGATATGATCCAGATAGACCTCAATGAGAGAGGTTGACACCTATAAAAAAAAAGAGTATACTTCGCTTAATGTGCCGTAGCACCAAAAGTTAGTTTCTATGTGGAGGCGCTATATGGAGGATAAAACCGTGGATTATTCAAAAAAAAGACTAGTACATACTCCTGAGGGAGTGCGTGATATATATGGAAAAGAATACGCAAACAAAGAAAATATTCAAAAACTTTTTGAAGAAAAGCTACATTGTTATGGCTATCAAAACATTCAAACTCCCACTTTTGAATTTTTCGATGTTTTCAGCAAAGAAATTGGTACAATTGCATCAAAAGAATTATACAAATTTTTTGATAAAGAAGGAAACACTCTTGTTCTTCGACCAGATTTTACACCATCTATCGCGCGATGTGCTGCAAAATATTTTATGGATGAAACCATACCACTTCGATTTTGCTACTCTGGTAATAATTTTATAAATAACAACAATCTACAAGGAAAACTAAAAGAAACCACCCAGATGGGTGCAGAATTAATTGGAGATGCCTCCGCAGAGGCGGATGCCGAGATGATTGCAATGCTCGTCGAAGCACTGTTAAATGTAGGACTTCAAGAATTTCAAATATCTATTGGACAGATTGATTATTTTAAAGGATTATGTGCCTATGCACAGTTAGATAGCGAGACTGAATTGGCTCTGCGAGAATTTATATCAAATCGCAATGATTTTGGCGCACATGAACTTTTAACAGGTAAAAATATTGCTGAACCATTGATTCAGACATTATTAAGTGTAAATAGCCTTTTTGGTGGAGTTGATATTTTAGATAAGGCTTTAGCCTATGCAAACAATCCACGATCTCAAAAAGCAATTGAGCGATTAAAGCAGATTTACGAACTATTGTTAATCTATGGAGTGGCGGAATATATTTCCTTTGACCTGGCAATGGTAAGTAAGTATAATTACTATACGGGTGTCATTTTTAATGCCTATACATACCAGACAGGAAGTGCTATTGCAAAGGGTGGGCGCTATGACAATCTTCTTGAAAAGTTTGGAAAACCAGCACCAGCTACCGGTTTTGTTGTCATTATTGATGATCTTGTCACAGCACTGACTAGACAGGGATTGTGTCCTGTGTTTGAGAACAAAAACATTTTACTTGTTTATTCCTGTGACATCAAAACAGCGATAGCCAAAGCACACAAATACCGCACAGAAGGATACTTTGCTGTATTGACTAAGATGGAAAATGTTCAAGAGGCATATTTACGCTTTGCCAACGAGAATAATTTTTCTAAAGTAATTTTTCTAGATTCCTGACAATTGCATCAAGAAAGGCATGGTATTTTGGTATGAATAAGGCAACAAATGATATGCGCTATCTTACTTTTGCGCTGTGTAAAGGCCGTCTTGCAAACAAGACATTAGAACTGCTTGAACAGATTGGTATCACCTGTGAGGAAATGAAAGATCCTTCCTCGCGAAAACTTATTTTTATCAATGAGGAGCTAAAATTAAAATTTTTTCTTGCAAAAGGGCCAGATGTTCCGACTTATGTAGAGTACGGTGCAGCAGATATCGGCGTTGTGGGTAAGGATATTATTATGGAAGAAAACAGAAAGGTTTATGAAGTTTTTGACTTTGGCTTTGGCAAATGCCGCATGTGTGTATGTGGCCCTGCAACAGCAAAAGACCTTTTGCAGCGCCATGATATGATCCGTGTAGCTAGCAAATATCCTAAAATTGCAAAGGATTATTTTTATAATAGAAAGCATCAGACAGTAGATATTATCAAACTGAACGGTTCTGTAGAGCTAGGTCCTATTGTTGGACTAAGTGATGTGATTGTAGACATTGTAGAAACAGGCTCTACGCTTCGTGAAAATGGCTTGGATGTGCTAGAAGAAATTTGCCCGCTTTCAGCACGAATGATTGTAAACCAAGTAAGTATGAAAATGGAAGCAGATAGAATACAAAGACTGTTGCAATCACTAAAGGAGGAGAATCGCGAAAAATGATGAAAATTATAACATTAAACAGCCAAACAAAACAAAATTTGCTTGAGAACCTTTTAAAAAGAAGTACAAATGATTATGGTGACTATGAAAAGATTGTTGCCGATATTATCGAAAATGTAAAAAACCGTAAAGAAGAAGCTATTTTTGAATATGCACAAAAGTTTGATTCTTGTCATTTGACAAAAGAAACATTTCAAGTAACACGCGCGGAGATTGATGCTGCCTATCAAGAAGTAGACGCTCAATTTATTGAAGTAATGCGAGCTGCTGCTACAAATATTCGCGCCTATCATGAGAAACAAAAGAGAATCAGTTGGTTTGATGCCAAGGAAGATGGAACTATTTTAGGCCAAAAAATCACTCCTATGGAGAAAGTAGGTGTATATGTCCCTGGTGGAAAAGCAGCTTATCCATCCACAACTTTGATGAATGTGATCCCTGCCAAAGTTGCAGGAGTTCCTACAATTATTATGACAACACCAGCCAACGCAGATGGCAAAGTATATCCTGCCACATTAGTAGCAGCAGACATTGCAGGAGTAGATGTTATCTATAAAACTGGCGGTGCACAGGCTATCGCAGCACTCGCATATGGCACAGAGATGATACCCAAAGTTGACAAAATCGTTGGACCAGGAAATATATTTGTCGCACTCGCAAAACGCGCAGTATATGGACACGTAAGTATTGATTCGATAGCGGGTCCTTCAGAAATTTTAGTGCTTGCCGACGAAAGTGCCACCCCACGCTATGTGGCAGCGGACTTGCTGTCACAAGCCGAACATGACGAGCTAGCTTCTGCGATTTTAATCACTACTAGCAAAGATCTTGCAAATCAAGTATCAAAAGAAATTGAACATTTTGTTGAAGTTCTCGAGCGCAAGGAAATTATACAAAAATCTCTCAAGAATTATGGATATATTTTAATTGCGCCAGATATGGAAACTGCCATAGAGGCCACTAATGAGATTGCTTCCGAGCACCTAGAAATTCTTACTAAAGATCCATTTGGTACTATGACAAAAATACGCAATGCTGGCGCTATTTTCTTGGGTGAATACTCTTCAGAGCCACTCGGTGACTACTATGCAGGTCCAAACCATGTTCTTCCTACCAATGGTACTGCAAAATTTTTCTCACCCTTAAATGTGGATGACTATGTAAAAAAATCGAGTATTATCTCTTATTCTAGAGAGGCTCTCGCTAAAGTACATGAGAATATAGAACGCTTTGCCAGAGAAGAAGGCTTAACTGCACATGCTAATTCAATACATGTACGATTTGAAGCTGATGAATAAATTGAAGATCAAAGATTTTTCAATTAACCAGTATTTCTTGATTACTATGAAAGTCTTTGACTTTCATAGCATAGATGGCCATGCGGCCCGCCAGACGGCAGGCTGTGCATGATGGAAGTTTACTATGAAAGTCTTCGAATCCTTACTGTAGGTCTGCGCATGTACTGCGCTGACCATATGGCGCCAAAATGCCTGCTTTTGGCATTTTGTGTGCATCCCCGAAGGATTCATAGTAAACCCCTTTCATTTATAGTGGTGCCTGATGACAGGCATGGGGGTTTACTATGAAAGTCTTCGACTTTCATAGCATAGATGCCCATGCGGCCCTCCAAACGGCAGGCTGTGCATGATGCGAGGTTACTATAAAAGTACAAATCAAATTGATTGGTACGTATATTTTGCATGTAGGGGGAAAAGATGAAACTTTCTATATCCAATATTGCATGGGATGCACAAGATGATGATAAATTATATGAAAAGATGAAATACTATGGGTATACAGGACTTGAAATAGCCCCCACGCGCATTTTTGTAGACAAGCCTTACGAAAAGATAGAAACAGCCCATAAATGGCATGCAACTCTTCAAAGTAAGTATGATTTTGTTGTTTCTTCTATGCAGTCTATCTGGTTTGGTAAAAATGAATTGATATTTGCAGATAACTTACAGCGACAAATACTTTTAGACTATACTAAACAAGCTATTTGTTTCGCATCCGCAATCCAGTGCAAAAATCTAGTATTTGGCAACCCACGCAATCGCGTTATACCTGACAATACAAATTCTCAGCTCTGGGAGAGTGGAGTCGCATTTTTTAGACAACTAGGGTTGTATGCAAAAGAACACAATACAGTAATTGGTATGGAGGCAAACCCTACCATCTATCACACGAACTATATCAACACCACCAGTCAGGCTATAGATTTGATTGAGGAGGTAGGTGTTGATGGATTTCTCTTAAATCTTGACATAGGTGCAATGATTGAAAATAAAGAATGTGTGGAAATTTTAGAGCGACATGCAAAACTCATCAACCATGTTCATGTGAGTGAACCATTTCTACAAAGTATATGTATGCATGATGAGAGAAGAGCTTTTCATAGTGAACTTGCCGCCTTTTTAAGAGAAAATCACTACCAAGGTTATGTATCGATAGAAATGGCAAAAACAAAAGACTATTCCATGTTAGATGAATGTTTGGCATATGTAAAGGAGATGTTTGGTTGAATTATATTGGAGGGCCTGGTGTGCCCGCTTTTGAATGGACAGAATATGCTCCAAAATCAAGTGACTATGTCGTGCTGATTCCCATTATCAATGAGGGGGATCGTATTCTAAAAGAACTATATCGTGCCTACAAACATCATATTGCTTCCTATGCAGATCTTGTCATTTGTGATGGCGGTTCCACAGATGGCTGCACTCAGGAAAGAAAACTTAAAAAGCTACAAGTCAATACCTTGTTAATAAAACAAGGCCCAGGAAAACAAGGCGCACAATTGCGCATGGGAATCTACTGGGCATTAAACAGAGGCTACAAGGGAATCATTACTATTGACGGAAACAATAAGGATAGCATAGAAGATGTACCGCGATTTATCCAAAAACTCCAAGAAGGGTATGATTTTATACAGGGCTCACGTTTTATAAAAGGGGGGCGAGCACTCAATACTCCTTTTATTAGAAATATTTCTGTTCGCTTTATTCATGCGCCTTTGATATCGCTGTGTGCAGGACAACGTTTTACTGATACTACCAACGCTTTTCGCGCGTATTCTACAAGATATCTGTGCGACAAACGCACTGCACCACTTCGTGATGTTTTTGTGACCTACGAACTTTTGGCATATTTGTCTGTGCGGGCTACACAACTTGGATACAAGGCTTGCGAGATCCCAGTCACAAGAGCTTATCCAAAAAAAGGAAAAACACCTACAAAGATTAGCTTTTTTAAAGGAAACTTTGAATTGCTAAAAATCTTATTCCGAACCCTTTTGGGTGCATATCATCTGCAAACAGGAGCGTGAATATGGAAAATATCAGAAGAAAGAATAAGATGATTGAAACGTATAGTATTTTGTTGATCGATATTGTAAGTGTCGTTATATCATACGCTCTTTCCCTGTATATTCGATTCAATATCATTCATTATGAAACATATCCCAAACAGTTTCATCTTATGGTAGGAACCTATATTGTTGTTCTCTGTCTGCTTTACAATATGTTTCTCGATGCAAATCGAAATTTTTTTACTAGAGGATATTATCAAGAATTTTATTATACTTCTAGATATACACTAATCTTGGTGGCAGGACTTGTAGTGATCCTTTATCTCACACAACAGTCATATGATTTTTCACGTTCGGTATATAGTATTTTTGGTGCACTAAATATCCTAATCACTTATGTAGCCCATATGATTTTTAAAAAAATGATGTGGAACTATTATAGAAAAAGTACCAATGCTGATAAAATGCTAGTCATTGCCGCAGAACACAACATTCAGGAGGTTCTTAATACCTTAATAAAAAATAGAGAATGGTATTATGATGTTACCGCCGCAGTTGTCTATGATTGCTGCAAAACAGGTCAAAACATTTGTGATGTTCCCGTTGTTGCAACAAAGGAAGATTTATACGAAACAGTAGTTCGTATGATGGTTGACGATGTATTTATCTGCCTTCCAGATGTTCCAGCACCTGAGATTAGAGATCTAGTTCAGCGATTTGAAGAAATGGGATTGATCTGTCACTACAATGTTGATATTTTTAGCCGGTCTAATCCCAATACGTATGTACAACAAATGGGTGGATACAGTGTTATTTCTTTTGCTCTTAAAACAATGGATTCGCGACGTCTTCTTATCAAGCGATTGATGGATATTGTAGGATCTTTAGTAGGACTTGCATTGACTAGTTTAATTACTCCATTTGTGGCACTTGCAATCAAACTAGATTCACCAGGACCAATCTTTTTTTCACAGACGCGAATAGGCAAAAATGGACGCCGTTTTAAAATCTGGAAATTTCGTTCCATGTATATTGATGCAGAAGAACGCAAAAAGGAACTTGCCGCCCAAAATGAGATTAAAGGACTTATGTTCAAGATAGAAGATGATCCACGTATCACAAGGGTTGGCCAGTTTATCCGAAAGACAAGCATTGATGAAACACCTCAATTTCTCAATATTTTAGTTGGAAATATGAGTTTAGTTGGAACACGTCCGCCAACAGAAGATGAATTTAGACAATATAATGGTTATTATCGAAGACGCATGAGCATTACGCCAGGCCTTACAGGCATGTGGCAAGTAAGTGGTAGAAGCGATATTCAAGATTTTGATGAGATTGTAAAATTAGATCTAGAATATATTGATAATTGGTCTATTGGACTCGATATCAAAATTTTGTTTCGCACCATTTTTACAGTATTAGGACAAAAGGGATCAAAATAATACGAATTTGAAATTATTGAGCTCTATTAACTTTCGTAGGAGTAAGGAGTAACCTATCAAATTATGAAAGAATTGCAGTATTTAAAAATATTAAAGACCAATATCAATATCACAACTATGCAAGATACCTTATCCTATATCACGACACATTTAGAGGAGCTAAGAGGAAAGTATATTTGTGTTTCTAATGTGCACACTACTGTTTTATCCTACGAAAATAAAGCATATTGTACAATACAAAACGAGGCGGCTATGGCACTGCCCGATGGAGCTCCATTATCCGTGTACTGCAAACTAAAAGGCTATAAAAATGCTAGAAGAGTCACTGGTCCTGATTTGATGTTAGAACTTTTTCAATGTTCCTACAAAAAGGGGTATCGTCATTTTTTCTATGGTTCAACCCCAGAAACTCTTGCAGAAATGAAAAGAACAATCATCAAAAAATATCCAGGTGTGACAATAGCAGGAATGTATTCGCCCCCATTCAAACCTCTCAGTACAGAGGAAGATGCCAGCATAATCGCACAGATTAATGCTGCACAGCCCGATTTTATCTGGGTGGGACTTGGAGCACCCAAACAAGAAGAATGGATGCATCTACACCAAGATCAAGTCCAAGCTGTTATGATTGGGGTTGGAGCAGGGTTTAACTACCTTGCAGGAACAATCAAACGCGCACCCAAAATTATGCAAAAACTTTGCCTTGAATGGTTGTACCGATTGATACAAGATCCAAAGCGTCTGTGGAAACGATATGTAACAACAAATTTTAAGTTTTTTCGATATCTTATTCAGATGTCTTGGACACATGAAAATTCATGAGGAATAAGCAGCAATGAACAATAAAATTTGGTTTCATGCAGATGATTATGGTGTGACTATTGAACAGTCCAAAAGAATTTTAGCTTGTCATACAAATGGAGTTCTCAACAGCATAAGTATACTGCCCAATACGGGGATTCTTCCTGACACAGCAAAACTACTCAACGAAGTTGATCCTGACAAAAACAAGATACGACGTGTGTTGCACTTAAATTTTGTGGAAGGCAAATCTCTTTCAGAAGCATCTTGTGTTCCACTTCTAGTGGATCGCACAGGATTTTTTAATAAATCTTTTATTCAATTTTTTAAATGGAATTATATTAAAAAAGGAATAAATAAAAAACATCTTGTCAAACAAATCAAAGAAGAAATTCGGGCACAGATTCGAGCAGTAGCATTTGACAATGATTTTGGGATCACCGCGATTGATTCACATCAACACTATCATATGATCCCTATTATATTTGACAGTTTGATGGATGTATTGTCAGAGCCAGAGTTTCAACAACTTTCAATCCATTATATTCGTATTCCAGTAGACCCACTAACACCTATCTTGCATCATACCAGTATGCGCAGAGACGTTCCAAAAGTCAACTGGATAAAATGGAGTGTATTAAAGTTATATGCAAAAAGAAATAAAAAACTACTACAGAAAGAGGGGATTTTGACACCAATATTTTTTGGAATTCTATATACTTGTAAGATGAAAATGGAAGTAGTAAAGGCACTTCTTCCAGCATACCAAGCCTATGCCAATCGTAAGGGAAAACAATTAGAACTTATGTTTCATCCTGGAAACCTTACAGCAAGCAATGAGCTTTTGGATGAGAGAAGTAAAGAGCTTGCAGTATTTTATATGTCCGACGACAGATTTCATGAAGCCGAATGTCTAAAACTGTTAAGACATGATCCTGCCTTAAATATGTGAGTAAAAGAGGGGCAATTAATGAAAAGAAAATCAATAATAGCATTTTTAATGACAACCGTGATAGCTATATCAGCTACTGGTTGTGGACACTGGGTTGATAACTCGGGAAACACTACTAACAATAATGAAGACGAGATTGTACGGATAGGTTGTCTAGAAGGTTGTACTTGTACAGGCTGTATTTGTTGTGGAACTTTACAACCAGGAGATTTGGTCTTAGAGACAAGTCCCGAAAGTACAGAAACTCTTCCAACACAAACTGAGCCATCAGAAGAATCTGCTGTGCCTCAAACAGAGACAACACAGACGCCACCGGAGACTTCCACAGACAATACTCCACAAGAAACAGAGACTAGCAGTGAAAGTTTAGAAATGGTCACCGACTTTTCTGAGGGGGAACTTGCAGCGCGAAGAGAACAACAAGCAAATTTTGCGGCAGCACGTGAAACATTGTATAGTCTTGAAAATTCTAAGGACAAAACGACTAAAATTAACCAAATGGATCGACAAATACTAGATAATAATGCATTTGATTTTCGAACTAAAAACATTGTATTTATAGGCGACAGCATCACAGAGGGAATCACAAGTGCAGTGGATGAAAATGGGAACTTTGTCAGCTACGTTACATATGCAAATGCGTATCTGCACTTTAATACTCTCCTAAATCATGGCAAAGGCGGACGAATGTTTGCGCAATATGGAGGTGATGATCTATCACTCGCCTCAAATTTTAGCAACGTTACAAATGTAAACTCCGATATTATTGTTGTGTTTGCAGGAGTCAATGATTATTTGAGTGTTGTGCCAGACAAACGCTTTGGAAATATTGACGACAAAGTAAGTACCGCTGGATATTGTGGAGCAGTGCGCTATTTTATGAAACAGTTAAAACAATATTATGGCGATAATGAAATCTTTTTTGTAACTATGTATGATATTGCCAAAACATCAGAATGTACCTACTCTGATTTTGCAGGAAAGCCTACTTTGAATGACTTTTTAGAAGTACAGCGCAAATTGGCAGCAGAGTATGGTTTTCATATTATTGAACTTTATGATATTGGCTTTATGGATTGTACTAGCCAAGAGGCATCAGACTATTATCTTAGAGATGGCATACACCCAAAAGATAATGGAAATATTGTTCTAGGTGAACACATTGCTGCTGAATTGTCCTTATATTTTGGACAAAAGCAAAACAATTAAAAGAGTTTTTGTGGATGAAAGGACAAAGTATATGGATAGAACAGCAACTATAAAAAGAACAACAAAAGAAACTGATATTTCGATAAATCTTACTCTTGACGGAAAGGGCAAATCTACAGTTGACACAGGTATTGGATTCTTTGACCATATGCTCGAAGGCTTTTCAAGACATGGCTTTTTTGATCTCACAGTCAAAATTAAGGGAGATTTACATGTTGATGGACATCACTCTGTAGAAGATGCTGGCATTGTATTAGGAATGGCCATCAAAGAGGCTATTGGTGATAAAAAAGGCATCAAACGATATGGTTTTTTTGTTCTGCCAATGGATGATGCTCTTGCACTCTGCGCAGTCGATTTGTGTGGACGTCCTTATCTACAATTTGATTGTACCTTTCCTCATAACATGGTTGGCGACTTTGACACTTCTTTGACCAAGGAATTTTTCTATGCAGTAGCTTATAGTGCTGGTATGAATATCCATATCAAATTATTTAGTGGTGAGAATAGCCATCACATGATCGAATCTATTTTTAAAGCTTTTGCCAAGGCTCTTAGTGATGCTGTATCTCTAGACGAACGTGTCGAAGGAGTCCTTTCGACTAAGGGAAGTCTGTAAAGTTAACGTCGTAATCCGATTTGAAAATCAATACTACATATCATTGCAACGAAAATTGGCCATATGGCCTGATAAATGCTTCACGTGAAATTGAGAAACTACTATAGAACATCAATAAGATGAACAACAATGGGAGGACACAAGACTGATGATAATGAAAAAATCAGCCACAAAAGTTACACGTATTATTTGCATGCTTCTCACAATAGGCCTGCTCTCTAGCATACCTACATTTCAGACAGAAGCAGCAGTAATAGAAAACGGGATTGATGTCTCAAAATGGCAAGGAACTATAGACTGGCAGGCTGTGGCACAAAGCGGTGTGTCATTTGTCTTTATCCGTGTTGGAAACACCAAATATGGAATTGACAAAGATTTTTATTACAATATGCTTGCTGCACAGCAAGTAGGTATCAAGACAGGCGTTTACATATACTCTTATGCAACTACTGTGGAGGAAGCCGCACTAGAAGCACAGTTTGTTTTAGATGCAATCAAAGATATACCAGTATCCTATCCTGTCGTATGGGATGTGGAAGATGATAAAGCACATAAAAATCTTCCCCCTGAAACACTGGCTCTCATGGCAAATACCTTCTGTGCATTGGTTGAGGCAGAAGGCTATTATCCAATGGTTTACTCTAGCACCTCATGGTTTACCAAACGAATTGGACCTGTCTTTTATGACAAATGGGTTGCTCACTGGGGTGACACATTAGGGATTCCAGATGCCGCAGTATGGCAGTATACAGATAAGGGCAGTGTACCTGGAATAAACGGAAACGTAGATCTTGACTACGCGCTAAAAGATTTTTCCACAAGTATTGTCAACACAGGTTGGGTTGCACGAAAAGGATTTTTGCATTATTATATCAATTACAAAATGCAGCGCGGTTGGCTTGATCTAGGACTTGCAAAATATTATCTAGATCCTGCTGGTCGAATGGTAACGGGATGGTTACCACTTGAAGACGGAATATATTATCTACAGCCAGACGGCGTGATGTCTGTAGGATTCACCCCTATAGGACTTGGTATGTATTGTTTTGATACGGATGGTAAAATGCTGACAGGCCTTCAAAATATCAATGGACTATCTTACTTTTTTGCCCCCGACGGTGTAATGTATACAGGATTTTTTGATTTTCCTGACGGAAAGCGTTTCTTTGATTTTGATGGACATATGCTAGTTGGGCTAAGTACTATAGACAACAACAACTATTATTTCAATGAAACTGGTGTTATGCAGACAGGATGGCAGACTTTAGGAGATCAGACATTCCTCTTTGCATTAAGTGGCCCTATGGTGCGTGGATGGTTCAATGATGGAGTAAACAACTATTATCTTTCTACTATTGATGGTCATAGAGTTACAGGATGGCAGACAATCGATGGAAAAACCTATTTCTTTGACGCTGTCGGACGTATGGTTACAGGTGTTCAAAATCTAAATGGATTATCATATTTGTTTGCACCTGATGGAGTACTGTATACAGGTTGGTTTAACGATGGTATCTCTGTCAAATATTATGATGTCGATGGACATAT
This sequence comes from uncultured Lachnospiraceae bacterium, assembly GCA_910586095.1. Classification (GTDB taxonomy): domain Bacteria; phylum Bacillota; class Clostridia; order Lachnospirales; family Lachnospiraceae; genus COE1. The sequence goes on along the minus strand of CAJUHQ010000080.1, from coordinate 4,386 downwards.
GGTTACGGGATTAACTGCGATTGAGGATAGCTTGTATTACTTTGACGCAAATGGCAACATGCAGACAGGCATTGTCGAGATAGCAGGAATTCCTTATATCTTTGATACCAATGGAAAAATGATTCCACAAGAAATTCCTGTACTACCGCAATAACTCCATCATAATTAAAAAATGGATTTTGTGTGAATCATGCGCGCAGTTTGGTATTCCTAAGAATGTCTAAACTGCGCGTATTAACCTGTCAACAATTGTTTGGGATTGGATAAAAATTATGCGAAAACTAGCTTTAAACGACGAAATATTATTACAAGTTGAAAAACCAGCACGATATATTGGCAATGAAATCAACAGTGTTACAAAAAATAAAGATTCGATTGCTGTTCGATTTGCCATGTGTTTTCCAGATGTCTATGAAATAGGAATGTCCCATCTAGGAATACAAATCCTATATGATATGTTTAATCAGTTTGATGACACATGGTGCGAACGTGTATATTCACCGTGGCCTGATCTTGACCGTATTATGCGTGATAAAAAAATCCCTTTATTTGCACTGGAATCACAAGATCCCATCAAATCTTTTGACTTTTTGGGAATAACGCTTCAATATGAGATGTGTTATACAAATATTTTGCAAATCCTCGATTTATCACAGATACCTTTACTTGCAACCGAACGAACTTGGGAAGATCCAATTGTTATTGGTGGAGGCCCATGCAGCTACAATCCCGAACCAATTGCCGATTTTTTTGATATGTTCTATATTGGGGAGGGTGAAACACAATATCGAAATCTATTAGACTTGTATAAGCGTTGCCAAAAGGAAGGATGTTCGCGCGAAACATTTTTAATTGAAGCTGCAAAACTTCCTGGTATGTATGTTCCAAGATTCTATACAGTTCAGTATCACGCAGATGGAACTATACAATCTTTTATGCCAAACCAAAAAGACATTCCAACCGTAATAACTAAGGAATTGGTCACAGATCTTACAAATACTTATTATCCCAAAAAGCCAATTGTTCCTTTTATTAAATGTACTCAAGAACGAGTTGTTCTTGAAATTCAAAGAGGATGTATCCGTGGTTGTCGGTTTTGCCAAGCAGGACAACTCTATCGACCTGTCAGAGAGCGTGATGTAAAGATGCTTGCAGAGTATGCGCTCACTATGTTAGACAACACAGGTTATGAAGAAATTACTCTCAGCTCCCTTAGCTCCAGTGATTACTCACGACTTGAAGAATTAGTTCATTTTCTGATTGACCAATGTCGTGAAAGAAATGTAAATATTTCTCTTCCTTCTCTTCGAATCGACGCCTTTTCACTAGAAGCTATGAAACAGGTCCAAGATATCAAAAAGAGTAGCCTGACTTTTGCTCCAGAAGCAGGAAGTCAAAGACTACGTGATGTAATCAACAAAGGACTTACACAAGAAGATATCTTAAAGGGAGCAGCACTTGCATTTGAGGGTGGTTGGAATCGTGTCAAGCTCTATTTTATGCTAGGACTTCCAACAGAAACAGACGAAGACATAAAAGGAATCGCAGAGTTGTCTAATGAGATTGCTACTGTATATTACGATACAGTTCCTAAAGAAAAACGAAATGGAAAAGTACAAATCGTTGCGAGTACCTCCTTTTTTATCCCAAAACCATTCACTCCATTTCAGTGGGCAGCACAATGCACTAAAGAACAATTTATTGAAAAAGCATATGCCACTAGAAAAGCAATCGTAGCACAAAGTCACCAAAAAAGTATTAAATACAATTGGCATGAAGCAGACGCAAGTGTCATGGAAGGAATCCTTGCCCGTGGTGATAGGCGTCTGTGCAAACCAATTATAAAGGCATATCAGAAAGGTTGTATGTTTGATGCATGGAGTGAATTTTATCATCATGATCTATGGATAAAAACATTTGAGGAATGTGGCATAGATATTGAATTCTACACAACACGAAAACGCAGTCTAGATGAAATATTTCCTTGGGATTTTATTGATTGTGGAGTCTCTAAAGAATTTCTAACAAAAGAATGGGTAAAGTCTCAACAGCAGCAGACATCTCAAAACTGTAGGCAACAGTGCAATGCCTGCGGAGCAGCACGATTTCACTGTGGTGTTTGCCTCGAAGCGCGCACAGAATAAGCAAAGGACAGAATAGATTATGAAAATAAGAGTAAAATTTTCCAAACATGGTGCACTCAAGTTTATTGGTCATTTGGATGTCATGCGATATTTTCAGAAGGCAATTCGCCGTGCAAAAATTGATATCAAGTATTCATCAGGTTTTAGTCCACATCAAATCATGACATTTGCTGCACCTCTTGGAGTAGGGTTGGAGAGTAATGGAGAATATATGGACATTGAAGTCAATTCCCTTACAAGTTCAGTTCAACTAATGAATTCTCTAAATGAACAAATGGCAGAGGGGATTCACATTCTAGAAGTATGTCTATTGCCCGAACATGCTGGCAATGCTATGGCAAGTGTAGCGGCTGCCAAATATACCATACGATTTCGCGAAGGATATAGACCATCCTTTTTAAATACTGTATCAATAAATACATTCTATAACCAAACAAAAATTACAGTGACTAAGCAAACTAAAAAAAGCGAAGTGACTTTTGATATGAAACCTTTTATTTATGAATGTATTTATGACCCTGACCTTGATGTCATCCATCTGACTGTTGATGCGAGCAGTTCTGGCAATATCAAGCCTACTTTGGTGTTTAAGGCTCTCTATGAGTATAATCATACTTCATTTGATGAATTTGGACTGTTAATTACACGTGAGGAGACTTATATGAATCTAGGCACCCCTGAAACCCTCGATCTCAAACCACTCGGATATATAGGAAGTGATTATTAATGTCTGATATACGTTTTGTACTTTCAGAATATGCGCAAGGAATTTTAGCCTATTCTATTGATGTTCAATCAAATAGACTAGAAACCGTTAGTATTTATCCTAATGACTATTCTCACGCAACAAATTTAGGTGATATTTTTATAGCCAAAGTCATCAATGTCTCCAAAAATATCAATGCTGCCTTTATTGATTATCAAAAGGGACAAAGAGGATTTCTTCCACTTGATGACAACTATATGCCTGTTTTGCTCAACCGCGAATATAACGGATCAATTAAAGTAGGAGATGAACTGATTGTACAGTTAGAAACGGAGGCTGTTCGCAGCAAAGATCCAGTATTTACTGTGAATTTGGCTCTTTCTGGAAAATACAGCGTTGTCACAAACGCAAATAAAAAGAAAGGGGTATCCAAAAAATGCTCTAAGGCTGTACGTGAAAAATTGCTAAAAATCATTCCAGAAGACAACAAATATGGTATTATTCTGCGAACCAATGCTGGTGAGCTTATAGCCACTACGCAAAACGATGACGCAAAATTATCTATTATAGAAACAGAATTAAGACAACTTTGTTCACAGATGGATATACTCTTGACAGAAGGAATTCATCGAACCTGCTACAGTAAAATCTGGCAAGCGCCACCGCCTTATATTACCTTACTGCGTGACAGACAAAACCTAGAATATAGTAGTCTCATTACAGACAGCCAACAGCTTTATGAACAACTATCTGTATATCTTGGCATATATGTCCCCGAATTGCAGGAAAAACTTACCTTCTACACAGATTCCTATCCATTACAGAAACGATACAGCATCGAAACCAAATTGGAGGGACTGTTAAAATCTAAGGTATGGTTAAAATCTGGCGCCTATTTAGTGATAGAAAAGACAGAAGCTATGTATGTCATTGATGTAAACTCTGGCAAAAATATCTCTAAAAAGGTAACTTCAGAATATGTTTTATCTATCAATATGGAAGCAGCTAAAGAAATTATGTATCAGATTCGCCTCAGAAACCTCACTGGAATGATTTTAGTTGATTTTATCAATATGGATAGTAGCAAAGATCGCGAAGCACTGTTACATGAATTAAGACAACACGCAAAACAGGATAGAATACCAACTACAATTGTTGATATGACTGCATTAGAACTTGTAGAAATCACTCGGCAAAAAAATTATAAAAGTCTCTCGGAACAAGTTCTTGCGCATTTCCAACCTTATCATATAAATGAGCAAAATAATAATTAGATTGGAAAATAAAAGATTTTTCAATCTAATTATTGACAGCATGGACTTATGTTTTTGACCAACATAGATTGTTCTATATTGTGGCAAATATTCGTGAACAAAAAAATAAGTAAAAAAATAAAAATAATGCTTGCATTTTTGATAAAACTGTTGTATGATTTAATAGCTGTCAGGAATACAGACAGGCCAAATAAATTTTAGAAAAGTTACATATTTAAATTTATATAACAGTTTATGGCTCGTTGGTCAAGCGGTTAAGACG
>CAJUHQ010000079.1:8273-16700 GCA_910586095.1 uncultured Lachnospiraceae bacterium | reverse complement strand
GGTGACCTCAACACTACCAATGTTGCGCACTACCGACTGTGCTATAGCAGCTTGTCTTGTATAGACTATCATAAATATCTTCTAATGTCAATTGATTTTTTTATCTTTAAAAAGATGTTTTTAGAAATAGTTACAATTCACACCCATGCCAGATTTCACATTAATTTACGATTATTCGGTGTGAAAAGCAACTAGAAATATCTGTCTAGAAATATCTATAGAACAGATTGCTTTTATAGACATTCTCTTTTATAATGGTAAAGGTTGTAAATAATAAACTAAATGACAATGATATAAAAGGAGGCTGCTATGATTTTATCATGCAATAATATTGACAAAACTTTTGTGGACAACCATGTTCTCAAAAATGCATCCTTTCATATAGAAGATTTTGAGAAAGCTGCTATTGTTGGTATCAACGGTGCTGGCAAAACTACTCTGTTAAAAATTATAACAGGACTACTTCCAGCCGATACAGGACTCGTGACTTTTGCAAAGGGAAAAAGTTATGGATATCTAGCTCAACACCAAGCTGTAGACAGCGAAAATACCATATTTGACGAACTTCTCACCGTAAAAAGGGACGTCCTTGCGTTAGAGACTTCTATGCGTCAGGCAGAACTTGAGATGAAATCTGCTCAAGGTGCTGAATTAGAGCTGCTACTAAAAAAATACGCTGATTTAACACATCACTTTGAATCAATCAATGGTTATGCCTACAAAAGTGAAGTAACTGGCATTTTAAAAGGACTTGGTTTTGACGAAACAGATTTTTCTAAAAAAATAGCCACATTATCGGGAGGGCAAAAGACACGCATTGCACTTGGAAAGCTTTTACTACAAAAACCCGATTTGATTATGCTCGACGAGCCTACCAACCATTTGGATCTGAATTCGATTGCATGGTTAGAAACATACTTACTAAACTACAAGGGTGCTGTGGTAATTGTCTCACATGACCGTTATTTTCTTGATAAAATTGCCACAAAAATTATTGAAATCGACCAAGGAGTAGTCACTTCCTTCCCTGGAAACTATTCTGCCTATGCCCTCCAAAAACAACAGCTTCGCACAGAAAAGATGAATGCATACCTCAATCAACAACGGGAAATTCGACATCAGGAAGCAGTTATTGAAAAGCTTCGACAGTTTAATCGCGAAAAATCTATTAAGCGTGCAGAGAGCCGCGAAAAGCTTCTCGACAAAATAGAACGCTTAGAAAAACCAACTGAAGCGAGAACTGACATGAAGCTCATGCTTACGCCACACAAAGTAAGTGGCAATGATGTGATGCAAGTGACTGATCTATCTAAACACTTTGATGGGCAACCGCCTCTTTTTGAAAATGTCTCATTTGAAATAAAACGTGGGGAACACGTTGCCATCATTGGTGATAATGGCACTGGAAAAACCACGCTGCTCAAAATCATCAATGAACTTATTCCTGCCGACGCAGGTACCATAAAATTAGGTGCCAATGTGGAAATTGGCTACTATGACCAAGAGCATCATGTTCTCCATATGGAAAAAACATTGTTTGAGGAAATCAGTGATGACTACCCTTATCTGACTAACACCGAAATCCGTAATACACTTGCTGCTTTCTTGTTTACGGGGGAAGATGTATTTCAAAAAATCGGCACATTAAGCGGCGGAGAACGCGGACGTGTATCTCTTGCAAAACTTATGCTTTCCGAAGCCAATTTCCTGATTCTCGATGAGCCTACGAATCATTTGGATATTGTGTCAAAAGAGATTCTTGAAACAGCCTTAAATGCATATGAGGGCACAATACTCTATGTGTCCCACGACCGCTACTTTATCAACAAAACAGCAAGCCGGATTCTAGACCTCACACATCAGACTTTTGTCAATTACATTGGAAACTATGACTATTATCTTGAGAAAAAAGATGTGCAGACCTCCAGTTTTGAGATTCCTTCCTCTTCTATACCTGCACAGATGCCTACTGCTCAAAAATTAGACTGGAAACAACAAAAGGAAACACAAGCACTTGCTCGCAAAAAAGAGAACGATCTCAAAAAATGTGAAGAAAAAATAGAGCAACTTGAACAGAAAAGTGCAGCGCTTGATGATGAGATTGCAAAACCAGAAAATGCCACAAATGCAGTGAAACTTCAAACTCTTTCCAAAGAGAAGGCAGATCTTGTCGCCGAGCTTGAAATGTTGTATGCAAAGTGGGAAGAACTATCAGAATAATGTTACTACTCTTCTAAAAATAATCAAAAAGCTTCTTGCAATAATTTTTATATGCAAGAAGCTTTTTTTCTTGACAAAAATTATAATTGGCATTAGAATATCAAGTACGAAATCGTACTTGTAGTGCCCGACTTTAATCTCTATGTTTTTTAATCAGAGACAATGAATATTTGTCATCAAATAAGGAGGATGTGTATGCGTTCTATTATTGGAAATGAAGTCAATGAATTTAATCGATTAACTAAGGCATTTTCTGATTTGTACCGATCTATTTGTGTACAGTCCAAAATGTCAGCCAGTACATTTGATATTTTATATTCCATTGCGGCTCTTGGTGATGGGTGTTGTCAGAAGGATATCTGTGCATATTCCTTCTCTAGCAAGCAAACGATTCACTCCTCTATACGAAAACTAGAACAAGAAGAAATCCTATATATGAAACCTGGAAAAGGACGTGAAATGCAAATCTTTTTAACTGAGAAGGGACGACATTATGTGGATGAAAAAATTACGCCTATTATAGCAATGGAAAACCAAGCGTTCAAACAGATGGCCCCCGAACAACGGACATCCTTGCTTTTTTTGACTGAAACCTATTTAACTTATCTGCGAACACTCACCAAAAATCTTGACGGAAAGGATTAATCTAACCATGACCATTCAATTATCTGACCATTTTACATATAAGAGGCTGATACGTTTTGTATTGCCTTCTATTATTATGATGATCTTTACTTCTATCTATGGCGTTGTCGATGGCTTATTTGTCTCAAACTTTGCCGGAAAAACTCCTTTTGCAGCAGTCAACCTAATCATGCCCTTTTTAATACTCTTAGGTTCTCTTGGTTTTATGTTTGGTACTGGTGGGAGCGCTATTATTGCCCAAACTCTAGGAGAAGGAAAACCGCAAAAAGCAAACGAGTATTTTTCTATGATTCTCTATGCTGTGATTGGCTGTGGTCTTTTGCTGACAATAGTAGGACTACTCTTACTGCGCCCTGTAGCTATGGCTTTTGGTGCACAGGGTGCAATGTTAGAGTATTGCGTTCTTTATGGGAGGATTATTCTTGTTACTCTGATTCCATTTATGATGCAAAATGTCTTTCAAAGCTTTTTTGTCACCGCCGAGAAACCGCAGCTTGGGCTTGCTATCACTGTACTTGCTGGCCTCACAAATATGTTTTTAGATTTTGTATTTATTGCTCTGTTTGATTGGGGAATTGTTGGTGCCGCTTTGGCTACTGCTATCAGTCAGATTGTTGGCGGAATCATACCCCTTTTCTACTTTTTAATGCCAAACACTAGCAAACTACGATTGTGCAAAACCAAACTAAACAAAGCGATTCTGTTAAAAACATGCATCAATGGTTCCTCTGAACTTATGACCAATGTCTCCATGTCACTCATCAATATTTTGTATAACTTTCAACTTATGCATTATATTGGAGAAGATGGTATTGCAGCTTACGGCGTAATTATGTATGTGAATTTTATTTTTGCCGCAATCTTTATTGGGTATTCTATTGGAAGTGCACCTGTCATTAGCTATCACTATGGCGCTGGCAACTATGGCGAACTCAAAGGACTCTATCAAAAAAGTCTTTTTCTAATTGCACTTTCTGATGGATTTTTAACCTTGTCAGCTATTGCCCTGTCAGGTCCCCTTGTACAAATCTTTGTGGGATATGACGACGCGCTCGCAACGCTCACAACACATGGTTTTTGCCTGTATTCTCTATCTTTTTTGGTTATGGGATTCAATATTTTTGGTTCTGCCTTTTTCACAGCATTGGGAAATGGTCTAATCTCTGCACTAATCTCATTTTTGAGAACGTTGCTCTTTCAAATTGTCGCTGTTATGGTCATGCCATTGTTATTTGATTTAAATGGTATTTGGCTTGCCGTGGTTGCCGCAGAGTTGATGACACTACTCATGACGATTTACTTTTTTGTCAAAAACAAAATCCGATATCACTATAATTAAGCCCAACAATAACTATTTTTCCTCCTGCTGCACACAGCCCCATCAAAACTAGGTGCCTGTGTGCAGCAAAAAATATCACTCTATCAAAATCTCTGCCGAAACGATCGCTCTATTCTTTGCATCCTCCATATCAATTATTCCTTGATAGTCACTCTTCTCATCACTGTCAATAAATAAGTAGACATGAAGTGTTGTAATCTCTTTTCCATTGACAGCAAAGACAGTCGTGCCCGCAGTAGTTGACATCTCCTGCGCAGGCAATATCTCCCCATCTTGATTGCAGATTACTGTTTCACAAGGAGTCACTTTCTTAGATGTACCATATGCATCGACAAATTGCTCATAACTCATATCTGGGGCTTCTTCTCCTTCTTGCAATCCTAATTTTTTCTCATAATCTGTTCTAGTAATTGTCTTTTCAATGATGGTTGTTGGTGTCTCTATATAAGTAACTACTTGATATGGAGAGACAAAAACATTTTGAATAGCAAAGCCATCTTTTTCCTGTTTTACTTCAAATTCCTTTGTTGCCTCTGTGTCCACATGAAATGGTATAGCAAAACTCCACTGTCCATTTATCTGATGTGACGCCGAAATATCTTGTGTACTCTCAGTTGTCATATCGTCCCATCCTATAGTAGACATTTGCAAATATAACGTTCCCTGTTCCATATCTTTTTCTGTCATATCTAGCTTCATCATGCCAATAAATGTACAATCATCGAGAACCTTCCCTTCCAACCTCACTTGATTCAACGTTTGTTGATCGCCTTCGTGAACTACACTCCAATTGCCATCTACATAAAGCATTGCTGACTCTGTATCTTTTCCAATAACATGATACGATGGAATAGCTTGCAGGCCTCCTTGATCCACGCGAACTTGTGCACTCAGAAAAATAGACAAACCATCACAATAAATTTCTGTTGCTGTAATTGTGATACCTGCATCGGTTACAGACCATTCATCTTTTTTAGTACTAGAGCTGTCCAAATCCCCAACCTCTTCCACTGTGAGCGACTCTGCTTTTTTACTGTAATCGCCAGCAAATGGAACATCCTCTTCCACCTTTTCAAATATTTTTCCAATAAATGGAATCTTTGCTGCAATTGCAGGATTCGATCCACAAAAAAATATACTTATACCAAGAAGAACTGCTGCTGCAACTGCTATCCCTTTATGTCCTTTTCGTTTTATACCAGATTGGTTATCATCTGGCAAATTCGCTAATATCTCGTCGCGTTTTTCCAACACTTGTTTGGGTATATGCTGATCCTGTTGCAGTTTATGTATTATATGTTCAAAATAACTCATACTCCTTATCCTCTCTTTCTATTGATTATACTGCTGTTCCATGAGTGTTCGCGCTTTAGCAAGTCTTGTACTTACTGTATTTTCATTCAATTCTAGGATCTCTGCAATCTCTCTAATTTTAAATCCCTCAACATAGTACAAGACTGTGACAATGCGATATTTTTCATCAAGACATCTCAAAAATTCCTGCCATTCAATCGCTGCATATTGCTTCTCCTGCTCTGCCGTTTCTGATACGATCTCATCCAAAACCATTCGACTCCTCTGCCGATATAGGGCATTGCAATTATTGATTAAAATTCGTATCAACCACGTTTTAAAATAATTATTTTTCTTGAGTGTGTTTATTTTTTCCCAGCATGCAAGGATGGTTTCTTGTATTGCATCAGCCACATCCTCATCATTTTTGAGAATCGCTTTTGCCACCTTATACATAGAAGCTGTATGTATTCTAATCAGTTTTCCAAATGCCTCCTTATCATGCCTTTTTGCCTGATAAACTAAAACATCCATTTTTTAACTATACTCCTTTCAAAATCTGAAGCATTTATATCTCACCAAATCTTCAGTTGAAATATTGTGATTGTTTGTTTTATTTTTGTGTTGATCTAAAGAGTCTCGAGTCTCTTATTTTGATGCTTTCATTTATTAGATGTACAAAATGTACTTTTTCTTTGAATGATTTATAATTATTTTAGATAAAAAATTCAAAATAAGACAAGTACTTCTTTATGATGGATGTAACTAGTTTACTTTACAGTCATGTGGATCAAAAAAACAGCATAAACTAATATGCTGTCTTTTTGATCCACACAACATCACAACCATTGAAGTCATTCATAATCCCAATAAAGAACATTATCACTATATGTATATATACAATTGTACTAGTAGGTTCCTTCTTACTTATATACATATCAATAGAAAATGCAAAATTATATAATGGTCAGTATTCCCAATGATTTTAGTAGTAAAATTACCAAAAGTATAGGAGCGATATATCGAATCATTACAATATACAACCGTTTTCTACCAAATTTACTGCCCGATTTTTCTACTTCTTCAATAATGGCAGGAGGCTTTATCACCCAACCTATTAACAGACACGTTCCAATGGCCACAAGGGGCATGAGAAAGTTATTGCTAATATAATCCATAATATCCAAGATCTGTGCAACAGCGCCATTTGGCAGTTTTATCTCAAAGTACAATTTATTATATCCAAGACACACTACCACTCCACCAGCCAAAGCAATGCCTGTTTCCGTAGCGGCTGCCTGTATACGCGTCATATGAAACTTGTCCATAAAGCTAGACACAACTGCCTCCATAACAGACACCGCACTTGTCAGCGCTGCAAACAACACCATCGCAAAGAACAAGCATCCCACTAGATTGCCTATTCTTCCCATTGACGCAAAGACTTTTGGCAAAGATACAAACATAAGGCTGGGTCCTGATGCCGCCATTCCTTCTCTTCCCATAAATGTGTACACAGCAGGAATAATCATAACGCCTGCCAAAAAAGCTACTGCTGTGTCAAACAACTCAATCTGATTAATCGATTTCACTAAATTGGCATCATCCTTAACATAAGAACCATACGCAATCATAATTCCCATCGCGACACTAAGACTAAAAAACAACTGTCCCATTGCATCCAATAGCACTGTAAAAAAACCTTTGACTGTCATTCCAGTCAAATCGGGAATCACATAAATTGCAAAGCCTTGAAGTCCTGTTCTTGTCACTCCTGAATCATCCTCATAGTGGATGGTCAATGAAAAAAATGCGATTCCTACAACTAGCAATAACAGTAATGGCATCAGTATTTTTGAGGAGGATTCAATTCCCTTATTGATCCCACGAAATACAATAAAAGCTACCATCAGCAAAAAAATAGCTGTGAGCACTATCGGCGACCATTCTCCTGTAATGAAGTCTGTAAAATAACCATCTGTCGCTGCTGCACTGCCTCCCCCTGTCAAGTATGCAAGAAAATATTTTACCACCCATCCCCCTATCACACAGTAATATGGCAGGATAATAACAGGAACCAGACACGCTAAAATACCGAGAAATCCCCAATTTGATTTTAACTTGCTGTATGCCGTCAACGGACTTTGTTTGGTCTTTCTTCCTATTGCAATCTCTGTGGTAAGCAAAGTAAATCCAAATGTCAAAGCTAGTACCAAATAAATTACTAAGTACAAACCACCGCCATCTTTTGCCGCCAAATAAGGAAAACGCCAAATATTTCCCAAGCCAACTGCACTTCCTGCTGCTGTCAATACAAAACCGAGCGAACCCGAAAATGAGTTCCTATTTTTTTCTTTTTTCATCTCTTTTTAGGGCTAAAACCCTTTCCTTTCTATATATTGTCCTCCTGTACATACCTACTTTGTTTCTATATCGTTTTCTTTTCTATGCTGTTTTTACTTTTGACTCTGCTAACGACACATCTTTTTCAGCCTTATAAAAGAGCATACGTATCACAAAATTTTTTAAATTGCTTGATCTATATTCTCAAAAACAGTACAATATTTTTATATGCCCCCTTCATACAGCAACCTTCATCAGTCTGGACACAAAAATGATCTCAAACATATGTTTATAAAAATACGGAGGAATATCCTTTATGATTACTATATATGGAAGTGCTACAAACGCCATTGTCTACACAGTTGACAATGAGCAATATGCCATTGATGAATATGCTAGAAAGCAGTTACAGATGATTTGTAACCATGTCAGCGCAACTGATAGCAAAATCCGCGTGATGCCAGATGTGCATCCTGGAAAAGTCGGTACTATTGGGCTAACTATGACTGTTGGCTCTTCTTTGCTGCCTAGCCTAGTGGGCGTTGATATCGGGTGCGGTATGACCTTAGCTAAAATCAAGGCCAAAC
>CAJUHQ010000079.1:0-8263 GCA_910586095.1 uncultured Lachnospiraceae bacterium | reverse complement strand
CAAACATATTGAATATCAAAAATTAGACACTGTTATTCGCGAATCTGTACCTTCTGGTGGAAAAATCAGGAAAAATGCACATAAACTGAGTCATACAATCAATCTCAATCAACTCCACTGCCAAAAAGCCGTCGATACTACCAGGGCTGACTTGAGTATTGGTACTCTAGGCGGCGGAAACCACTTTATTGAGGTGGATCAAGATGATGATGGTTCATTTTACTTAATTATCCACTCTGGCAGCAGACATTTAGGTATGGAAGTAACAGAATACTACCTTAAAGCAGGACAACATGAACAGCAAATGAAAAAACAAGGCGGTTATGCATCCTATGAAATGACCTGTCTTACTGGAGAACTGCTAGATTCCTATTTTCATGATTTGGCCATCACTCAGGAGTTTGCCGAAATAAATCGCGCGGCGATTGTTGATGAGATCGTTCGCGGGATGAAATGGCAAGTCCTTGACTTATATTGTTGTATTCACAATTATATTGATTTTTCTGAATCTGTTCCCATCTTGCGAAAGGGTGCTATCCGCGCCAAAGAAGGCGAGCGTGTCATTATTCCCATCAATATGCGTGATGGAGTCATTCTAGCAACTGGACGTGGCAATGCAGAGTGGAACTACTCTGCTCCACATGGCTCTGGACGCGTCTATCGTCGTTCAGAGGTCAAGGAACATCACACTGTCTCTGAGTTTAAAAAAGCTATGGCAGGAATCCACTCTATCTGTGTCAACAAAGATACCTTAGACGAATCTCCTTTTGCCTATCGCAAATTAGAGGATATTGCTACAGTAATCAATGACACTGTACAAATCGACAAGATCATAAAACCTGTCTACAATTTTAAAGCAGGAGGGAATCCTTAATCAATTGGATTCCCTCCCAGACAACTACTACATCACAGAATGTCAGCTACTGCAAAATCAAACATTCATGTCCTCATAAGTTGCACGAATTGCCTTGATAAAATCTTCACTGTTTAGCACCGTCACATCTTTTAATGAAGTGATGAGCGCCAAATCCTTCGTCATCTTTCCAGACTCAATTGTCTTGAGTGTCGCTTGTTCTAATTTTTCTGCAAATGTCACTAGCTCTTCTATCTTGTCAAGCTCTCCACGCTTTTTGAGTGCGCCTGTCCATGCAAAAATAGTCGCTACAGAGTTCGTTGAGGTTTCCTCTCCTTGTAAGTGCTTATAATAATGTCTCTGCACTGTGCCATGAGCAGCTTCGTACTCATATACACCAGAAGGGGATACCAACACGGATGTCATCATAGCAAGAGAACCAAATGCAGAGCTTACCATATCACTCATAACATCTCCATCATAATTCTTACATGCCCATATAAAGCCGCCTTTCGCCTTCATCACGCGAGCTACTGCGTCATCAATCAGTGTGTAGAAGTACTCTATTCCTTCTGTGGCGAACTGCTTAGCATATTCTGCATCATAGATTTCCTGGAAAATATCTTTGAATGTGTGATCGTATTTCTTTGAAATTGTATCCTTTGTCGCAAACCACAAATCCTGCTTTGTGTCAAGCGCATACTGAAAACATGCATGTGCAAAACTGCTAATAGATGCGTTTGTATTATGAATTCCCTGAAGAATACCAGCTCCCTTAAAGGTGTGAATCAGTTCTTTTGTCACGGTTCCATCCTCGGCTGTAAAGACAAGTTCTGCTGTTCCTGCACCTGGAATCTTGATTTCTGCATTTTTATACACATCTCCATATGCATGTCTTGCTAGCGTGATAGGCTTTTCCCAATTCTTTACACAAGGTTCGATTCCTTTTACAATAATTGGGGTGCGAAATACAGTTCCATCTAATATGGCTCTGATTGTTCCATTGGGACTTTTCCACATTTCCTTGAGATGGTACTCTGTCATACGCGCAGCATTTGGTGTGATTGTAGCACACTTTACAGCAACCCCATATTTTTTGGTCGCTTCTGCCGAATCAATTGTTACTTGATCGTCTGTTTCATTGCGATGCTCAAGACCAAGATCATAGTACTCTGTCTTTAGATCAATATAAGGAAGCAATAACTCCTCCTTAATCATCTTCCAGAGAATACGAGTCATCTCATCTCCATCCATCTCTACTAGTGGTGTTACCATTTGAATTTTTGTCATCTTTATAACCATGCTCCTTTCTCAATATGCCTTCAATTTGTTAGACACATCACAGCGTACTCCTTACTGTTATGATACGGTTCTAACACTCAATCCACATTTTACCATATTTTCATAGGCATTACAAATATGTTCATCGGCGAGCTTCTCTGCAAGCTGTGCATCTTTCTTACGGATTGCCTCCACTATGCTCTTGTGTTCTGCTACCGCAGCTACACTGCGCGCCCGATTAGACAATGTTTGCTGCCTCTCTTTTTGCACATATTGATGAAAATCCTTGAGCAAATGAATCAACATCTTGCTGCCACAAGCCTCATAAAGTTGCATGTGAAATCGATTGTCCAACTCTATTAGTTGGTCATAGTGTTCCTTTGCCAGATGAAATTCACTCAAAAGGATAGTTTCCTCCATCTCCTCTATCTTCTCTTTTGTTATTTTCTCTGTGGCCCATCTCGCACACAATCCTTCTAATAATGAACGAATTTCATAGATATCTGCCACATCCGAAGAAGAGATTCCTGTCACATAAGCTCCCTTGTTAGGTACAATCCTTATCAGCCCCTCCAATTCTAGCTGACGAAATGCCTCTCTTACTGGAGTCCGACTCACACCCAACTCCTCTCCAATCACAGCTTCCTTTAACTCATCATTTTCCTGATACCGCCTACTTAATATATCTTTCCTAATCTTTTTAAAGACTTTTCCACTCAATGAATATTTATCTGACGTATCACCATTTCCGTCATATTCGTTCATTTTTATACTCATGCTCCTTTCTCAGCGTGCACAGTTCAATATAAATCTGTCACAATGCTGCCAAGCCAACCTTGTCTTTACTCTTTTTTGATCGCAACTCCAAGTAGCTTGCAGCCCTCATCAATGACCGAAAGCAGTTCATTATCTGTCAGCACAGTCACACGTCCACTCTCATACTCTGCGTCCACCCAGGTCTTTATATATGCTACAAGCTCTGAAGATTTACTAATTTTTTCCTCATCTGACAATCTGAAATAGGTGTTGATCCAATGTGCGATGCCCGCAAGACCAGATGTATTTGACACAGCGCACAAAACAGGCCGGTTTAAAAATTTTTCTGTGTCAAAGATATTGTAAATCTCCTCATTTTTTAGCAATCCATCCGCATGAATCCCTGCTCTTGTAACATTGAAATTCTTGCCTACAAAGGGAGTTCGCGGTGGGATCTGGTATCCAATCTCCTTCTCAAAATACTCTGCAAGCTCTGTAATCACGGTGGTATCCATTCCGTTCAATGTCCCTTTTAGTTGTGCATACTCAAAGATCATGGCTTCAAGCGGCGTATTACCTGTGCGTTCTCCTATTCCAAAAAGTGATGTATTCACACCCGAACAGCCATACAACCACGCTGTAGTAGAGTTTGTGACTGCCTTATAGAAATCATTATGTCCATGCCATTCAAGCCATTGGTGTGGCACTCCTGCATGTGTATGCAATGCATAAATAATTCCCTGCACGCTACGTGGTATAACTGCTCCCGAAAAGTTGACGCCATATCCCATTGTATCACAAGCGCGCACAGTGATAGGAATCTGATACTGCTGTGACAATTTCATTAATTCCTGGCAAAACGGCACAACATATCCATATATGTCTGCGCGTGTAATATCCTCAAGATGACACCGCACACTGATGCCTTCCTCTAAACAATCGCGCACTACTGACAAATAATGTTCCATTGCCTGGCGCCTTGTCATTTTTAGCTTTAAAAAAATATGATAATCTGAACAACTCACAAGAATTCCTGTCTGTTTCATTCCGATTTCTTTAACCAATTTGAAATCGTCCTTACTCGCCCGAATCCATGAAGTAACCTCTGGAAACTCATAGCCGCGTTCCATGCACTTATACACAGCATCGCGATCCTTCTTGCTGTAAAGGAAAAATTCACTCTGGCGAATCATCCCATTGGGTCCACCGAGTTTATGCAGATAATCATAGATTGTCACAATCTGTTCTGTACTATATGGAGCACGTGACTGTTGTCCATCCCGAAAGGTGGTGTCTGTGATCCAAATCTCTTTTGGCATACTGTGCGGAACTACCCTGTCATTAAAAGGAATTTTAGGTATTTCATTATAAGGAAACATGTTTCGAAATGCATTAGGCTTCTCCACATCTTGAAGCTGATACATATGCTCCTCAATCTGTAACAGGTTATTATGTTCATTCATTGTAACTGGACGATTCTCAAAATATTCTTGATTGCTTGCCATTGTGTACCTCATCTCCTTTACACTTGTCTGCTGTCTGTTCCATAACAATAACCACTTTTTACAAACAGAAGTTCATTTTGTCTATACCTTTTATGGCATAAACATGTATACAATGTATAATTGTATACAATTATACATTGTATGTCAAGCTTGAATCAAAAAAAGTCCCTTCCCTATTTCTAGGAAAGAGACTCTTTACTCTATGCAAATGGATTTTCTGTGGGATATGGAAGTGTTTTTGGCTGATTATAATCCAAATCTTCTACTGGAACGCCTATGTATTTGAATACCTCAAACAATGCCTTTCCAAAGTGTCCAAACGCTACCGCTCCATGATGAGGATAGTTTTTCTCAATCAAGACATGGCGGTAAAAACGTTGCATTTGAGGGATCGCAAACACACCAATTCCCCCAAACGACTTAGTCGCTACAGGAAGCACTTCTCCCTGTGCAATATATGCACGCAACTTAGAGTCCGCCGTGGATTGCAGGCGATAAAATGTGATATCACCAGGAATAATGTCACCTTCAAGAGTACCTTGTGTCACCTCTTCTGGAAGTGTTCTTGCCATAATCATTTGATACTTCATGCTACAAGAGCTAAGTTTCTTTGTATTGGTATTTCCACAATGGAATCCCATAAATGTATCATGATGTGTATATTGGAACTTATCTTTGATTGACTCTTCATACATATCCGCAGGAACTGTATTGTTGATATCAAGCAAAGTCACTGCATCCTGGCTGACACAGGTACCAATAAACTCGCTTAGGCAACCATAGATATCAACCTCACAA
The DNA here is from genome assembly GCA_910586095.1 of uncultured Lachnospiraceae bacterium. Taxonomy (GTDB): domain Bacteria; phylum Bacillota; class Clostridia; order Lachnospirales; family Lachnospiraceae; genus COE1. The sequence goes on along the minus strand of CAJUHQ010000079.1, from coordinate 3,070 downwards.
GATACAGGAATACCCATTCCAGTGAGACGGCTGTTGACATAGCAAGGAACAAACCCAAATTGTGTCTGGAACGCAGGCCAGCATTTTCCTGCAATCGCTACATATTTGCGATATCCTTTATGCGCCTCTATCCAGTCGAGAAGAGTCAGCTCATATTGTGCAAGCTTAGGTAAAACCTCTGGCTTCATATTGCCTGTGCCAAGCTCTTCCTCCATCTCCTTTACTTTTGCAGGAATCCGCTCATCTCCATCATGCTTCTTAAACGCCTCAAAAAGGTCAAGTTCAGAATTCTCTTCAATCTCCACTCCAAGATTGTAGAGTTGCTTGATTGGTGCATTACATGCTAGGAAATTGAGAGGTCTAGGTCCAAATGAGATAATCTTCAAGTCAGAAAGACCAACAATTGCGCGTGCAATGGGCACAAATTCCTTTATCATATCAGCACATTCATCTGCGGTACCTACAGGATACTCAGGGATATATGCCTTGATATTGCGAAGCTTTAAATTATAGCTCGCATTTAACATTCCACAATATGCATCGCCGCGTCCGCCTACCAGATCATTTTGTGTCTCTTCTGCCGCTGCAATAAACATAGCAGGGCCATCAAAATGTTTTGCTAAAAGCGTCTCTGAAATCTCTGGTCCAAAGTTTCCAAGATATACACAAAGCGCGTTACACCCTGCTTTCTTGATATCCTCAAGTGCCTGCATCATATGAATCTCACTCTCTACAATACAGACAGGACATTCATAGATATCCTCCATACCATATTTGTCGGCGTATGCCTTTACAAGTGTCTTTCTCCTATTTACTGACAAACTTTCTGGAAAACAGTCACGACTCACGGCTACAATACCAATCTTTACTTGTGGTAAGTTATTCATGATGAAATTCCTCCTTTTTGAATACTCATACAATTACTCTCAACTATATGTACAGACATTATATTTTTCGTGCCCGTGCACATAGTTACTGATTACTTTAATAATAGAATGTAATAGTATAAAAATCAAGTACCTTGTATATGATATTTTATTTTTAGAAAAAATACTAACTTTATAAAAATATTTTAGTAAAAATAACTAGGAGGCAAATACATCAAACCGAGTATGATGTAAGTTTACTATAAACAACATTCCCTTGCAAATTTTTAACACCAAATCTATAATATACATAAGATTGTACTACTTTATCAAGGAGGGCTGACTATGGCTACTATAAAAGAAATTGCTGCATTGGCCGGAGTCTCACGCGGAACGGTTGACAGAGTGCTCAACAACAGAGGATCGGTCAACCCTGCCACTGCCCAAAAAGTTACAGAGATTGCAAAGGCACTTCACTATAGACCAAACAAAGCAGGCATTGTCCTTGCAGCACAGAAAAAGAATTTAAAACTTGGGGTGATTCTCTTTTTGGCAGACAACCCATTTTTTGCGGATGTACTCGAAGGAGTCCAGGAAAAGGCGGCTGATTTAGCCTGCTATCGATGTACTGTAATTCTAAAACAAATTCCCATTGATGTCGAAGCACAGTTAGATGCTATTGATGATCTGATGCGCAAGGAAGTAAATGGCATTGCACTAGCGCCTTGTAATGATGAGCGCATCCGTGCACGAATCAATGATCTCTATGAGCAAAATATTCCTGTGGTCACTCTCAATACAGATATTGAGAATTCCAAACGACTAGCCTATGTAGGCAGCCATTATACAGTTAGTGGCGCAACTGCTGCTGGACTTATGCGTCTTATGACAAGCGGTTCTGTGCAAATTGGTGTCATTACTGGCTCCTCTGATATTTTGTGTCACACACAACGCATTGCCGGTTTTATCGACGCGTTAAAGCCTGACTCTGCGCGCATGCACATTCTATCTGTGGTCGAAACCAATGATGATGAGCGCGAAAGTTATGAGCAAACCTTGCGTCTCTTAAAAGAACAGCCAACAATCAATGCTTTATTTTTTGCTGCGGGCGGTGTCTATGGCGGCTGTCGTGCAATCTCCTCTCTAGGACTTGGCAAAAAGTTGTGTGTCATTGCCTTTGACAAAGCAGATACCACAGAACAGTTTCTAAAAGATGGTGTGCTTTCTGCGGTCATATGCCAACAGCCGCATATTCAAGGCCAAAAACCTTTAGATTTACTTTTTACATACTTGACCTCTGGTGAACTTCCAGAATCAGAATACTATTACACAACAGCAGAGATACGTATCTTAGAAAATATCCGCGAAACTACTATTTTATAATATTTCTACTTTTTCGCGCGTCATCACACAATCACGTAAAGAACGCCTTTTCTCCCCTACTTGTGTGCTAGATACCTGTCAGCTTTGTTGACATTTTTCTTTTGGAATTTATGTGTACTTTTACATCATTTTCTCTGCACAAGTTTACTGCTAATGGCACTGCCCTTTACAATGACTGCAATCACCGCCACACTGTAGTGACTTTCCTTTCTTTTTGTCATGGATCATACTTCTAATCACTAGAACAATAGTTCCTACTAATACAATCCCTGTAATAATTGTCCCCATTTGATACCTCCCTACTTGTAATACTACTTCTACCTTTTATCTCGCTTTAGTAGATATATTATATTACTTCCTTTGCTGGTTTGGATGGTTTTAATATTCTCTTTGTTCTTTTTGTGCTTTCTTTATATGGCCGAAACAATAGATACACAAAGCTAACAATGCACACAAACGCTACAATCGTTCCTATCCCAACATTTCCTGTTGTAAATAACATACCAATCTGATAAATGCACAACGCTGTAAGATACGCCAGCATAGTCTGATATCCTACTGCAAGCCAAAACCACCTAGCACTGTTCATCTCACGCTTGATAGCTCCCATAGCCGCAAAACAGGGCGCACACAAAAGATTAAATACCAAAAATCCATATGCAGCAGCAGGCACCATAACCGCTGATAAGTTCCCCCAAATCTCAGCGCCATCCTCTGCCACTTCTGCATATCCAAAGAGTAGTCCAAAGGTTGCCACAACATTTTCTTTTGCAATCAAACCTGTGACAGCAGCCACTGCCATTTTCCAGCCTTCACCTGCC
>CAJUHQ010000078.1:15900-17049 GCA_910586095.1 uncultured Lachnospiraceae bacterium | reverse complement strand
TTCATTACTATTTGTGCCGCCAACTGAAAGGCGGCGGAATGGAGATTTATATGCAAACGAAAGAAAGATTACTGTCCTATGAGGCCATGAATGACGAGCAGGCAAAGGAAGCTCTTTTGCTTGCTGTTTCATTGGTAGAAAATAATGTAGATGAGTTTACAGACTGTTTTCCAGAATCAAATAGCTGCAACAACTTTTATCCAAAATCAGAGAATGTGGAGTGGACAACAGGTTTTTGGACAGGGGAAATTTGGCTTTCTTACGAGGAGACAAAATCAGAAAAACTCAAAAATGCGGGTGAGATCCAAGTAGAAAGTTTTGCCCAAAGAATTTTGCAGCGTGTTGACGTGGATCATCATGATATGGGATTTTTATATTCTCCTTCTTGTGTGGCAGCATGGCAATTAACAGGAAACGAAACAGCTAAAAAAGCGGCAATTATGGCAGCAGACAATCTACTTAGCCGTTTTTGTGAAAAAGGACAGTTTTTTCAAGCATGGGGAGCAATTGGAGCACCCGACAATTATCGTCTTATTATTGACTGTCTGCTTAATATGCCGCTGTTATTCTGGGCATCTGAGGTGACTGGAGACGAGAACTATGCAAATAAGGCAAAAGCGCACATTCAAACAGCGATGAACTATATTGTGCGGCCAGACTATTCTACCTATCATACTTACTTTTTTAATCCAGATACAGGAGAACCCGTAAAGGGAGTGACACATCAGGGAAATAGAGATGGTTCTGTTTGGGCTAGAGGGCAGGCATGGGGAATTTATGGTTCTGCTATGGCATATCGCTATATTAAAAATGAAGCCTATCTAGAAATTTTTGAAAAGGTAACCGAATATTTTCTACTGCATCTGCCAGAAAATTTAGTTCCCTATTGGGACTTTGACTTTGATGATGGAAGTAGCGAACCTAGAGATTCTTCCTCAGCGGCTATTGCTGCTTGTGGAATGTTAGAAATGGCAAAACATATGCCAAAAGAAAAAGCCTCCTATTATGAGGGAATGGCAAGAAGACTATTACTTGCGCTGCGAAACACCTGTGCAGTCTCCTCAAAAAGTGAATCGAACGGCCTTCTCCTTCATGGCACCTATGCGCGAAAATCAGACAACAACCCTTGTACAAACCGCGGTGTAGATG
>CAJUHQ010000078.1:0-15890 GCA_910586095.1 uncultured Lachnospiraceae bacterium | reverse complement strand
ATTTTTACTTAGAAGGTCTAGTACGAGTGCATCGTGATTGGAAATCATATTGGTAAATTTTAGTAGTCTCTTTCTCATACAATTTACCAAAAGGCTTACAAAATCTTAAGGACAGAGAGCAAAAAACTCTCTGTCCTTTTATGCACAGGGGTGCATAAGGAAATTAGCAGCTTTGCTGCACGCACCCCGCACGGCGAGTAGGGGAAGATAAATCTTCTCTACTCGATTGTACCCCAAAGGAGCACTATAATGAGGATAGATAAAAAAATAAAATTCAATATATGTGCCAAACACAACAGACTCCAAAAGAATCCAAAAAAGTTTCTTTTTGCATTGATTGATTTGACTATGTAGATATAGTATACTATTTCAATAGATATAATTTCATAAAAAACTTAGGGGGAAATATGGCTACGAAGCGAAAAAGACTTCCAAAAGAAATAACAACTCTTTTAAACTATGGAAATATTGAAAAACTAAAAGAACAACTTTTACGATGTGACCCCAATGCTATAACCAATAAATATGGTTCCAATATCTTTTCTTTATCACCTCTACCAAGAGAATTTGCCTTCTGGGCCAAAGAATATGGTGCAGATATAAATTTTAAGGATTATTATGGAAAAACGCCAATTTTTAATCATGCTTCTGTTTGGGATGGCGATGTCCAACTTTTAATTGAATTAGGAGCTAGTGTTGATGTTGCCAACGATTTTGGTGTGACTCCATTGCATTGTGCGGCAACACATGGGCGTACAATTGCGGTTAAAGCGCTGTTGGCGGCCGGTGTTGACGTAAATGTTAAATCGGGCAGAATTGATTGGCCAGGATTTTTGACCCCCTTAGAAAGTGTACTTCGTCAATCCCATTTGCTCTATGAGGAAATTGGGGAAATTTGTGTGATTCTTTTGGATCATGGTGCTGAAATTACAGAGCGTGCCCATGAATATTTGCTAAATTTAGACCAACGATTTCAGGAGACAAGCTGCCAGATTAAAGATCCTATATTTCTACGCTGTCAAACAGAAGGACTAGAAAAATTATATAAGATACTTGGTGTTCAAAAATGACCATTTATCGTTAAAAGGCAAGGTACTATACAAACAAAAAAGTCTTTTTAAAAATTTAGCCCTGACTTACATAAGCCAGGGCTGGTTTGTGTCACTGCTTTTTGTACAAAAACATACTTTTGTACCTTGCTAGTAAAATATTGCTTTTGTTGGTAATTTCTTTAAATATATGGAAGCTTCTGACTCATTGCACTTGAATCGGTTATACAATAAGCCAAACTTCTACAATATCATGCATGTGATTCTTACATATAAATCGCACCAACAGTTCAGTTGAAAAATCTTGTAAAGTAACGCGCAACTATTGTAAAATAGAGATAACTAACATAGTAAACTCCCATCATGCACAACCTGTTGTCTGGTGGGCCACATAGCCATCCATACTATAAATTCATAATAAATCAACAAAGAAGGATTGTAAACAATGGCAAAAAATAAGGAAATCAAGACAAATGCAATGCGAATCTTAGATACACAAAAAATCTCATATACAACATATTTTTACGAATGTGACGAATTTCACGATGGAATCCAGATAGCTACTATGTTACAATTACCCCATGAACAGATGTATAAAACACTGGTAGCACAGGGAAACAGTAAAAACTATTTTGTGTTTGTGATTCCAATTGAGGCAGAATTAGATATGAAAAAGGCGGCAAAATCTGTTGGTGAGAAATCTGTTGCGCTTATTCCTGTAAAAGAAATCAATGCAGTTACAGGCTATATTCGAGGTGGTTGTACAGCAATTGGAATGAAAAAACAGTATACTACAAGGATCGATAACAGTGCAAATAACTTGGAAAAAATGATTGTAAGTGGTGGTAAATTAGGGGTACAATTAGCGCTTTATCCCCTCGATTTGGCGGCTGTTACAAAGGCAACATTTACAGATCTTATTGTATATTATTAGCACAAAATTTATTAGTTTAAAGAAAGAGTGAACAATTCTCTAATCTTTCACTCTCAAGTTTGTGTCTGCGCTGCATCCACAAATTTGAATACATAAAAAGCAGCGCAGAAATGAGGAAATTTATGAGAATACTGGATGTAAAAGAAGTGACAAACGCCGTTAAAGAGATGTGCATTGAGGCAAATTATACTCTTTCATGTGATATGAACAAGGCTCTTGCGGATGCTGTCAATACAGAAAAAAGTGATCTTGGCAAAAAGATTTTGAACCAGCTTCAAGACAACCTTACAATTGCGCGCAACGATCAGATCCCAATCTGTCAAGATACTGGAATGGCTGTTATTTTCCTAGAAGTGGGACAGGATGTTCATTTTGAGGGTGGTATATTGGAGGAAGCGATTCAGGAAGGTGTACGCCAAGGATATACAGAAGGATTTTTGCGAAAATCCGTAGTTCGTGATCCATTAATCCGCGAGAATACAAAAGACAATACTCCAGCTATCATTTATTACAATATTGTGCCAGGAGAACAAGTGCAGATTACAGTTGCTCCAAAAGGTTTTGGCAGCGAGAACATGAGCCGCGTATTCATGCTCAAGCCAGCAGACGGTATAGAAGGAGTCAAAGATGCTGTATTGACTGCTGTAAAGGACGCAGGCCCCAATGCTTGCCCTCCTATGGTCGTAGGTGTTGGAATTGGTGGTACATTTGAAAAATGTGCATTGATGGCCAAAATGGCATTGACAAGACCAATGGATCACCATTCTCAAATTCCATATGTGAGACAACTAGAAGAAGATTTGCTTGCTCAAATCAATCAAACTGGTATCGGCCCAGGTGGATTGGGTGGAAGAACAACCGCACTTGCAGTCCATATCAATACATATGCGACACACATTGCAGGTCTTCCGGTGGCAGTTAATATTTGTTGTCATGTCAATCGCCATGTGACAAGAGTACTATAGGCATAAGACTAACAAGATAGATCATTTAGATTTTCTCATATAAACGTTGTTCGCGATACGATTGACAATATGGCAAATAAATATATTTTGTATAGCTATATTTTATAATAGAAAGGTTGGATAAAAATATGGAACGACACATCAATATACCACTAACTGCAACAGAGGCTGCTACTCTTTGTGCAGGAGATTATGTATATCTTACAGGGACGCTCTATACAGCGCGCGACGCCGCTCATTTGCGCATGGACACGGCACTAGATAAAGGAGAAGAACTTCCAATCTGCATGGACAATAATTTGATTTATTATATGGGTCCCTCTCCAGCAAGAGAAGGCCGACCGATCGGTTCTGCTGGCCCTACTACAGCAAGCCGTATGGATAAATATGCACCTAGATTACTTGATCTAGGTCTAAAAGGCATGATTGGAAAGGGAAGACGAAGTGCGCAAGTAAAAGAGGCCATTATCAGAAATCAAGCAGTCTATTTTGCAGCAGTTGGTGGTGCGGGTGCACTGCTGTCTAAATCAATAACTTCTTCTACAGTCGTTGCATATGAAGATCTAGGTACAGAGGCAATTCGGCGACTTGAAGTAAAGGATTTTCCTGTGATTGTTGTGATTGACAGTACAGGAAAGGACTTATATGAAACAGCAGCGGCCGATTTTCAAAAAACAGTTTAAATTGCAATATAGTCAACATTGTATATTTTTTAACAAAGTACTAAAGACTTATTCTTAGTACTTTGTGTGTAGTATCTTATAAGATGTCGCTTTTTATAAATTTTGTGTAAAAAACTAATCTGACAGTAATAGAAGTAGATAAGAGACTCATAGATAAGAGACATAGGAAAGTATGGCTTTTGACAATAAAATCTGATATAATGGGAAAATGATAATATAATATTAAATGATTACACATTATAACAAAACTATTTGTTTTTGCACAGGATTCCAGGAATGAGCAAAAATCATTTTTTTGACGTATTATGAACCAAAATGCGTTTTTGCTCATAAATAAAGTTTGTAGCAAGCACACTCCTGTTTGTAATTTTAAGACTTTCATAATAAACGTACATCATACTCAATCTGCCGTTTGACAGATCATATGGAATTGGCAGAAAAACTAAAATAGGGGGGATATTTATGAAAAAGAAATTGTTATTATTTGGAAACAATAAACCACTTATCACAGACTTTTTTTTACAGGGAGAAGACACTTTTGAATGTATGAGTTGTTCTCAGATTTATTCAGATATGAAACTGCATCATAAATATTATGACATGGATGCTGCCGTGTACTGCATTTCTTCTGAAAAGCGCGAAGATATGGCTAATGTACTTCAGTTTGTACAAGATACTATCCAAAAAGAACAAGCACCTTTTATTGTCATTTCTGACAATTTTGGTTATGATGCATTGTGTAGAATGCCAGGAGGTAAAGCAGATCTGCATATAAATATAATGGAATCATTTTCTGCAATCTGTGAACACATTACAGACTATATTGTAAGAGGAAAAAACAGCGAACCAGAGACTGAGAGCCAACTCCCAACTGATATAGATTTTTTGTTGAGCGAGGAAAATCTGCTCGCTCAGATTGAATCGGAAATGAGAGATTTGATAGAACGTCCACGCATTTTACTGGTTGATGATTCGACCATTATACACAAAACAATCAAAAGCTATCTTGGAAATAAGTATGATGTATCTTCAGCGATTAGTGGACCTGCAGCATTGCGTTTTCTCAAGACAAAAGAGGTTAATTTGATACTTTTAGACTATGAAATGCCAGAGATGGATGGAGTAGAAGTACTTAAAAAACTGCGCAGTGATCCAAAGACTGCACATGTTCCAATTATTTTTCTTACAGGAATCAATGACACATCCAAGATTCAAAAAGCATTGGCACTCAAACCAAATGGATATTTATTAAAACCAATCGACAGAGCATTGTTAATGGAGAAATTAAAGGAACTTATTAAATAAGGTATAAGATTATTAGACTGATACTCGCTTTATAGAGTTACTTGCTACATGTAAATTAAAATTTCACCATCTTGATTTGAATGCCTGTTTTAACAGGCCAATGGAAAGTTAAACGACAAATTTGCGCTGACGCCCAAATTTGTGAGGTGTTGGCAGTATGGAGATTATCATGAACGACGAAATTATGGAGAACACTCAAAACGACGACAACAAAGAAATTACACTGACAGATTTATTTGATGTGGATATGCTTCAACGCATCCAAGATGCATTTTCAAACATGACAGGTCTTGCGGCAATCATAACTGACGCGAATGGTATTCCCGTTACTAAAGGTGCTAACTTTACTACGTATTGTACTAGTACCAGGAACACATTAATCGGAAGTTTGCGCTGTCAACAGTGTGATAAATGCGGCGCAGAACTTGCATTGAAAGTAGGCTCTTCTGTGACATATTACTGCCACGCAGGACTTATGGACTTCGCTGCTCCCATCATGGCAGGTGACAACATGATTGGATGTTTTGTAGGAGGACAGGTACTTACTGATATTCCAGATATCACAAAAGTAATGCAAGTTGCGGGAGAGTTAGATATTGACTTAATTGGATATTTACAGGCTGTAATGCGTGTTCGCGTACTCAACAAAAAAAGAATTGAAAGTGATGCCAGTTTCTTATATACATTGACAGATGCACTTTCAAGTATTGCTTACCACAAATTTAAAATGAAGGAAGCCAACATTGCAATTGAGAGAGTTGCCAATATGAAGTCTGATTTTCTTGCAAATATGAGTCATGAACTACGTACCCCAATGAATGCAGTTCTTGGCATGACAGAAATGGCCTTGCGAGAAGACATGTCACCAACAGCGCGCCAGTATTTAAATCAAATTAAGGCATCTGGAAAGACTCTACTCACAATTATCAATGATATTCTTGATTTCTCAAAAATTGAGTCAGGCAAAATGGACATTATTGAAGCCGATTTTGATCCATTATCACTTATCTATGATTTGTCTTCTATCATTGTCACAAGAATTGATACAGACGACACCGAATTTATACTAGATATTAATCCAAATATACCGCGAATGTTATATGGCGACAGCAACCGAATCAAACAAGTCATTATCAACTTAGCAAATAATGCTGCCAAATTCACGCGGCAAGGTAAAGTTGAATTAAAGTTTGATTTTGAACAGATAGATACTGATAAAATGAACCTATTATTTTCAGTGAAAGACACTGGAATTGGTATCAAAGAACAGGATATTGAAAAGATTTTCCAATCTTTTCAACAGGTAGACAGCAAGCGCAATCGAAATATAGAAGGTACAGGACTAGGACTTGTGATCTGTAAACAGTTGTTAGAGCTTATGAATGGCGATATGTCTGTAGAGAGTGTATATCAAAAAGGCTCTTGCTTTTCCTTCACGTTGCCTCTTATCATGGTTGATAAACGTCCAGCACTGACAATAGAAAATGAATCTATTGTGCCAGCGTTTGGCCATCTTAAAAATCAATATGCAAATAAAAGACTAATTGACGATATGCAAAATTTAGGAATTCACTATACAGATCTTGCAGATTTGTCTGATCTATCCACAGTAAAAGATCTGTTATCTTCTAACATAGATCAAGAACTATATTTGTTTGTTGACGCAGATGTAGTAACAGAAGAATTGCTGCACATTGTAGAAAAACTTCCTAAAGTTAAGATCGTATTAGTGGTTAATCCAGGAGAATCCGTACAATCTCCTATTCCCAATGCAGTAGTTATCAAAAAACCCGTGTCTGCTATGATGGTATCTGCCATTTACAATGATGAGGAATATAGTGAAAATCTCGCTAATGATGTATACTATAATTTCACTGCGGAAACAGCGCATATTCTGATTGTTGATGACAATATTGTGAATCTGACAGTGGCAGAGGGATTGTTAGAACCACTCAACATGCAGATTGACACAGCTACAAGCGGAAGTGAGGCCATTGAGAAAATCTCAAAAGCAAAGTATGATCTAATCTTGATGGATCATATGATGCCCGAACTCGATGGGGTAGAGACGACACATATTATACGTCGGTTCCACAAAGAATATGCAGAGGTTCCTATCATTGCTCTAACAGCTAATGCCGTGAGTGAAGCCAAAAAAATGTTTATTGCAGAAGGTATGAATGACTTTATTGCAAAACCTATTGAGATGCGCGTTCTTATGGGAAAGATCTACCAGTGGCTGCCCAAACATAAAATTACAAAAGCCAAGAGAAAACACATTGTAGAAACAGAATGTATTATCCCAAAAGTGGAAGGAATTGACACAGATTCTGCCATAGAACTACTTGGTAGCCAACAAGCATACGAATCCATTCTCAAAGAATATTTTCGCATTATTCCACAAAAATCGGAATTGATTCGTCAATATTTAGAAAAAGAGGACTGGAAGAACTATACAATAGAAGTACATGCGCTAAAAAGTACTTCCAGACAAATTGGTGCAATCGGCCTATCTATTCAAGCAGAATGTCTTGAAAATGCAGGAAATGTATTTGATTTAGAAACTATTCGATCGCAGACAGGCACAGTTCTTTCGGAATATCAATGTCTCTATGAACGTCTAAAACCTTATTTTGAAGAAAGCAATCATCCTCTTGTGGCTACTAAAGAATTAACGGATGATGTCTTAAAAGATATTTTTAATGACATGGAACATGCGATAGAAGAGTTAGACATCGATCTTTTAGAAAAGGCTGTACATCGGCTAGATACATATAAACTCAATGACTTAAGTGAAATCTATTACAATAAAATGTGTAGCGCAGTAGATGATATGGACTCCTATGCCTGTGAGGATATTATGCAAGAATGGCGTGAAATGTTAAATAAAGAACAAGTATAATGCACTATAAAACATTACAGATTGTTTGTATAGGGGTAGGAAAGACCAATCGGTGCACAGAAAAAAAGCCTTAGCATAGTATATAAAAAAATATACAGAGGATTCCAAATATGACAGATGTAACTCCAGGAATGATATTTGCAAATAGCTTGTGTGGTGGTAGGCCAGATGCAGTGGCATGGATCAGAGGAAATGCACAAAATCCACAACTCAATGGACTGGTAAAGTTCTTTTCCACCCCCTATACAGGAGTTTTGATTGAGGCAGAAATTTTTGGTTTGCCCAATATAGCTTTACAATTTTCTTCTGATTTTTATGCAATGCACATTCATGAAAAAGGCGATTGTACATTGCCATTTGACCAAGTGGAAAACCATTATAATCCCACAAAAGAACCTCATCCACAACATGCTGGTGATCTTCTCCCTCTTATGGGCAATCAGGGCTATGCGTGGTTAGCTTTTTATGACAAACGATTTACCATACCAGAGGTTCTAGATCGAAGTGTTATTATTCATAGGATGACTGACGATTTTCAATCACAACCATCGGGAAACGCAGGTGATAAAATAGGATGTGGCGTGATACGCAACAATAAAATAGAATAATTTTCTATTCTATGAGAAATTATTACATAATAAAACTTGAAAGAAGCTTACTTTTAATGAAGGTTTGATATGTAAAGACACAAAGATTAGAAATAAAAATGATGCAAAAATGATGCAAAAATGATACAAAAATGATGCACACTTCTTTTACAATATATTGATAGAAAATGACAAAATGGTATTTTTGTACAATATCATTGACTATTGCATTTTCTGTAATCAAGAAAAAGAGGAGATCGAACAGATGGGTACAAATATAGACAAAAGAACTCGTGATAAGAATTGTTTCAGGGTGTTATATTGTGCCCTGTTTTGTATTTTATTTTTAAGTGCATGTGAAATAGGATCACAATTTGTCCAAAAAAGAAGAGAATACACACAAGATAAAGAAACAGAAAAAATTGAGTATAGTTCTGCAACACAAATTCTAGCAGCAATGATAAAAGATGAAGGTTTTTTAGGGTCTATTCAAAGAGATGCACACATTCGATCAGAAGATACAGAGGAAGAAATTTATCAAAAACTACAACAATGCAAAACATTGACTATAAACACAGAGCTGATCTATTCATTAGAAGATTTGTCTTTGTTGCCCAATTTGCAAAAGTTAGAAATTGTAATTAACTCATACAATGATAGTAAAATCAATGACTTTTCTCCTATTGCTAAACTTTCTTACTTAGAAGAGCTTTATCTGCACTATGAGGAAAAACAAGAGATTGATTTATCCTTTTTAGCGCAGATGAACAATATCAAAGCGCTTTTCTTACCATATTGCCAAATAAACGATTTATCATTTCTGGAAAAAATGCCACAGCTAGAACGATTATCTTTATACGAAGCTCCTGTCGAAGATCTGTCTGTACTAAAGAATCTTTCTCAATTAAGGGAATTAGCGTTAAGTGGCAATGCACAGGCTAAAAATATGGAAGTGATTGGCAAATTAAGTACGCTGGAAGATTTGGGATTACAAAACTGCGGAATAAAAGATATTACTTTTTTAAGTGAATTGACAAATCTTCGCGCCATTAACTTAAATGGCAATAAGATTACAGATCTGTCACCGCTGTCAAAACTTCAAAATCTAGAACGATTGGGAGTAGTGGGAAATAATATAGAAGATATTACTCCGTTAGCTAGTTTGACCAATCTCTTTGATTTGTCTTTAGATCAAAATAATATTGATGATATTTCGGCTTTGACGCAATTACCTCATCTCAATCAACTAGGACTTTCTGATAACAACATTACAGATTTATCACCACTAGCAGACAAAGAAGAATTACTATACGTGGTAGTCTATGGAAATCCCTACACAAATATTTCTCCTGTGTGGCAAGTACCATTTCTGTTTTGTACACAACAAGGGGTTTCGGATATTGAAGAAAAAAAGGTAGATAAGTGGTTTACAAAACAACATCCTGAACTAGGATCTTATGTATGCATTGATTATGTGGAGGGAGATCTAAATAAAGATGGAATGACTGACTGTGCATTTGTATTAGATGGAAAAGTATCCGAAGAACAATGTGATTATGGATGCCGACGTTTGTTTATTCTTTTACAGCAAAAAGATGGGTCTTTTGAAGAGGTGAATATGGAGCAGACGCCAATTATCATTGACCAAGACAGTATGCGCGGAGACCCCTATGTTGGTATGGATATAACAGAAGGATACTTACTCTTGCAGATGCAATGGGGAAGTAGTACAGGAGGACTATATACAAATATCTATCGTTATCATGAGAAAGAGCTAGAATTAGTACGCCAAAATCATATAGAAACTTCTCATTTTGCACCTGATGATGCTTATGTAATAATAGAAAATTTGGAGGAAGATTCTTATGTTCACTATGTCATTATAGTAGATGAATCGCGAATGATTCGTGTGGATCTTTCAAGTTCTGACAATCCTTCACATAAAGCATTTCCAAATTTTTATATGGATTATTCTGTGTCCTTTCGTAAAGAAAAGATTGAAACAAAATGGGAAGCAACCACCATATTAGATCAAGTTCAGATGAGTATAGATTCACAGGCACAAAAAGAATTTTTGCCATATGATACAGAACAAAAAGAAAACTATGAGTTTCTTGTAGGTGTAGAGTTGCCAGATTATTATTATGTGATACCACAAACGGCAAATATAGATCAAGTAAATCCGTGGGAAGGAGACTATATTTATTATGACAATCTAATAATCGAAGATGAACAAAAACTTCATCGAGTGTGCTATGTCAAAGAAAATGAGCGGACGACCATTTATCTAATTGATGATGCTACTAGAGAAGTACGTGTTTTACAATAATACAGAGGCGATTTTTTCGTACTTACCTATCTAGACACAAACTGATCTTGTATATTTCTTCCTACATCTGTGTATATAAAAAAATTCCTATCTATGCAATGACAAGATGGGAATTTTTTATATACATAAGTAAAGAAAAAGTTATATCTTTACTCAACTCATATGAATATCTTTTCCCTTTGTATTCCAATCTTTTTCTGTCCTTTTTATCTCTCAAATGCACTTAAATCCACAATTTCTATATTGTCTTAACTGCTTTTAGAACCAGAGTAGAACCAAGAGGGTGTAATAGAACTAGAACATTTTTAGAGCTTACGACTCTAAACATTACCCACTATTTATCCTAACGAATCAACCAACCCCAGAAGATCCCGCGGAGTTATTGCTTTTACTTTAGAGTTTCGAAAATCTTCTATATTTCTTGTTACAATGAAATCAGCAGAAACTTCTTTTGCACATTCATCTTGAAGGCAATCCTCAAAATCTGGAAAATCATCGCGTTCTATTGCGGAACAAACCCTTTCATGGCTTGCACCTACCACACGCAGCACCAAACACAATTTTGTCAACATTTTTCTCTTGTCTGCGTTTGAATGACTTTTTCTTAAAATATAGAAGATATTAGGCAGACTATGAAATGCGATAACTCCCTGCACTTTCTCACTTGCACAAAGACTTATAATTTTTCTCGCATCGACGTAAAAAGGCTGCCGCATCGTTAGAAAATCCAATGCAATATTTGTATCAATCAATATAACCATACTTTTCTTTCCTCGCTTCCGCCAGTTCCTTATCGTAATCTAGTTCTTCCAATACTGGAGTCAGCATTTCTTCCAATTCCATAAATGCTTTCATTTTAGGTGTCAACACGCTGTTACCCTCATGTCTCAAATCGCTGCCATCTAATCTATCTAAATACCGATTTGAATCTGGTTCTACTTTTTCTTCCTCCGAGTCAGTCCACATAAAGCGCTCTATCATTTCCAATAAGAACTGTAAATTATCTTCTGACAAGCTGTTGACTTTTTGCACTACCTGTTCCTGTAATGACATCATATCAATACCACCTCCATATTCTTTGTAGATATTACCATTTCTGAGCATTCACGATAATTTTCTTCATAAAGATCATCAACAAATTCTATCGTTGTTGCGATTCATAATCCAAGTGTTTTTGCTACTCTATGAGAATCATTCCCCTATAATCTATTTTTTCTGTCCTTTCATCTCAACTTTGCTTATATATGCAAATAAATTTATAACCAGAAACGATCTATCTGTTTTAATGATTTAAAATGAATAGTGTTATCTTTTTCATCAGCTCTTTCTTTTCCCTCGAAAATCCTTTTTGTCAATAGCATATTCCTTATAAGCCCCGCATATTCATTTTTCGGTTTCAAGTACATCATTATACTAGCTCATACCTGAATCGTAAAATCCGCCATCATAAAATTATTCCCTGAAATTTCATTATCAATAACCATATATCCCAAATTCATTATCGGTAAATTCAACATCAATTCAAACTGACTTACAGCTTTGACATAAGAGATTCGTTCACCTGTTTCTCTTTCATTAATTTATGTACTAACTTCTTTTCATCCACTCTGGCAGGCACTCAAATTAGGATGGCGAAATCTTCGATTTCACACGATCTATATTTGTTCCTTTGCTTCATATCATATCATGCGCCACCACCTTTTGCAATTATATCTTCCTTTTCTATAGATTCCTCCAGCACATGATGGTACTGTTCCAATTCCAGCTCTACTTTCCAATTTTTCCGTTTTACAGAAGATTCTCTGTCAAACAGATACTACTGCTTTGTCCACGATATCCGCAATAGTTACTACAAGCGACAGATAATCTTCTTTTAACTTTTGATAACTTTCCGCAGACAATTAAAATACTGGAAACCCGTATAAATACAAGCTTCCAGCATCAAAATCGTATATCTTTACTCAACTGTAGAATATTCAATTTTTAGAGTTTCACCGTCTAAAGCCACGCCTTTACTACGAGTAATTGCCAGTCTTTCCTCCTCGGAAAATCCAATTGTTTCTCCGTCGCGAAGTGTTACATTACTAGACAACACATAGCCAACAATATCTACCATAAATGCTCGAAGTTCATTGAAATTAACCTGTTTTGCATCTACATAAACTTCCATCTCATCTTTGCCAAATTTTTTCATGCCATATGTATAGATTCCTGCTTGATTTTTATCATTAAATAGACCAAACCAAACCCAATCCATAAATGGTAATTCATTCTTTTTCATCATCATGGCAAAATCACGATAAAAACAAGGTTGATATACAGCACCATCTGTATAGACAGCAAGTGCATTGGCATATCCTAAGCAGGTGGCAACTGCCTTAGAAAACAACTTACCACGTTCTAAAATATCTTGCTGTATACCAAGAACAGCAACCAATAAATGAGCCTGGTGTGTTTTAACTATTTCTACAGCCTCTGGCCACATATAATTTGCCGTCGCATAATGTTCTGCTTCTTCTTCTGGAACGGGCGCAGGCATCAAACTCATTGTTAGCAGCATATTGTCAAATTCTGTCAACAAAATATCTTGATCGTTTTCATCTTTTGTATTTTCTTCATGGAGCACAATGCCCCACTCTGTAGAAAAATCCTGTATAAATTGTTGTTTATCCCACACAGAATCAGACAACAAAACAAATCCTACAAAACGGCCAATCTCATTGCTTTTGGAATCTGTATTTTTTATTTTCTTATTGGAATCGAAAAATTCCATGTTGTTTTTCCTTTCTCACATTATCCCTTTATGTATACTCTGATACAAATCAATCATCTATATCCTCAAGTGCTTCTGAGTTGATCCATTCATAGTATCCTTCATCCCAACGATAATCAGTAGATATATTGTAATTTTCATGCTCTGTCAACTCTAGTAAGGAAGAAGTAATATAGGATGTACGTATCCAAGTACATTCTTGCAAAAAGTCTTGTGCTTTCGTACTCAAATACGAATCTGTAATTTTTGTAGTAGGAGCTATTTTTTTGACGAAATCAACTAAATCATGATAGAGTGTAGTCACACAATCAGGACGTGGTAATTCCTCAAAATAAGAACACGGACGTGAATAAAGTCGTCCACGCGTAATTTTTCTTTTCTTTTTATCAATATAGGAAAATCCTGCTCGGATAAACAAATGAGCTGAAGATGTCAAATCAACCCATTCTTTCTTTCCTATACAAGTGGTTTGCAAAGTGCCTGCCTGTGGTATATAAAAATAATAGTCATATACATTTTTAGTGATTGCATTGGCATCTGTTTCATAAAGTAACTTTCCGTCTACATCATTTTTGAGTATCAAACAACCACGCTCAGTCGCAAACTGTGCTAACTGAACAAACTCTTCATATCCCATCCAATAACTAATCTGCGTATCGGGATATTCTGTACAAGACACTGTCTGCAATTTTCTAAAAAATTCTGAGATAGACTGAGCTAAAATTCCATTTGGATTTTCCTCGTAAGTATCAAAATATCCATAACCACAATCAATCCATTCAACTTTTCCGGTGTCATTGTTAAAGAGAATCGAAATCTCTCCTATATTAAAGGAAAATGTTCCAATCATTGCACGATGTCCAAAATCATTGCCACCTGTCCATAGAGTAAAAGCACCTTCAATATCTTTTGGTGAAGTGCCTAAAGGAAACAGTTCATAAGGAACATAACCTTCACATTGATTAAAAGAGATCCAGGTATCATTTCGCTCATCACCCGTTTCCTCTAAAAAATCCTTCTCTACAAAGTCAATTTGTCCTTCAATGGTCTTATGAATAATTTTAGTATAACAATTTTTCAAATCACTATGGATACAAAAACCCAAATGTGCTTCCACCTGCTCCCAATTGATATTAGAAACAAAGTCATTCTTTCTCAACCAATCAGAAAATGTTGTTTTAGCCATATATCCTCCCTTCATGCATTGTATCAATTGAATTATGCAGCATAATCAATGTTAGCACCACGCATATTGATGGCATCAAGTGCCTTTTGATTCTTAGTATATGGATTGTCTTCATTTCCATATTTGATAGTAGTATTGGTAACACCACCTGCCACATAAGTACGCCCACATTCGGGACAAATAGAAGTATGAATGGAGACAGAAGCATTTAGGACTTTTCCATCTTTTTGTGCTGCTTTTTTGTAGGCATTTGCAACATGTTGCCCCTCATGTGCACGAACCTTTGAGGCCGCTGACTCGGGTGATACATGAGCAGCCGTTTTAAATGATACATTGCTCTCATCAGAACCATCCTGATATTTGCGTTCTTTGCAAGTTTGGCAGTCCTCCGGTGAAGATCGCCTTCCCGCTTTTTTGACTTCGTCTGGATCGGCGCTGTTTTTTGCGCCATCAACTTTATCTATACCAGAAATCATACTGCTTTCATCAAATCCCTTGCCCATTGGCGCTGTTCGCATGGACATACTTGGATACATTGCATTATAGGGCGAATATCCTGATATTGTTCCAATCATCATAATGTAAACCTCCTTGTTTTTCAATCTTTACAATTGTTTTGAACATAGATATTTTCACTATAGATAACATGTGTACAAAATATTGACTTATATTTGAAAATTTTAGCTATTTTGAATAAAGTATATCATAATATCCTAACAAAAGCAATTGTGGGATTACAATACATGTGTATGGTTTGTCTACTCCTTTTTTCTATTTGGTTTTCGTTTAATTCTCAATAGTTTGATAAAATCATCAAACAAAGAAGTATCTATTGGCTTAAACATCATCCATTTCCCATCACGATACGTTTGAGTTTCATCATAAATTCTTTGAACTTCTTCCCCGTAATTTTCTCTATCTTTTTCAAATTTTAAGCGTTCTTCTTTTCCTAAAATAATCATAAATCCTATACAATTTTCTTTTGCATACAATGCACATAGTATCCTACCACCTCGACGATATTTGTATTCATACGTCCACGCAGGACCTGCTTTCGCATCTTTATTCCACAAACAATCCATATCATATTTTTCATCAATTAAAGCACATAATTGCTTCCATATTTCATATAAATCTCCATTCCGCCGCCTTTCAGTTGGCGGCACAAATAGTAATG
>CAJUHQ010000077.1:3366-17205 GCA_910586095.1 uncultured Lachnospiraceae bacterium | reverse complement strand
GACTGCATATATGGATTCTGTTCCTATGGTTGCGATCACTGCCAATGTAACGCTTCCTCTGCTCGGAAAAGACAGTTTTCAGGAAGTTGATATCGCAGGCGTAACAATGCCAATTACAAAGCATGGCTTTATTGTAAAGGATGTCACAAAGCTTGCAGAGACTCTTCGCAAGGCGTTTGTGATAGCAAAATCAGGACGGCCGGGGCCTGTATTGGTTGATATCACAAAAGATGTCACTGCAAATAAATGTGAGTTTGTTCCAGAAAAAGCAGAGCAGCCAGTTTTAGAGAATCATTATACACAAGAGGACATTCAGGTTGCATTGGAACTGATTAGGCAGGCAAAAAAGCCATTTATTTATCTTGGCGGAGGTGCTATTATCTCGGGAGCTTCTAGAGAAGTCAAGGAGTTTGCAGAAAAGATACAGGCGCCTGTGTGTGATACGCTTATGGCAAAAGGCGCTTTTGATGGAAAAAGCGAACTTTATACAGGAATGATTGGCATGCATGGCACAAAGACTTCAAATTATGGGGTAAGTCAGTGTGATTTATTGATCGCATTAGGAGCGCGGTTTACAGATAGAGTGATAGGCAATTCAAAGAAATTTGCACAGAATGCCAAAATTGTACATATTGATATTGATGCGGCGGAAATCAACAAAAATATTAAGACGGATGCGGCTATTATTGGGGACTTAAAGACAGTGCTCAAGGAGTTAAATAGCAAGTTAGAGCCTCAGAATCATGAAGAGTGGGTTACTTATATCAAAGAATTGAAGGAAAAATATCCATTGAAATATGAGACTGACAAACTCACCTGCCCTTATGTGATTGAAGAACTTTATCGATTGACAGATGGTAACGCAATTATTTCTACTGATGTAGGACAGCATCAAATGTGGGCAGCGCAGTACTATCGTTATACACAGCCACGTACATTCCTTTCTTCTGGTGGCCTTGGGACAATGGGATATGGCCTTGGGGCTTGTATCGGTGCAAAGGTCGGAAAACCAGATAAGATTTGTGTCAATATTGGTGGGGATGGTTGTTTTAGAATGAATATGAATGAACTTGCAACAGCGAGTCGCTATAATATTCCAATTATACAGATTATTATAAACAATCATGTTCTCGGTATGGTAAGACAGTGGCAGACATTATTTTATGACAAGAGATATTCTCAGACTATTCTTACAGACAAGGTGGATTTTATTAAGGTTTCGGAAGGATTAGGGTGTGAGGCTATCCGTGTCACCAAAAAAGAGGAAGTTGCACCTGCTATTGAGAAGGCAATTTCTTTAAACAAACCAGTAGTGATTGAATGTGTGATTGAGGAGGATGACAAGGTATTCCCGATGGTTCCAGCGGGAGCTGCTATCAGTGAGGCGTTTGATGCCGAGGATCTGAGTCAAAAGGAATAATGATTTATCACAAGAGTTTTGTATCATTATAGATTGTACATTTATCTTGTAACAAAGAGATGGTTATTTTTATTGTTCTTGCAAAGTGTTGTTTATAATATAATGGGAAAAGAGTCTCAGTTAAAAAATCAGGAGGGGTAAAAAATTGTCAAGAGTGTATAACTTTTCAGCAGGTCCAGCAGTTTTGCCTGAGGAAGTTCTAAAAGAAGCTGCAGATGAAATGTTAGATTATAGAGGAACAGGTATGTCGGTGATGGAGATGAGTCATCGCTCAAAAGCTTATGAGACGATTATTCAGGAGGCAGAGGCCGATTTAAGAGAGTTGATGAACATACCAGACAACTATAAAGTGTTGTTTTTGCAGGGAGGTGCAAGTCAACAATTTGCGATGATCCCTATGAATCTGATGAAAAATGGGGTGGCAGACTATATCGTCACTGGCCAGTGGGCAAAAAAAGCCTATCAGGAAGCATGCCTTTATGGAAAGGCAAACAAAATTGCTTCTAGTGAGGATCAGACATTCTCATATATTCCAGATTGTTCGGATTTGCCAATTTCTGAGGATGCAGATTATGTGTATATCTGTGAGAACAACACGATCTATGGTACAAAATATCAGACATTGCCAAATACAAAGGGCAAAACGCTTGTGTCAGATGTGTCCTCTTGTTTTCTTTCTGAGCCAGTAGATGTCACAAAATATGGTGTGATCTATGGTGGTGTTCAAAAGAACATTGGCCCTGCAGGTGTGGTGATTGTCATTATTAGAGAAGATCTTATCACAGATGATGTATTGCCAGGTACGCCGACAATGCTCAAGTATAAAACACATGCAGATAATAATTCTCTTTACAATACTCCACCAGCATATGGTATTTATATTTGTGGAAAAGTATTTAAGTGGATCAAAAAGCAAGGTGGCCTTGTACAAATGAAGGCTCACAATGAGAAAAAAGCAAAGATTTTATATGATTTCTTAGATGAGAGCAAACTTTTTAAAGGAACTGTTCGCAAAGAAGATCGTTCTTTGATGAATGTTCCGTTCGTAACTGGCAGCCAAGAACTGGATGCAAAGTTTGTTAAGGAAGCAAAAGAGGCAGGTTTTGAGAACTTGAAGGGACATAGAAGCGTTGGTGGTATGCGTGCAAGCATCTACAATGCGATGCCAATTGAAGGCGTTGAGAAACTTGTGGAATTTATGAAGAAATTTGAGGAGGCAAACGCATAATGTATCAATATCATTGTTTGAATCCAATCTCACAGATAGGGTTGTCAAAATTTACAGAGAATTATCAAAAGACAGAAGATATAACAAACGCGGAGGGAGTACTTGTAAGAAGTGCGTCCATGCATGAGATGGAACTTCCTAAATCACTTCTTGCAGTAGCAAGAGCGGGAGCAGGTGTCAACAATATTCCTCTCGATCAGTGTGCAGAACAAGGAATTGTAGTGTTTAATACCCCTGGAGCCAATGCAAATGGCGTGAAGGAGCTAGTACTTGCAGGACTGCTTCTCGCATCACGTGACATTGTTGGTGGAATTGAATGGGTAAAAGAAAATGCAGAAGATAGCACCATTGCTAAGGATGCTGAGAAGGCAAAAAAGAATTTTGCGGGAACTGAGATTCAGGGTAAGAAACTTGGTGTTTTGGGCTTAGGTGCAATTGGTGTGAGAGTGGCAAATGCAGCCGTAGCGCTCGGCATGGAAGTATATGGTTATGATCCCTATCTTTCTGTGGAAGCAGCACTCAAAATGACACGGGAAGTAAAGCTTGTAAAGAATATGGATGAGATTTATGCAGAGTGCGACTTTATCACTGTCCATGTACCATTGATGGATGCGACAAAGGGAATGATTGATGCGGCAGCTATTGAAAAGATGAAGCAAGATGTTATTGTGCTTAATTTTGCAAGAGATCAGCTTGTCAATGAGAAGGATATGTTAGCTGCGCTCCAGTCAGGAAAAGTGAAAAAGTATGTCTCAGATTTTCCTAATCCCACTACAGCAGGACAGAAGGGATGTATTGTGATCCCCCATTTAGGAGCATCCACAGAAGAATCAGAGGATAACTGTGCGATGATGGCAGTAGATGAGTTGAAGGATTACTTAGAAAATGGTACGATTCGCAACAGCGTAAATTATCCAGCTTGTGATATGGGTGTATGTGCAAATGTGGGAAGAGTAGCAGTACTTCACAAAAATATTGCCAATATGATTACACAGTTTACGGCCGCTTTTGGTGAGGTAGGCATCAATATTAGTGATATGACTAACAAATCAAGAGGCGAATATGCATACACATTGATGGATATTGAGAAGGCAGCAGACGAAAAAATTATTGAGCGGCTAAAAAATATTGAAGGTGTATTTCGTGTACGAGTAGTAAAATAAAAAGAAGAGCAGAACACTGTTACTATAAAAGTAAAAAACACTTTATTAAGAAAAATATTACATATGGTAAGATATCAATATGATCTATAATGCGATGTTTTTATAAAGAGTATTTACTATATAGAATAGGTTCTGCTTTTTATGTGGAAAAAATGATAGAAGGTGTCAAAAAGAGTTGGAAGTTGTTAAAAATCTTTAAAATTCAGGAAAAAGTCATTGACAAGGTGCAATAAATGTGTAATACTTTACCTATAGAAACAACGTTACACACTTTTTAGAACACAGTTCTTTTTTACGATATATAGATAAAGCGTTTTAGCGAAGTTTCTTTTGTGTAAAAAGGGATGGCTTATCGGAAGCGAATTGGGGGAATTTGTGTAGATACGGCGATCTGTGTAAAAGGTAAGACTTGTGTATGGGGCACAAGCAACCAAAGACAGTAAAAAAAGGATGGAGACATCCTTTTTTTGCTGTCTTTGTGGCTATTAATATGCGTCGTGTATATCTCCATATTTAGTCATATTTCCAATAGTATTTTGAAATTTTGTTTCCTTATCAGCCGTGACTTGACTTGCCAAATCCATATATTTAATAAATATATCTTCGATGGTAGAGCCCTGTTCTTTTGCAATCTCTTCCATAATAGGTTTAAGTTTTTCAAGCTGAAAAGAAACTCGAGTTTTTTGAGGATCAAAATCTTTTAGTACTTTATCAGCATATTCATTGATGCGTTCAAGCAAAATTTTGTCTTCTGGCGTCATTTGATTTTTCCTTTCTTTTTTAAGTAGTCTTGAAAAGTTTATGTATAATAATTGATATAGTCATTAACCAATTAATAATCGAAAAAATTCAATTTGTAACCGTTTTATTCATATTGTATATAGTATTGTTTATTATTAAAAAAGGTATGTATTCCCCAATTTATTGTATATTTGGATGTATACGTCTCATTTAAATATCAAAAGCAAAAAGGTCGTGAGCAGAAAGGTAATCTATAAAAATAAGAGTAAAACACAATTTTCTAATTTACTTTATCATATTTTTTTATTGATTGCAAGATGCAAAAAATACATTTATTATTATCTGGTTACTATTCAGTCATACCCATTTCATGTCGGGCGTCCGCCCTATAAAATCGAATATACAAAATGCCTTATGCGAGCAAGCTCCCAACAGCATTTTGTATATTCAATTTTGCATGGCTGAACTGTTACATGATCTGTGCTGTAATGTTGAGTTGTTATTTATATAATAGAATGTTTAATTTTATAGACTTTATTCGTGACGTTAAACCATATGATAAATTGTTGCAATTAGCAAGTGGGAATAAATTAAGCAAGATTAAACTGTGACTTATAAAGGGGGATTTGCACAATATACCTTGCGTGCAACATTGTTACATGATAAAATAAAATTATCATTTTACAAAGGGTACAAAAAGATTGAGGCAGAAAGTAGGAGGTATATTGATATGGCAGTAATCAAGCCCTTTAGAGCATACAGACCCAAGGAGGGATTGGAGGCCGAAATAGCAGCGCTTCCCTATGATGTATACAATCGCAAAGAAGCATGCGAGGCAGTAAAGGGTAGACCCTTATCTTTTTTAAATATAGACAGAGCAGAGACACAGTTTGATGATAGCGTGGATATCTATGCAGATGAAGTATATCAAAAGGCTCATGATTTACTTTGGGAGAGAATTAAAACAGGAATTTTTGTGCAGGAAGACAAGCCTGTATATTATGTTTATGAACTTACAATGAATGGAAGGATGCAGACAGGAATTGTAGCATGTGCAAGTGTTGACGATTATGTCAATCAGATCATAAAAAAACATGAGAATACTCGCGCGGATAAGGAGCTTGATCGCATACATCATGTGGAAATATGCAAGGCCCAGACAGGTCCTATTTTTCTTGCATATAGAGCAAATGAAGCGATCAGAGAACAGATCAATCAAACAAAGAAGAAAAAGCCACTCTATGATTTTGTTGCAGAGGATAATGTTATACATAGAGTGTGGTGTATTTGTGAAGATGAAGGGATAGCAGCGATACAGACAGCATTTGAACAGATTTCTCAGATATACATAGCAGATGGACATCACCGCTGTGCCTCTGCGGTGAAAGTAGGATTGAACAAGCGCAATCAGCAGCCCAATTATACGGGTAAGGAGGCATTTAATTATTTTTTATCAGTACTTTTTGCGGATGAAGAGCTTTTTATTATGGACTATAACAGAGTAGTCAAAGATTTGAATGGACAAACTTCAGAGGAGTTTTTAGCAGCGATTTCCCAGATTTATACGATTGTCAACAGTTCAGACAATGGATGTCAGAAACCAACCAGTAAGGGACAGGTAGGTATGTATTTGGATGGGGTGTGGTATTTGTTAGAGGCAAAAGAAGCATTTCAAAGTGATGATCCTGTAGAGGGGTTGGATGTAGCAATCTTACAAAATTATGTACTTTCACCGATTTTAGGAATTACAGATCCGAAAACAGATCAGCGCATTGATTTTGTAGGGGGGATCAGAGGAATGGACGAACTTGAAAGAAGGGTAAAATCAGATGCAAAGGTTGCGTTTGCTATGTATCCAACTTCAATTCATGAACTTTTTCGCGTGGCAGACGCAGGGTTACTCATGCCACCAAAATCAACTTGGTTTGAACCAAAACTTAGAAGTGGCCTATTTATTCATGGAATAAATGAGTAGAAACAGATGTACTAAATTTGAGTTGATGCCCAAATTTGCTTTTGGATATTATTCGCGAAGCAAATTTAAATTGTAATCAGATATAGCTTGATCCGACTAAGATGGTTCATATGGTGGCTGATAAAGATAAATCTTCACAAGTATTATAGAAAGAGTATAGTCTAAATAGATATTGTTTTCATAAATTTATATAAATGGACGTGATAAGAATTGTTGTGCACAGAAATGGAATTGGATCTAGAACAAATAACGCAAGATTTAAATGCACTCGAAAAATTTTTAGATACTTTGCCTGAAAAAGCGATGGGCTTAGGGGTGAGGGTGTTAATAGCAGCACTGCTCTTTTTTGTGGGCTCAAAGTTAATTAAGTTTATAAGGAAAATAACCAAACGATCTCTACAACGTGCAAGCGCAGAGACAGGTGTCATACAATTTTTGGATGGATTAATCAAGGTAGGATTATATGGCATCCTAGTGCTCATGATTGCTGGAAATTTTGGCTTTGACGCGGCTAGTGTGGTGGCATTGATTGGTTCGGCAGGTGTAACAATTGGATTGGCCTTGCAAGGAAGTTTGAGCAACCTTGCAGGAGGAGTTTTGATTTTAATGCTCAAGCCTTTCCGCGTAGGCGATTATATTCTTGAGTCTGGGCATGGAACAGAAGGAACAGTCAAAGAAATTGGAATATTTTATACAAAGCTTACTACAACAGATGGCAAAATGGTAGTTTTGCCAAATGGAAATCTGGCAAACAACGCGATTACAAATGCAACGGATTCCCCTATCAGGCGCATAGATTTGACAGTGGGTATTTCGTATGATTCTGATCTCAAAAAAGCAAAAGAAGTGATTCAGGAGGTAATAGATAGCGATATTGATGTGATGCATGATGAACCAACATTTGTGTTTGTCGATACACTTGCTGATAGCGCGGTGATTATCGGAATACGGTGTTTTTGTGAAAATCCTAAATATTGGAGTGTGCGCTGGCGTTTGCTTGAAATGGTGAAACTTGCTTTAGATGAAGCAGAAATAAAAATACCATTTCCACAGGTGCAACTGCATATATAAATAGTGAAATCAATAAAAATTCAATTTGAATAGAAACGTGATTTTGATGGTAATGAGCTATAATACAATAAAGGAGGGATTTTGAAATGAAACTTACTTTCATAGGTGCGGATCATCAGGTAACAGGTAGCTGTCATTTTTTGCAGGCGTGCGGTAAAAATATTCTTGTAGATTGTGGCATGCAACAGGGTGCAAATCCTTTTGAGTGTTGTGATATACCTGTGGACGAGTCATTGATTGACTATGTATTTCTTACCCATGCACATGTGGATCATTCGGGCAATTTACCACTTTTGTATGCGAGAGGGTTTCGTGGGCAAGTATACACAACAGAGGCATCGGCAGATTTGTGCTCGATTATGTTGAGGGACTGTGCACACATTCAGATGCAGGAAGCCGAGTGGAAGAATAGAAAGGCAAAGAGACATTCGGGAATACAACCAGTAGAACCTGCGTATACAATGGAGGATGCAGATGGAGTGATCCGATGCATTGTATCTTGTGGATATAACAGCATGGTAGAAATATGTGAAGGGATCTCCATTCGGTTTACGGATGTAGGACATTTGTTGGGCTCTGCTAGTATCGAAGTATGGCTCACAGAGGAAGATATTTCTAAAAAAATTGTATTTTCAGGAGATATTGGGAATAAAAATCAACCGTTAATCAAAGATCCCATCTACATAGAAGAGGCAGATTATGTAGTGATGGAGGCTACATATGGTAACCGATATCACACTAGTGAAAAGCCATCTTATGTGGAATCTCTTGCAGAGGTGATTAGCAAGACATTTGCAAAGGGAGGAAATGTTGTTATACCATCTTTTGCAGTAGGAAGGACACAAGAACTTCTTTATTTTCTGCGAAAAATTAAGGAGGATAATCTAGTGCCAAGCTATCCTCAATTTGAGGTATATGTGGATAGTCCTTTGGCAGTGGAGGCGACGGGAGTATTTCAGAAAAATATTTATACATGTTTTGACGAAGAGGCCATGGAACTGGTTAGAAAAGGAATTAATCCCTTAAATTTTCAGGGATTGAAACTTGCTATTACCAGTGAGGAATCAAAAGAGATTAACTTTGATGAAAACCCTAAAGTTATTATATCGGCCAGTGGTATGTGTGAAGCTGGACGAATACGACATCATTTGAAACATAATTTATGGCGTCCAGAATGTACGATTTTATTTGTAGGATATCAGGCAGCAGGTACATTGGGGCGTGCATTAGTTGAAGGGATAGATGAAGTAAAGCTTTTTGGAGAGGAAGTAGAAGTACGTGCAGATATCCGAC
Source organism: uncultured Lachnospiraceae bacterium (assembly GCA_910586095.1). Taxonomy (GTDB): domain Bacteria; phylum Bacillota; class Clostridia; order Lachnospirales; family Lachnospiraceae; genus COE1. The sequence continues at coordinate 8,314 of CAJUHQ010000077.1, read as the reverse complement.
AGCTCCCTGGGTTGAGTGGTCATGCAGATAAGGGTGGATTAATTGAGTGGATCAATGCATTTGCCAAAAAGCCTGATAGAGTGTTTGTTGTACATGGTGAAGATAGTACTTGTACAATCTTTGCAGAATGTCTTAAGACAGAGTATGAACAAAAGGCGTATGCACCTTATTCAGGAACAAGGGTTAATTTGATATCCAACACGATTGAATATGAAGCAGCTCCTGTTGCTGTCAAGAAACGCGTGCGTGGTATCTCTGATGTATTTGCAAGACTTCTCGCAGCAGGACAGCGGTTACTTGCTGTTATCTATAAGAATGAGGGTGGAGCAAATAAGGATCTTGCAAAGTTTGCAGACCAGATCAATTCTCTTGCAGATAAATATGATAGATAAAGATATAATGTGTGAGTAAAAGGAATGTGCAAGGAAGAGCCAAAAGTATCACAATAACGTATGTGGGCTAAAAATGATTGATGAACTGGCAATTGTGTATGTGATACTATTGGCAATATGGAGGAGTAGTTGTTTGAATATCATAGCGGCTGTAGATAAAAATTGGGCAATTGGGTATCAAGGTAATCTATTGGTTCGGATTCCGCGTGACCAAAAATTTTTTCGCGATATGACAGAGGGAAAAGTACTTGTCATGGGAAGAAAGACACTAGAAAGCTTTCCACAGGGACAACCACTAGCAAATCGCGTCAATATAGTGCTTTCGCGCAATAAAGAGTATAGTGCTAAAGGTGCAGTTATAGTTCATTCCATCGCACAATTGTTAGAGGTACTAACACCATATTCGGATGATGATATTTATGTTGTGGGCGGAGGTAGCATATACAAACAACTTCTTTTGTATTGTAGTACAGCCTATATTACGAAGATTGATTTTTGTTATCAGGCAGATACGTATTTTCCACAGTTGGATAACGATCCAGACTGGATTCTTACTGCGGATAGTGATGAACAAACTTATTTTGACCTTGAATACTATTTCTTGAAATATGAAAGAAAAATAAGAGAACAAAGTAATAAAAGGCATTGATTTATTTACCAATGTTGTGTACAATTACAAAGTATTGTTTCACAAGATCCCATAAAAGAAAGAGTTTGAAAAATAATTTTCAAGCAAGTTATATGTGGCAAAACATATAGGGAGGTCAAAGACTTTTAAAAGAACATGGGAGACTCTCAAGCTTGTGTCTGCGCTGTAATCACAAACTTGAGATGCGCAAAAAGCAGCGTAGAAATGAGGTAAAAATGAAAAATAAGTTTGTAAAAAAGGCAGCATTTGTATTGTCTGTTGTGGTTGCCCTGACTCTTGCAGGTTGCTCATCAAACAATAAGAATGGCGCTGATGTTGCCGATCCTGCGGTAGACAAGAAATCAGAAGGTGTGATGACATATGCAGAGTATATGGCCGCACCGTTGGACTCGGAGGTTACAATTGAAGCTTACGTTCAGGCAAAGCAGTCTTGGTGGGAGGACCAGGCTACTGTCTATACGCAAGACAAAGAAGGAGCCTATTTTCTTTACAATATGGCCTGCTCACAAGAAGATTATGAGAAGTTAAAGCCAGGAACAAAGATCAAAGTCACTGGTTTTAAGGCAGAGTGGTCAGGCGAGGTAGAAGTTATAGATGCTTCCTTTGAAATTATGGATGGAAATTACGTAGCTTCTGCCAGAGATGTTACACAGTTGCTTGGAAGTGAGGACTTAATCAAACATCAAAATGAGTTTGTGTCCTTTAAGGGAATGACAGTAGAAGATTCTGGTGATGGAGCAGCGTTTCTCTATAGTTGGGATGGATCTGGTACAGACGGGGATGATCTATATTTTAAGGTTTCTCTAAATGGCGAAACATATACATTTACAGTAGAATCTTATTTGTGTGACAATACAACAGATGTTTATAATACAGTAAAAAATTTAAAAGTTGGAGATGTAGTGGATATGGAAGGATTCCTATATTGGTATGAAGGCGTAAATCCTCACATTACATCCGTGACAGTAAAATAACTATTGTAATATAATGTGCAACGAAATATAAATTGAAATAATTAAATAAAATATCATGTGTTATAATACAACTGCCACAGTGATCTTGTCTAACATTGATCGCGTGGCAGTTTTTATGTGTTTATAGGGTAAATTAATCAATATAGATGTTTTTGATTGGTGAAATTCTTTAAAATGGAAAGGCACTTAAAAACGAATTTGCTCATACAATAAAATAAATGAGTCCCGGGGGCATTTCTTGAAAACCTTTGAGCAACCTTTATCAGCCAAGGAGGAGACCGAGTATCTGCAAATCATGAACGGTGAGGATATAGAAGAGGCCCACAGGGCAAGACAGACTCTAATAGAGAGAAACTTACGCCTTGTCGCACATGTGTCCAAGAAGTATATGGGATGTGGTGAGGATATGGAAGATTTGATCTCAATAGGCACAATAGGACTTATTAAGGCCGTCAATACATTCAAGGCGGAGAAGGGAAGTAGACTTGCAACATATGCCGCCAAATGTATTGATAACGAGTTGTTGATGATGTTTAGAGCACGAAAGAAAGTGACACGTGAAGTTTCATTGTATGAGCCCATAGGTACTGATAAAGAAGGCAACGAAATCAATTTGATCGATGTGTGTGAGCAGGAACAAAGAGATGTAGTAGAAGATATGGATACGCTGGCAAAACTACAATATTTATCCACTTTGATTGATGAGAAGCTAGATGAGAAGGAGCGCAAAATTATCCAAATGCGCTATGGTATAAGAGGAGCTACATTTCGCGGTGAGGAGATGACTCAAAAAGATATTGGCAAAATTCTAGGAATCTCTCGCAGTTATGTATCACGTATAGAAAAGAAAGCGCTTAAAAAATTAAAAATGGGTTTAGAAGAAGCAAATTTGTGTTAGTTTTTACATTTCGTGTTCTATTTTTTACATTTTCATTGTATTTATAAAATATCTATGCTATATATTTTTCAGTCACCTAGGAGCGTTTGAATATAGGAAAATGCACAGTGTGTATGAGGTATGAGAATGTATAGTAGAATAATAACAGGTGCAATTCATGGGATTGATAGTGTGATTGCAGCCGTGGAAGTAGATGTTTCAAAAGGGATGCCTGGATTTGAGATGGTAGGGCAACTTAATAATGAAGTCAGGGAAGCGCGAGAGCGGGTACGTGTAGCACTCAAAAATGCATTGATCGAAATACCGCCTATGCGTATCACTGTGAGCATTTCACCAGCAGATATGCGAAAGGAAGGAGCTTCCTATGATTTACCTATTGCAATAGGCTTGTTGGTTGCTATGGGACAGATTCCTATAGAAGGTATCCATGATACATTGATTGTAGGAGAATTAGGACTTGATGGAGAGATTAAGACAGTAAAAGGTGTACTTCCTATTGTACAGCGAGCAAAAGTAGAGGGGCTTAAACGATGTATTATTCCTACAGCAAATGTGAAAGAAGGAGCAATTATCGATCAGATTGAAGTAATTGGAGTCAAAAATTTAATAGAAGCTGTAGAATATTTGAGGGAGGCAGAGGAGCACAAAGCACAAAAGATTGCGCCAGCAGGGCAAACGAATATAGACAGTATAGAGGAAAATAGCGAAGGAGTAGATTTTTCTGATATTAATGGACAGGAGGCAGTTAAACGTGCAGTAGAGGTGGCAGCAGCAGGTTTTCATCATATTTTGATGATGGGGCCTCCAGGTTCAGGAAAAACAATGATTGCAAAAAGAATACCAACGATATTGCCAGATTTGACGATGGAGGAAAGTCTAGAGGTATCTACCATATACAGTGTGGCAGGACAACTTGGCAACAAAAGGGCCCTGATTCGAAAACGTCCATTTTTGGACCCGCATCATACAATATCCGAACAGGCGCTGGCAGGAGGCGGACGCGTACCAAAACCAGGTGTAATCTCGCTTGCCCATAGAGGAGTGCTTTTTATGGATGAATTGCCAGAGTTTCGCCGCAATACCCTAGAAATACTTAGACAACCGCTAGAGAATAAACAGATACACATAGCAAGAACATATGGAAATTTTGTTTATCCTGCGGATTTTATGATGGCGGCCGCAATGAATCCTTGTCCGTGTGGATACTATCCCGATAGAAATAGATGTACCTGTTCAGAGGTAGAGGTAAAGAAATATCTTTCACGGATATCGGGGCCAATTTTAGATAGAATTGATATTATGACAGAAGCACCTCGCATACAATTGCATCAACTATCAACAGACAAAGTAAATGAAAGTAGTGCAACGATCAAACAGCGGATTTTGGAAGCACGCCAACGCCAAAATGAACGTTATCAAGGGACAACCTATCGCTTTAACGCAGAATTGCGCGCAGGAGACATCAATAAATATTGCAAACTTGGTGCAGACGAGCAAAAGATGATGGAAGAAGTGTATACAAAGATGGAGCTGTCTGCACGGGCTTATCACAAAATAATTAAGGTGGCAAGAACAATTGCTGATCTAGATGGGGCGGATAGAATTGGAATACAACACCTTGGAGAGGCTATATGCTATCGCATGAAGAGCATACAAGCTTATAGAATAAAGATTTAAATACACAATTTACAATACTTGTATTATTTATAGAAGAAACAGGATCAGAGAAAAATGGAAAATATAGAAGAACTAATATATGCCTGTTGGTTAGATACAATTTGCTGGTTGACAAGTAAGGCAAAATATAAGTTATTAAAGATAGCAGGTAGTACAAAGGCAGTATATGATATGACACAAGAGCAAGTCACAACGCTAGTGGGTGTAAAGGCTGGTGAACGATTTTTGCAACAAAAGCGTATTGAACCAGAAAAACTATGGGAGAATATAGTGGAATTGGGCATACAATATACATACTGTAGTGCAAGGGATTTTCCGCGAAAATTATCTCACATACCTGATCCGCCTTTTGGTATAT
>CAJUHQ010000077.1:0-3356 GCA_910586095.1 uncultured Lachnospiraceae bacterium | reverse complement strand
AGGGGAACTTCCGGATCCATCCATTCCAGCAATGGCTATTATTGGCGCTAGAAACTGTAGTGAATATGGCCGCTACATGGCTCAACAATTTGCTTCTTTTTTTGCAACGTACAAAATCAATATTATTAGTGGTATGGCGCTAGGAATAGATGGAGTGAGTCAGCAGGCTGCTCTCAAAGCAGGAGGACAATCCTACGCAGTACTTGGTTGTGGAGTGGATGTGATATATCCAAAAGAAAATATGTTTTTATATAGACAACTTATAGAAAATGGTGGTATTTTATCAGAGTATCCGCCCAAAATGGAACCGCGCCCAGCCTTGTTCCCACCGCGCAATAGAATTATTAGTGCATTGTCAGATGTAGTACTAGTGGTAGAAGCAAGTCAAAAAAGCGGGACTTTGATTACGGTGGATATGGCTTTGGAACAGGGACGTGAAGTCTATGCAGTGCCTGGCAGATGTATGGACAAACTCAGTAAAGGATGTAACCAACTTTTGCGACAAGGGGCAGGCGTGGCAGTAGAACCAGAGGAGCTACTTCATGATATGCAGTGGGAACACTTAAAAGATACCTTGTCAGTGGAAAAATCTTTTAATCAAACTATTTGTGAAAAGCGAATTTTGTCAACAACAGCAAAAGAAGTCTATCAAATCCTGGATATTTTGCCAACTACCCAGAATACTATAATAGAGAGACTACGAAAACAAGGAAGTGTTTGCAACGTGTCACAGATTTATAGCAGCCTTGTAGAGCTGGAATTAAAAGGCTTTGTAGTGTGCAGGAATGGACAATACAGCTTATCTGGGACAACCTTGTCTGATAGTAGTCAACAATGAATTTTATTTCTTTACTTTTATTTTGTAAAATTTTACTTGCCACGATTGGGAAATTACGGTATAGTTGATTAGAAATTCAAGATAAGGGGAAACAGTATGGCAAAGTATTTAGTGATAGTAGAGTCACCTGCCAAGGTAAAGACGATCAAAAAATTTCTGGGTACAAATTATGAGGTATTGGCGAGCAATGGTCATGTGCGAGATATGCCTAAAAGCCAACTGGGATTCGATGCTGCAAATGATTATGAGCCCAAATATATAACAATACGTGGGAAAGGGGATATTTTGGCAAAGCTAAGAAAAGAAGTCAAAAAAGCAGAAAAAGTCTACTTGGCGACGGACCCAGACCGCGAGGGAGAGGCAATTTCATGGCATTTGTATATTGCTTTAAAGTTAGAGGACAAAAAGGTCTATCGTATTACATTTAACGAGATTACCAAGAATGCAGTAAAGGAATCTCTTAAAAATCCACGTGAAATTGATTTGAGTTTAGTCAATGCACAGCAGGCTAGACGAATGTTAGATAGAATGGTTGGTTATCGGATATCTCCACTTTTGTGGGCAAAAATAAAAAGAGGACTGAGTGCAGGGCGTGTTCAATCGGTTGCATTGCGTATTATATGTGATAGAGAAGAGGAAATCAATGCGTTTATCCCCGAAGAATACTGGACGCTTGAGGCGGCATTGTCTATTAAGGGAGAGCGTAAATCGTTGATAGCCAAATATCATGGAAAGTCTGATAAAAAGGCTGAACTTTCTTCTAAAGAGGAGATGGATCAACTCTTAAAGGAACTTGAGGGAGCTAGGTTTCAAGTGACAGATATCAAGAAGGGAGAGCGTATCAAGAAAGTTCCTCTGCCATTTACTACATCTACGCTGCAACAGGAAGCAAGTAAAGTTCTCAATTTCTCCACACAAAAGACGATGCGTTTAGCACAACAGCTCTATGAAGGAGTTGAGATAAAAGGACAGGGAACGGTCGGTATTATCACCTATTTGAGAACAGATTCTACTAGAGTGTCAGATGAGGCGATTGCTTCTTCAAAAGAATATATTATCAAGCAGTATGGTGCTGAATATGCGGCAGATGTTGTGATAGAGAAGAAGAAAGAGCAAAAGATACAAGATGCGCACGAGGCGATTCGTCCAACAGATATTAACAATATACCTGCAAACATTAAAGATTCACTTAGCAGAGATCAATTTCGTCTCTATCAACTGATATGGAAACGGTTTACGGCAAGTCGTATGACTCCTGCAAAATATGCAACTACATCCATCAAGATTGATGCAAACAATCACAGATTTACTGTATCTGCCTCTAAACTTTCTTTTGATGGATATATGAGTATATACAAGGAAGAAGAGGATGAGAAGACAGATTCAAATACACTAGTAAAAGAAATTACAAAGGATACAAAGCTGACGCTATCCTCTCTCGATCCAAAACAGCACTTTACACAGCCGCCAGCACATTATACAGAGGCATCTCTTGTAAGAGCACTCGAGGATCTAGGCATAGGACGCCCAAGTACCTATGCGCCAACGATTACTACAATTCTAGCGCGTAGATATGTAGTGAAAGAAGACAAAAATCTGTATGTTTCGGAGCTTGGTGAAGTGGTCAACAGCATGATGATGGATGCTTTTCCCACTATTGTAGATGTTAATTTTACAGCGAATCTTGAAGCACTGTTGGATAAAGTGGAAGCGGGCACAATGAACTGGAAAACAGTGGTGTCAAATTTTTATCCAGATTTAGATGAGGCAGTCAAGAAAGCGGAGAAAGAGCTTGACGAGGTAGAAATAGCAGATGAAGTGTCAGAAGAGGTCTGTGAGGTCTGTGGTAAAAATATGGTCATTAAGTATGGGCCACACGGGAAATTTCTCGCATGCCCAGGATTTCCTGACTGTAGAAATACCAAGCCTTATTTTGAGAAAATTGGAGTATCTTGTCCAAAATGTGGAAAGGACATTGTGGTTAGAAAGACTAAAAAGGGAAGAAGATACTATGGTTGTGAGGCGATTCCTGAGTGCGATTTTATGGTGTGGCAAAGACCATCTAAGGAGACTTGTGCACAGTGTGGCGGGCTTATGCTGATTAAAGGAAATAAGTTGGTATGTGCGGATGAACAATGTGGTTTTGTCAAAAAAATAGAAAGTGAGCCTGAGCGTGCAATCAATTAAAGATGCAATGGTCAAATTGTATTACAAAAGAACAATTGGTGTAATTCTATAAATAAAACATGTTGTTGTTTATTTGTAAAGAACTTATTAAATTGCAAAGTATTCTTGAATTATTGTCTACAAGTATTGAAAAATTTTTTCTAGTATGTTAAAATTTGCTTAATAAAGGGGCAATTTATAAAGAATAGTTATGAAATTTGTATTTGTGTGAACTTGTTGGATAGATAGCAAAGTTTTACTGAAATTTCAGACTGCTCCGTCATGTACATGCTGTAAAGAACAGTATAGGGTGAGTTTATTTGCTCTATGAACAAAGTTCGTATTGCAAAGG
>CAJUHQ010000076.1:13962-17390 GCA_910586095.1 uncultured Lachnospiraceae bacterium | reverse complement strand
CAGGCCGTATGGCCATCCATGCTATGAAAGTCGAAGGCTTTCATAGCAATTTGGAGCATGCAATTGCTGAAATACCGTATATCATTTCAGGCCGTATGGCCATCCATGCTATGAAAGTCGAAGGCTTTCATAGCAATTTGGAGCATGCAATTGCTGAAATACCGTATATCATTTCAGGCCGTATGGCCATCCATGCTATGAAAGTCGAAGGCTTTCATAGCAATTTGGAACATGCAATTGCTGAAATACCATATACCATTTCAGGCCGTATGGCCATCCATGCTATGAAAGTCAAAGACTTTCATAGCAATTTGGAGCATGCAATTGCTGAAATACCGTATATCATTTCAGGCCGTATGGCCATCCATGCTATGAAAGTTAAAGACTTTCATAGCAATTTGCAAGTGACTGTAAGAAAGAAGAGAGTGTTATGGAAAATAAACGCAATTTTCAGAAAGAATTGGAACAAGTACTTACTGATATAAAAGAGCAAAAAGCAATGGGAAAGACCTTATTTTTGCATAGCTGCTGCGCACCGTGTAGCAGCTACTGTTTAGAATATCTCAGAGACTATTTTTTGATTACCGTATTTTATTACAATCCTAATATTTCTATGAAAGCAGAATATCAAAAGCGCGTGGAAGAACAAAAACGCCTGATAACTGCTTATAATCAAGAAGAAAAAGGGTATCCGATCAAAATAATAGAGGGAAACTATAATGCACAAGAATTTTATGATATGGCAAAAGGGATGGAGTCGTGTCCTGAAGGCAAAGAGCGGTGTTTTGCCTGTTATGAGTTGCGTCTTCGTGAGACGGCAAAGCAGGCCAAGGCGCAAGGTTTTGATTTTTTTGCTACCACTCTGACAATTAGTCCTCTAAAAAATGCAGCAAAGATCAATGAGATTGGCAAGAAGCTTTCTAAAGAATATGGAGTTAGTTGGCTTTTTTCAGATTTTAAAAAGAAAAATGGATATAAGCGTTCTATTGAGCTTTCTGCGCAATATGAGCTGTATCGTCAAGATTATTGTGGTTGTATTTACTCTAAACAGGAACGCGAACGACAAAAGAGTAGTAAGTGTGAGAATAATTTCTAAGGCGTCAAAAAACGCCGCCTAAGAAATACTAAATCTCACACCAAAGAACGCCAAGAGCAGGCGTTCTTCTCATGGAATGTTTGTGCTGCAAAGCAGCATGACGGGAAGAGTGAATGAGTGCATTTTGATTTGTTCCATGTCTATATAAGAGAAACAGTCATAAAGTAGATCTGTACAGTTTGTGTTTTACTGGTGGTCAAAATTGTAACTGTTTAAACGATTCACATTAATAGCGAAAACAGGAAATAAAGTACAAAAGAAGTTGCACAGACATAGAAAAAAGGGTATGATAAAAAGGAAATAAATTCATGTAGACGGATAATGTAGAAGAGGTATAATCATGGAAAAGTTGTTAGATCGTATTTCGGATGAGATGAGAAATGCCTTTGAGGCAGCGGGTTATGATCGTGAGTTAGGCAAGGTGACAGCATCCAATCGTCCAGATCTGTGTGAGTATCAGTGCAATGGAGCGATGGCAGGAGCAAAACAGTACAAAAAAGCTCCTATTGTGATTGCAAAAGATGTTGCTGATAAACTGCTGGACAGCGAAGTTTTTGAGAAGGCAGAGGCAGTCGCACCTGGATTTTTAAATTTGACATTAAAAAATGAGTTTGTGGGTGCGTATGTCAAAAAAATGAGAGCAGAGAAAAAATATGGGTTGGAAGAAACACCTTCTCCGTTAAAAATCGTACTTGATTATGGTGGACCCAATATTGCAAAGCCACTTCATGTAGGGCATCTGCGCTCTGCAATTATTGGCGAGAGTATCAAGCGCATTGCGCGGTATATGGGGCATACAGTAGTAGGAGATATTCATCTAGGAGATTGGGGGCAACCAATGGGATTGGTTATGAATGAGCTCAAGGTACGCGATCCCAAACTGGTGTATTTTGATGAAAACTATACAGGAGAGTATCCTGATACTCCACCATTTACAGTTGCACAATTAGAGGAAATTTATCCGTTTGCTAGTAAGCGTGCAAAAGAGGATGAGGCATATAAAGCGGATGCTATGGCGTGCACATACAAGTTGCAGAGTGGGCAGAGAGGCTACAGGGCACTGTGGAATCACATTATCAATGTTTCTGTTGCAGATCTAAAGAAAAATTATGAAAAACTACATGTGGAATTTGATCTGTGGAATGGAGAATCGACTGTGCATAACTTGATACCAGATATGGTTGAGCACATGAAACAAGGTGGATATGCATATATCAGCGAAGGTGCTCTTGTGGTAGATGTAAAGGAAGAAACAGATACAAAGGAAATGCCACCATGTATGATATTGAAGTCTGATGGCGCAGCGCTCTATAATACGACGGATCTCGCTACCATTAAGATGCGCATGGAACAGGAACAGCCAGATAAGTTGATTTACTTGACAGACAAGCGTCAGGAGCTGTATTTTGAACAAGTATTTCGCTGCGCGCGCAAAACGCATCTTGTAAAGGAAGATACACAGCTACAGTTCATTGGGTTTGGTACAATGAACGGCAAGGATGGAAAGCCTTTTAAGACGCGAGATGGTGGTGTGATGCGTCTTGAGAATTTAATCAAAGAGATTAATGAGGAGATGCTTCGCAAAATTACAGAGAACTCCAAGAAAGAAAATCATGAAATGTCCTTGGAGCAACAGTGTGAGACAGCCAAGATTGTAGCATTATCTGCACTCAAATATGGAGATTTGTCGAACCAGGCAAGCAAGGACTATATTTTTGATATAGATCGATTCACATCCTCAGAAGGAGATACGGGTCCATATATTATGTATACTATTGTGCGAATCAAGTCCATTATTGCAAAGTATGCGGAGAATGGAGGAGATGTGGAGGCTGTCTATAGTGCGCTACAAACACCAGTAAATGATAGTGAAAAGCAACTGATGATGGAGCTTTCAAAATACAATACAAGCATTGAAGCTGCTTATGAAGAGACAGCCCCACATAAAATATGTGCATATATCTATGGACTTGCCAATGCATTTAATCATTTTTATCATGAAACCAAAATTCTGACAGAGGAGGATGCATCCAAAAAGGCTGGTTGGATTGCGCTTTTGATACTTACGCGCGATATTTTAGAAACAGCAATTGATCTGCTTGGCTTTGAGGCACCAGAAAGGATGTAAGGCGGAAAAATTCCGCCTAGCGGAAAGTTCCTCTAAGCTTGTAAAGAACACAAGCTAAGAAGAACTAAGTTCCGCCTAGAAGAATCGCAGAGCGATTCTTCGCGTAATTGAGAAAAAGATAAGGATAGAAGGCGGAAAAAAATTCCGCTTAGCGGAAAGTTCCTCTAAGCTTGTAAAGAACACAAGCTAAGAAGAACTAAGTTC
>CAJUHQ010000076.1:0-13862 GCA_910586095.1 uncultured Lachnospiraceae bacterium | reverse complement strand
GCGGAAAGTTCCTCTAAGCTTGTAAAGAACACAAGCTAAGAAGAACTAAGTTCCGTTTAGAAGAAAGTTCCACTAAGAAGAGATATCGTTTTAGTGGGTTGCAACAAAATTTATAAGGAAAGGAAAGGTATTTTATGGAAAAGAGCAAGAAGTATTTTTATGACTATGATGAGTATGAAAAAGGAGATAAAAGTTCTGCCACAATGATTTCAGATATCATGGCAGATCCTGAGTTGCCTGAATTAGAAGAGGTGATTATTGGATGCTGGGGAGCGCCGTGGGATTCTGATGATTGTCAAGACATCATTGACACACTCGTAGAGAATAAAGATAAGTTTTCTCATATCAAGAGCCTTTTTGTAGGAGATATGGACTACGAAGAATGTGAGGTTTCATGGATCGTTCAAGGAGATTATTCTAAGCTTTGGGCAGCTCTTCCACAGTTAGAAAAATTGACAATCAAAGGTTCTAGTGAACTGGAATTGGGAACGATTCAGCATGATAATTTAAAAGACCTGGAAATTATATGCGGCGGGCTACCCGTGACAGTCATAGAAAGTATTCAAAATGCAACACTTCCACAATTAGAAAGACTGATGTTGTATATTGGAGTCGATGAGTATGGATTTGATGGGGATGTGGACTCTATTCAGGAGCTTCTAGAAAAATCCAATTTTCCTAAACTTACGTATCTTGGTATTACAGACAGTGAGATGCAAAATGAGCTTGTCGAAGTCGTATTAAATAGCAAGTATATCAAACAGATTGAAGTTTTAGATGTGTCTTATGGTTCTTTGACAGACGAGGGAGGAAATATGCTGATTGAAACACTCAAAGAGTGTTCCAATGTGAAAAAGCTGATTATCATACATCATTTTCTTTCAGACCAGGGTGAACAGAAACTGAGAAGTGAATTGGAAGCAATAGGTATGGAAGTAATCCTTGAGGACAAACAGTGTGCCGATGGTGACGACGATCCATATTATTATGCCATGCTCACGGAGTGAGCATGGATCACGGAGTGAGCATAGATCACGGAGTGAGCATTAACGTTTTTTGAATCACGTGTTGGCTTTTAGGTGCTCGTTTGGAGTCTCCAACAGTAGTTTATTCTGGATAGGAAACAGACAAGATGATAGGGTTAATTGGGACAGAACATACCAAGCGCACAGATTATTTTTTGAGAGCAGCGCAATCATATAATAGTGACGTACAATTATTTGAGTGGACAGAGGTGTTTGCAGAGTTTGAACAAGTAAAGGAAAAGTTGGGGCAGGCGGCGATAAAGATTGATCCGCCTTCATATCAGATTATTAAGCTTCTTGAGATGAAGGGACAACTTGAGCAATACAAGATCTGTCTGAATAAACTAGATACAGCCGCGGAAGTGTTTTTAAACACTCCCGCGGCGATACAGTTTGTCCTAGATAAACGAAAAACCAAACAAATTTTGCACAGACAAAATATTTTGACCACAGAATTGTTCCTTGATAAGTTGTTAAGTGCAAAGCAATTAGTAGAACAGATGCAGGAAAGAAAAATATATAATGTCTTTATCAAACCATCTGAATTTTCAGGTGCAGCAGGCGTTATGGCATTTCGTATTCATCCAAAAACGAGTGCGTTAAAACTTTATACTGCATGTCAAATGACATCGCAAGGACTATTCAATACCAAAAAACTGTCTTGTATAGAAGACAAAGATAGTATCATAAAGATACTTGACCAATTAGTGAAAATGGATGCAATGGTGGAACGCTGGCATGCAAAGGAGACTATTTTTGGAAAGAGCTACGATTTGCGAGTAGTATTTCAGTTTGGCAAAATTGCGCATATTGTAGTGAGATGTTCAGATGGTCCTATCACAAATTTGCATTTAAATAATCAAGCAGCACAGTTTAGTTCGCTATGTTTAGACAACAAGAAGATAGAGGAGATTGAAGTGCTTTGTGCTAAGGCATGTCATGCGATACCAGGACTACAAGTAGCAGGACTAGATGTGATGCTAGACAAAGGGAGCAAAACACCTCGGATTATTGAAATTAATGGGCAGGGAGATTTGATCTATCAGGATATTTTTGCCGAGAACAAAATATATAGACAACAGATAGAATACTTAAAAGCACAATATCATAAAGTAGAATAATAAAATAGAGCAAATAAGATATGTTTAGCGTAGTTTGGCAGTATGAGGTACATGTATCTATTTGGATGAAAGCTGTTAGCGTGAGAAGAATTTCTAACTGCTCACAGCAAAGGCTGTTTCGCAGAGAAACTCTATGTCTCACGCCGAAAAACGCCAAAAACAGGCGTTTTTCATCCTGATTTGAGTCACAGCAAAGCTGTGACATGGAAGTTTGTGTGGTTATGGGCAATATGGCTAAGTAAACATGCATATGAGAAGAAAGGAGCAGAAGTGAAAGATTCATTAGGACAGACAATTGATATGATGGAAATTGTAGGACATGCCAATATATTGTTTGTGTGTATTGACTGCCTGCGATATGATGTAGCGCATGAGGAGGAGATAAATGGTAAAACGCCAGTGCTGAATCAGTATGGAAAATGGCAGAAACGTCAAGCGCCAGGCAATTTTACATATCCTTCGCATCAGGCAATGTTTTCAGGGTTTTTTCCTGTAAATGAAGAAATACAAAATATACGTGATTGTGAGATTCTCTTTTTTCCAGAGAATATTGGAATGGGAAAAAAAGCGCCCGCAGGTGCATTTGGTTTTTCGACCCATACATGGATAGAAGCACTTGCAAATTGTGGATATGAAACCTATTGTATTGGAGGGGTAGGCTTTTTTGACAAGCGTACAGCGATTGGAAATGTGTTTCCAGGATATTTCAAACATAGCTATTGGAATCCTTCCTTTGGATGTGCTGTCAAAGAATCTGCACAGAATCAGACAGATTTTGCGTTAAAAAAATTAAAAGAGCAACCCAAGGACCAAAAAATAATGATGTATATTAATTATTGTGCGTTGCACTATCCAAATTACTTTTATATAGAAGGTGCAAAGGAAGATAGTGTAGAGGCACATAAGGCGGCACTACAGTATGTTGATACACAGCTTGGGAGATTGCTTGAAGAGTTTAGTTCTAGAGGAGACACATTTGTGATCTGCTTGTCCGATCATGGTACCTGCTACGGAGAAGATGGGGTGTGGTTTCATTGTGTCAACCATCCCATTGTACTTACGGTTCCATACAAACACTTTTTGATGAAAGAAAAAAAACACGTGTAAAAAGACTAGACGAAAAAGTCATAATAATTTTTGTGAACAAGAAGGGGAGAGCAAGAGATGGAACAGACAAGGAATGATGATCCTTATATACAATATATGTACAGTTATCCTCATAAAACAGCGTATGGAAGCTTACAAGGATTTCATTTTGCAAAGGCACTTGAGCAGCTTGAGGAACATTCAAACAACAGTTTGTATATTCATATTCCATTTTGTCAGTATAAGTGTGGTTATTGCAATCTTTTTTCTGTGACAGGACAGAATGAGGCATTTATGGAGCAGTATATCTTAGCAATGGAGAGACAAGCATCACAGCTTCAGGAAGTCATGCCACATTCTGTTCGTTTTATGGATTTGACTGTGGGTGGAGGAACGCCATTAATCTTATCGGAAAGATTATTATCTCGCGTGTTAGATCTTGCGCGAAATTATTTTTCGATTCCATATGGAACTTGCCCTGTCGTAATCGAAACATCACCAAATCAGACAACGGAGGAAAAATTAAGACTATTACGATCCTATGGTGTGACACGTCTAAGCATAGGTGTACAGAGCTTTCAGAATACCGAGTTAGAGCAATTGCACAGATATCATACACAACAGTCGGCACAGACGGCACTTGAAACTATCCGACGTGTTGGCTTTCCTTGCACAAATATTGATTTGATTTATGGGATACCAGGACAGACCCCAGATAGTTTACAAGATTCCCTACAACAAGCCCTACTATATAAACCAGAGGAATTATTTGTATATCCGCTGTATGTCAAAAAGGGAACATCACTTTATCAAGCAGGTATTAAACGCAGTGATATGGCAGCACAGCTATATCACTGCGCAGTGGAGTATCTAAAGGAAAATGGTTATATACAAGTGTCTATGCGGCGTTTCGTGCGCAGTGACTATGCAGCACAACAAGTAGAGGAACCATGTGGTTTTGGCAATACATTATCAATTGGATGTGGCGGCAGAAGTTATCTTGGAAATTTGCATTTTTGCACCCCATATACAGTTGGACAAAAGTCATGTTACGCAGGCATTAAACAGTATATAGAACAAAAGGATTTCTTGACGGCGGATGATAGGACAGTCTGTGGATATATTCTTTCACAGGAAGAACAAAAACGACGCTATGCAGTCAAGAATATACTTTTTGGAAATGGTATTGACAGGGCAGATTACAGAGAACATTTTGTGTCGGATGTACAGGAGGACTTTCCGATGATTCGTGCATGGTGTCAAAAAGGATATGCCAAAGTGAGCGAAACGCACATCATGCTCACAGAAGAAGGACTAGCGCTTTCTGACTATCTAGGTCCACAATTTATTTCGTCTGAAGTGGCAGAAAGGATGAAACAGTGGCAGCAAAAACAGGTATAAGACAATGGTATTATCGTGGTAGCTTGCAAGCTTGTAATTATGATTGTAGTTATTGCCCCTTTTCTAAACGGCCCAAAATAAGTGGATACAAGTTAGAACAGGACGAACAGGCGTTGGTTCGTTTTGTGAACTATATGATAAGATATGAGAGTAGTACACATTGTGCAGTACAGATTGTACCTTACGGGGAAGCTCTGATTCATACATATTATTGGCGTGAGATGGCTCGATTGAGTAAAAAAGAATACATTGATGCTGTAGGCGCACAAACCAATATGAGCTTTCCTGTAGATAAAATGGTAGCAATTTACCAAAAAGAAGGTGGAAGGATCGACAAATTGCGCCTGTGGGGAACATTTCATCCGCAGCAGACATCAGTGGAAGATTTTTGTGCACAATGTGACAAAATAGAACAAAAGGGAATTCTGTTTTGTGTGGGCGCAGTGGGGGTGCCTGAGGAGATTGAGCAATTAAAAAAGCTTCGTGCATGCTTGCCTAAAAATGTCTATATGTGGATCAATAAAATGGATGGACTGAAAAAACCTTATTCTAACGCGCAGCGACAAGCGTTTGCAGAGATTGATGACTATTTTTTTGAAGAGCTAAGACAGCATAAGGCAGATGCGAAAAAATGTGCGGATAGCTGTTTTGTGGAGGCAGATGGTACAAAAAGCTCTTGTGTAATTTGTAAGCAGGGCAATGCCAAGCGACAAGAAAGAAGTAATCTGTATCAAAGTCAAACAGAACATTTAACAGAATTTCGTGCCTGTGTTCGAAAAAACTGTAGTTGCTATCTTGCATACTGCAATCAAAAAGATCCCAATAGCGTGTTTTTTCAGCCATATCCTGCCTTTCGTATTCCAACATATCCTAAGGCAGTTTTTTTTGATATAGACGGGACTCTTGTCCACACAGGACGGGGTATTACAGAGGATACAGCACAGAAACTGAGAAGGCTGGCAAAACACAGCGACATATATTTAGCAACTTCTCTTCCTTATAAAGATGCACTGCGCAGTGTAAAACCAGTAGCGGATCAGATAGCAGGCGGCGTATTTGCAGCAGGAGGTTTGTTGCGTTATAAGGAACACGATAGTTTGTTGCCACTTCCAAATAAGGTAGTCAATCAGATAAAGATTGCAGCAGTGCAAAATGGATTTCAAGTGCGTTGTTATCAACGTGGGGAAGAGATATACAAACTGACGCTGATAAAACCATCAATCACAAAAAAAGAGAGCATATTCGCGACAGAGTTTGATAGAATTGGCAGAATAATAGGGATTTTAGATGATTCAGGCAGAGTGATTTCTCCTGAGATTGCCACAATGGTTGAAGGAAATTATCTTCAAATTGTGAGCAGTAAAGCAGGAAAAGTCAATGGGATTTTGCACATATGTGCAGCGCTTGGATATCGTAAAGAAGAGATTGCTGTGTTTGGAAACTCTGAATCAGATATTCCTATGTTACAAGAGTTTCCATTTTCTGTGGCCATCAATCCATCAAAAGAGGCAGTAAAAAAAGCGGCAACTTATCAATATTTTGTGTGATAAAAGTGTGGTAAAAAAGAGAGGTAGAGCACATGACAAACGATATGACATCTGGAAAAATCACACCTATTTTGATTAAATTTACCATACCGCTTGTGTTAGGAAATATTTTTCAATTATTGTACAATGCAGCAGATAGCATTATTGTAGGGAAGTTTGTCGGAAAAGAAGCGTTGGCGGCAGTTGGTACTTGCAATCCAATTGTCACATTGATTTTGTTGTTTATCAGTGGTTTGTGTATGGGAGCAAGCGTACTGATGAGTATGCATTACGGAGCCAAAGATTACGACAGGCTTTCAACACAGTTGAGTTCAACTATGATTGGCGGATTGATATTTTCTGTAATGATAACAATCATTTGTATTGTAGCATCTCCCACATTTTTGTCACTTATGAAAACAGATAGTGCTATTGTGCAAGAAGCAACTGTGTATTTGCGAATTGTGTTTGTTGGATTGACGTTTACTTTTATCTATAATTTCTTTGCCAATGTGATGCGTGCGCTCG
Source organism: uncultured Lachnospiraceae bacterium (assembly GCA_910586095.1). Classification (GTDB taxonomy): domain Bacteria; phylum Bacillota; class Clostridia; order Lachnospirales; family Lachnospiraceae; genus COE1. The sequence goes on along the minus strand of CAJUHQ010000076.1, from coordinate 7,175 downwards.
GTGATAGTCGTTCGCCTTTGTATTTTTTGGTGATTAGCGCAGTGATTAATATTGTTGGCGATTTATTTTTTGTGGTAGTACTTGAATGGGGCAGTGCAGGGTGTGCGATCTCAACAGTGATTAGTGAGGCAATTAGTTGTCTGTTATGCGGAGTATATATCAAAATAAAAGTACCAATACTTTGTTTGGGGAAAAAATGGTACTGCTTTGATGCAAAATCCTTTTTGCAAAGTGTACAGTATGGCTGGGTGAGTGCGATGCAACAGGCAACTGTTCAACTTGGGAAATTAGGAATACAGGCAATGGTAAATACAATGGGTGTATCGGTGATGGCAGCATTTGCAGCGGTAAACCGAATCGATGACTTTGCCTATACACCACAACAGAATATTGGACATGCCATGACTTCTTTTCTGGCACAGAACAAAGGAGCAGGAAAGGAGGATCGTATTCGCACAGGATTTTTGTGTGGTATGCGAATAGAAGGAATTTATGGGGTTATGATCTGTATCGTTTGCTTTTTTTTCGCGAATCCACTCATGCGCCTTTTTTCAGAGGATGACTTAGTAGTAACATATGGTATGGACTATTTGCGTTTGATTGCTCTTATGTATCTGCTTCCAGCCGCTACGAATGGCATACAAGGATATTTTCGGGGAATTGGAGATCTAAAAATTACACTTTATAGCAGCTTAATCAATATGGCTGTCCGAGTAGCAGCGGCCATTCTGTTTATATTTGTGTTCAAGCTTGGAATAATAGCGCTACCAGTCGCATATCTGTGCGGGTGGCTTGCGATGTTAGTGGCGGAACTACCGCTCTTGATACGAAAGTGGAGAGTGTGGTCATAATAATCAAAAAATATGTAGAAAAAGCGTATATTGTAGGGGCGAAATTCGTTATTTTTTCTAGAAATACCTGTGAAAATTGACGAAAAAAAATTGATTCTATACAGAAAATGCACAATGTGATAAAATATTAACATATTATAACAAGTGAAAGGGTGCGTATAGAATGTATGGAAACCAAAAGGGGCTAGTTTTTACAAACGACAAATGTATTGGCTGCAATAAATGTATAGCAGCATGTCCAGTTATCACAGCAAACCAAGCAATAAAAACAGAAGATAAGATACAAAGGATTGAAGTGGATGGAGATAAATGCATTGCGTGCGGCGCCTGTTTTGACGCTTGTGAACATCATGCACGGGAGTATGTAGATGATACAGAGGAGTTCTTTGCAGCGCTTGCCAAAAAAGAGAGAATATCTGTTTTATGGGCACCAGCATTTGCAGCAAATTATCCTAATGAGTACAGACAAATTTTGGGTGGACTAAAAAAACTGGGTGTAAATCGGATTATCAGTGTTAGTTTTGGAGCGGATATCACTACATGGGGATATATCAAGTATATCACAGAACATCATTTTGCAGGAGGAATCTCACAGCCTTGTCCTGCGATTGTAAACTATATAGAACATTATATTCCTGAGTTGATACCAAAGCTTGTACCGATACAAAGTCCATTGATGTGTGCGGCAATCTATGCAAAGAAATATCTACAAATCACAGATAAACTTGCATTTATTAGTCCCTGCATCGCAAAGAAAGATGAGATTAGCGATCCGAAAAACAAGGGATATGTGAGTTATAACATAACATTTAGTCACCTAGCAGAGCACACAAGAAAACACAATATCAAGGCAGAGCCTGCGGCAAATGAGATAGAGTATGGTTTAGGTTCCATCTATCCAATGCCAGGAGGTTTAAAGGAAAATGTCTATTGGTTTTGTGGAGAAGAAGTGTTTATTCGCCAAATTGAAGGTGAGCGACGTGCCTATGAATTTTTGGAAGATTATAAGAATAGGGTACTTAGTGGAAGAAGATTGCCTTTTATGGTAGATGCGCTCAACTGTGAACAAGGTTGTATTTATGGGACAGGGATTGAGGAAGAAAAAGCAAAGACAGAAGATATTCTATATGAGTTGCAACAGATTAAGAGTGAGAGCAAATCAAGACACCAAAACAGCGCATGGGCCAAAAATGCGACACCACAACAACGGCTTAAGAACCTTAATAGGCAGTTTGCACGTTTGAATATACAGGATTTTATACGTGAGTATACAGACAAGTCACAAGGCAATATTATTCAAGTACCTAGTGCGACCCAGCTTGAAAGTATCTTTGTCAGCATGAAAAAGTCAGATAAGATACAACAACACATCAATTGCAGTGCCTGTGGCTACAATACATGCACAGATATGGCAACAGCAATTTATAATGGCTGTAATAATAAAGAGAGCTGTGTCTACTATATGAAGAATATTGTACAGGAAGAAAATGAACGTGTGGAGGAGATTTCTAGACAAATAGAACATAAAAATGAAGAGATCTCTAAGAAGAACGAAACAATAGAAAGAATGGTATCTGAGGCCAACGACCAGTTCACTACATTAAATATATCTATCAATGAAATGATAGCAGGCAATAACAGTAATGCACAAGAGAGCACCAATATTAGCATGGCGATGATGGATGTAGTCAATTTTTGTGATGATATGAAGGCTTCTTTTGAGGAGATCCATGAACTGTTACTCCAACTTGGCGGCAATAATGAGAATATCACCAAAGTGGCATCTAAGACCAATTTGCTTTCACTTAATGCATCGATAGAGGCGGCGCGAGCAGGTGAAATTGGAAAGGGATTTGCTGTGGTAGCACAGGAAATCAAGAAATTGAGTGATGTTAGCAAGGGTGCGGCTGATGACAGCAACAAAAATAAGCAACATATTGTGGAGGCCATGGATCAACTAGTTTATAATTCTCAGAATCTTATGCAAGTGGTGGATACAGTCAATGAGCGAATCTCAAGTTTAGCGGCAAGCACAGAGGAGATTGCATCATCTGCCGTAATTATTGGACAGATAGCCAGTGAATTGCACAATAAATTCGAGAAAATTAATGCATTGTAAGGGGATGAAAAAAGGCTCATAACAAAAAGAATGAAAATACAGACTATGTGAAACAATATCCTATTTTTTAATATGCAGGATTTTGAAGATTCAAAATAATATTGTGAAAACAGGGAGAAACGACATGGGAAAACAATTAGTATGGCAGGATCGATTCAATATCGGCATAGACGTTATTGATAAGGAGCACAAGAAGCTGTTTAGTATTATAAACAGAATGTTGTTGTTTAAGGATCAAGAAGATAAGAGTCAATGGGTTTGCCAAGAGGGGATTAAATATTTCAAAGATCATGCGATGAAACATTTTACAGAGGAAGAGGCGTATATGGCTTCCATTGATTACATTGGCTTTGAGACACATCGGCGTCTTCATGATAGCTTTCGCAGAAAGACCCTACCAGAGCTTGAGAAAGAGTTGGCAAGAACAAAGTATTCTATTGATGCAATCAATCATTTTTTAGGAGTTTGTGCTGGCTGGCTAATCGGACATACTTTGACGGAGGATCATGCAATTATAGGGAAGGGTGTCAGTATGTGGGGAGATCTCTTACCAGAAAAGCAGCAAGCAGCAATGGGACAGGAAATTATTCAGTTGGTGTATGATTTGTTCCAAATAGAGGCACATATCATTAGCGATCATTATGGTGGTGAGAAATTTGGTAATGGAATCTATTATCGTATGGTTTACAGTACTCAACAGAATGATAACTGGGAATTTTTCCTGATTTTTGAGGAAAAACTTATACTCAATACAGTTGGAATGATGATGGGAGTTGCTTCCGAAGAAGTGAGTGTGATGTTGGTGAATGCTACCAGATATCTAGCGCAACAGTTTGTGACGCGCATCAGAGAACATTTTCCGTCCGCAGATCTGTATGAGATGAAGGAGGAAAATTTGCTGACATATGAGCAGTTTAACAGAATTTTTGAGAAAGAGCATCCGCAGTGCAGTTTGTTGTTTAATACAGGAGGAAAAGGCTATTTTGCGTACTGTGTTATGGCGCCACATTTGTTGCAAAAAGGGATAGAGGGTTCTATTAAAGCAGAGAATGCGATGGTTGAAATCCAAAAGTATCTCAAGAAAGAATCTCCCAATAACAAGAAGAAAATATTAGTGGTAGATGATTCTACCGTTGTTCGAGAAGCTATGAAGAAACTGCTTAGTGAATCATATGAGGTATCAACCGTTTCTTCTGGAGTGTCAGCAATTCGTAGCATTACATTAAATCGACCAGATTTAGTTTTGTTAGATTATGAAATGCCCGTTTGTGATGGAAGTCAAGTGTTGGGAATGATTCGCGCAGAGGAAGGATTTGAGGATATTCCCGTTATTTTTTTGACAGGAAGAGGCGACAGGGAAAGCATCCAAAAGGTGATGGCATTAAAGCCCAATGGATATCTACTAAAAACAATGAAACCTGTGGAACTTAAGAAAAATATTGATGAGTATTTTCAAAAAAATAGATAATGTTTCTTAGGTGGAAGCTATAAAAAAAGAGCAATTTTTGCTCTTTTTTTATGTATATTAGATTATATTGTCATTTTTCGTTTGCTGCCCAGTTTTATAAAAAGTCCTGTCTTTTTGAGTGCGGGGCGAAGAGCATTGTAGGCAAATACTACAACAATAGTACCAGCAATTGCATTGATGGTGGTGACACCTGCTGCCCAGGTGGACATAATCTTTGCAGCGGGGGAAGGAACTCCTAAAATGTAGTTTTTATAAAAATATCCTACAATGGGATCGGCAATCACATTGAATCCAAGACCAGCAACACTCGCAATGAGAGACCACTTGAGCACATATTTGGTATCATGTTCCTCTGTGATATGAGCAATATTATGCGCCACGAAACCAGAGATTAATCCAATGCACAATTTGAGTAGGAAGGTTTTAGGAGCACTAGTGATATAGGCAGGATCGAGCAAATCGGCAATTGTCATGCCAATAGAACCAGCAACGCCACCGTAGAAACCTCCTAAGATTAGCGCTGCCAACACACAAAAAGCATTTCCAATATGTAGTGCCACGGTATCGCCTCCAGGAACAGGAATGGGAATCTTTAAGAATGTGAAGGCCACATAACAAAGAGCTGCCATTAAACCCGTAAGTGCCAATTTGTAAGAAGTATTGTCTTTTTTCATAATAGTTTTCACACCTTTCTATAGCTATAACAATTGCAAAAGAATAATAGTCTAAATTTCTTTTGCTCACTATTTTAGTATATACAAAAGTGGATATTTAAAAATATACAATTTTAATTATTTTTTAGGGGACAGTTTTGCGATAGTTGTTTGAAAAGTACTTCTAACTACCTGTGACAGTTTTCGTTTGCAGAAAAAACTGCTTCACGGAGAAGACTTAAGTCTTCTCTGTGAAGCAGGCGTTTTTCATTCAGAATTGATAAAAATATAATAAGCAAATAAAAAATGGGGCCTACAGGGCTCGAACCTGTGACCCTCTGCTTGTAAGGCAGATGCTCTCCCAGCTGAGCTAAGACCCCATGTCCAGTTAGTATCTAACTGACATTGATAAGTATACTAGTATTTCAGAAAAAAGTCAAGCTATTTTTTGAAAAAATATTTTGAAAGTGTGTAAATAAAAAAACTTATAATAATCTGGCATAATTGTGTTTTTGCAAAAGAGTATAGATTTTGTCGATACTTTTCAGAACATAGGTTTGCAATGATGCTTTAATACACCACAGTGGATGTTTTAGTATGACATTGGCAACAGCGAGGACTTTTTTGCAAAGTTGCGTATAGTTTCACTGCTGTCATATAAACACTCCTGCAATAGGTCATGTGTCAACATTTTGCGTCGCTTCATTTCGCGCAGTATGTATTCTCGACAACAAGAGCACAAAGTATGTTCATATAGATAAGGCAGTAGTTCTCTAGGTGCGTGTTTGTTGTGTCCAGTTTCTAGCAGATTAAGCACTGCCAAAAATGGGCCATGCCACGCAACAACTTCTTGATAAGTGACAGGAAGACTTTTTATTAAGGTAATCAGCACAGTGCGATCAGTTTTTTGATAATTGTTAGCCAACATATAAATGACATCTGTGATGCGTTCCTTTTTGTGTAGCAGTTCCCATGCATATGCATGTATTTTGTCATCACGCATAGTAGCTAATGCTTTGAAAGCATATTCTTTCAAAGCTGGATAGTCCGATTGGGAATCTGCAATCACAGACGTTGCATCTAATAATTGAGAACAGTCTTGTATTGACAAAAGATGTAGCAAGGATGTGCGCACAGACAGATTAGTTTCCTGTTGGTAGTAGTCTGCAAGTTTTTGGGCCTCTTGACCTTCTTGTTTCATGCGGCGCGCAACCATAAGCGGGATATTTTTGCCAACGAGCGCGCCATTTTGTAACATGTTGTATACTGTTTGGGCAGTGGTATTCTTTAAAGATTGACGGTAATTTTGAGCACACTGTTTGCCAGATTGCTCCCATTTTTGAAGATCGTTCCAATAATAACTAAGCCCTGTGGATGCTTTTGCCTTCCTTTTTAATAGAGTGCGGATTTTAGACTTTCCTAATTCTTGTTCCCAGTGTGTTTGAAACCAATCAAAATGCCAATCAGTAAATAGCGGATTTTCTAAAATCAGTAGTCCAATGTGTTCTGCTACCTCAAGATAGCGATCGATACAGTCGTTGGTTGTTTTTGATATATTTACAATAGAGATACAAAGGGATTCAAAATTGTCACGTTCAGGTAGTGTATGAGTGGTCGTTTTCTTTCTTTTCTTTATTAAAATATCATATAATCGATAATAACCTTCCTGTAAGGCATTTGTAGCGGTCAGATTTCCCTCAGCAGCAAAAAGCTCTAGAAAATCACAAAATTGCAAAAATTCCCACCCTGTATGACACAAATTTTTATAGAAATAGGTAATGACAGTGTTGACAAAGTAAGATACATCTGGAAAACAGTTTACCAGTTGATACAGATAATAACTGCGTGTTCCTTCACACTGTGTATCATAGGAGAGATTGTGAGTGCAGCCCCACAAAACGATATCGCGATATCGATTAATTTGATCGGTGGTATGAAGCTCTAAAATACAGCGGCCAAGCCCACATTGCATGGCACGCTTAAACTCTTTTTTTGTCATAATTCTCCATAAATTGAATGTGAATAAGGATAGTGTGAAATCAAAGATTTCACCATCCTGATTTGTACGCCTGCCAAAGCAGGCA
>CAJUHQ010000075.1 GCA_910586095.1 uncultured Lachnospiraceae bacterium | reverse complement strand
GATTTTGCACGTCCACACTGCTCTAGTGTTGCTTCTTTAAGGTCAAGACCAAGTTCTTCGCTGATTACCTGGCCACCTGTAAGAATAGCAATATCCTCTAACATTGCCTTTCTTCTATCGCCGTATCCTGGAGCCTTAACAGCTACAACATTGAATGTACCACGCAACTTGTTGACGATCAATGTGGTAAGTGCCTCTCCCTCTACATCCTCTGCAATAATCAAAAGTTTCGCACCAGACTGTACTACCTGCTCTAAGAGTGGTAAAATATCCTGAATGTTGGAAATCTTCTTATCTGTGATTAAAATATAAGGATCTTCCATTGTTGCTTCCATCTTATCCATATCGGTAGCCATATATGCAGAAATATATCCGCGATCGAACTGCATACCTTCTACAAGATCCAACTCTGTAAGCATAGTCTTAGACTCTTCAATTGTGATAACACCATCGCCAGAAACTTTCTCCATAGCATCTGCTACCATATTTCCAACTTCCTCATCACCAGAAGAAACTGCTGCTACTCTTGCAATATGCTGTTTACCGTTAACCTTAGAACTCATGGAAGCAATTGCCTCTACTGCACAGTCTGTAGCTTTTTTCATACCTTTTCTCAAATCAATTGGATTTGCGCCTGCTGCCAGGTTCTTCATACCTTCATTAATCATTGCCTGAGCGAGAACTGTTGCTGTGGTTGTACCATCACCTGCAACATCATTTGTCTTTGTAGCTACTTCTTTGACAAGCTGTGCACCCATATTTTCAAATGCATCCTCAAGCTCGATTTCTTTTGCGATAGTTACACCATCATTTGTGATTAAAGGTGCACCAAAAGACTTATCAAGAACTACATTTCTTCCTTTAGGTCCTAATGTCACACTTACTGTATTTGCCAGTTTATTTACACCTGCTTCTAAAACTTTACGTGCCTCTGCACCATACTTAATTTCTTTTGCCATGATTGATTACTCCTCCATTTTTCATTTTTAAGCGCATAGCCTTCACTCTTATGACAATTTATTGAATGACAGCCAAGATATCTTTCTGACTTACAATGATGAATTCGTCTTCCTCTACCTTTACTTCTGTTCCTGAATATTTAGAGAAAATAACATTGTCACCAACTTTTACTTCCATCTTGACTTCTTTACCATCAACCACTCCACCAGGTCCTACTGCAACGACTTCTGCCTGCTGTGGCTTTTCCTTGTTCTGGCCAGGTAACACGATTCCTGACTTTGTTGTTTCTTCTGCAACCAACTGTCTCAATACGACTCTGTCTGCTAATGGTACTAATTTCATGTTGAAATGCCTCCTTATAATTTCCAAAAAATAATATCCTCTTCTTCAATTAGCACTCCTAACAAATGAGTGCTAACAACTAACAAAACATATAATAGTTTTTTGTTGGGCGTTCTGCAAACGGATTTATAACGCTATATCTTTTGATTTCGGCTATTTTCTCTTCTTTTTTCGTTTTATCTCTTGATTTCTAAATTTATCCAACTTAATAATTATTTTAGATTTTATGTTTATTTGATTCCTTTTTGTAGTCGTTCTTGATATCCAGGCGAATTTTTAATCTCAAACTTGTTTTCAAACATAGCATACTCTGCATCGGATAAAATATCCTTGAAGCTTTCTTCTACATTGGCTCTCATCATACAACCCACAGCAATGCTTGGCGCAAGCCGTTCATCTTCAAACTCATTGCAAGCCTGTTGTATTTTTGTGCAATATGCTTTTGCATCATCCTCTTCAGTTAATGGCAGAAGTACGTGAAATACATCTCCCTCCACTCTACCAATCACTGCTTTGTCAAGACCCTCTTCCTGGGCTGTTTTTTTGAGTATAGTAGAGATAATTGCAATTAAACGGTCACTTTCCTCCTCTCCGAAATGATCGTCAAAAAATCTCCAATCATTGATATTGATACAGATGGCTGCGGTTGGTATAATTTCTCGTTCTGCAAGTTCTTTCATATGGCTTATAAAATAGTTTCGATTTAGTACACCTGTAAGCGGATCTGTCTGCTCAGAATATTTGGCCTGATATGCATCTTTCTCCAACTGTTGTTCTAGCTCATCTATGTAAGTGGCCTGCTCACTAGCCAAATAAGATTTTTCACTATATCCTTCTAATGTTTTAATATACGCATCCAAAAATTTTTGGGCTACATCCATATTCTCTTTAGTTACATGGTCATATTTTGCATAGATATGACAGATTGTTCTTCCCTTGACTCTAATTTTGTTTCCAGGCTTATTGACGACATCTGGTTTAAAATCTCCAAAATCTCCCTTTGTCATCAAGATACTCCCATGTCGATCTGTCATAAGAGTATCTAATCCAAAGTTGATATTTAGTAGTTCTAGCATAGATTCTGCTGCTTCTAGATCAAACAGATCTTTTGGAAAATAATGTTTGCTGTTTTGTTCCACTCTCTCTGCAAATGCGATCTTTTTTGTATTCATATCCCACTTTTCCCTTCTGTTTTTATATTTTTTCGTTGTGTTCCCAACATGACACAAACAATTGCGATTTCAAGCATCTTATTAAAGCGAAATTTAAATTTAATTTTTTAGGATAAAGCGATCAATAACCTCAGCCACTCCATCCTTATTATTGTCATTTTCTGTAATATAATTCGCACATTCCTTTACAGTAGGATTGCCATTTACCATACAAACACCTATTGCGGCGGCTTCTATCATAGAACGATCATTCTCTTCATCCCCGACTGCAATAGAATTTTTCACGTGAACATTTAGCACATTACATAGAGCAATCAAGGCATTACCCTTTCCTGCTTTTTTGTGATAAATATCTAGATACCGCGGATTTGAAAAAACACAAGTAACTTCTTTGCCGATCTTTGAAGACTCTATTGCTGTTCGCAACTGTCGCAACCGTTCTTGATTATCTAGATCAATAGCAATCAATTTGAATGGTTCACGTGATAGTATCTTGTCAAGTTTTGTTTCGATAAGACAATCCATCTCAATTGTTCGCGTGTAATAGGCTAGTTCCTTATCATCTGCACTGCTAATAATATGGGTGTCTGAGTATGTCTGAATGTGTATGCCTCTTTCTAATGCCATATCAAAAATAGCCTGAGCTGTAGCAATTGGCACACCACATTCTTGTATCATACGTGCTTTATTGTCTGTACAATCATAGAGTACAGCACCATTGTATGCTGCGACATAGATACCGCCCACTGTGTCATTTTCACGGTTGAATTCTGGCAAGTTGCTATTCAGTTTATCATAAGCATGTCGAATATCACTGTCTTTAATGTTGATTTTTTCAAGTACTGTAAGAACACTATTGATAGACCTACCACTCGAGAGAACAAAATGATTTCCTCTCGCCAATAGCTCTATAATTTTTTTGCGTGTTTTTTCTGACACCGTTTTTTCTTTAGTAAGAAGCGTATCATCTAAATCCGTAAAAAGGATCTTAGTAGTTAGTGCTTTTTTCATCTTTGATAGAACCTCTTGTGGTATATATAATTTTCCGTATCCGACTCCAAGATCTAATCCTTGTTTATTATCACCATGAAAATCTGAACCACCACTTGCAAGTAATTTGTATTTCTTTTCAAGAGATTTCATTTTGCTCTGGTCAGAATGAGAATAGGTACTATAATAGCTTTCTATCCCCATAAGTCCTGCTTCCTTTAACCTATCTAACAATACATTGATCTGATCCCATCCAAGTTGATATAATGTAGGGTGTGCAAGGACTGGAATACCACCTGCTTTGAGCGTCACATCTATAACTTCTTCTGGTGTAATTTTTTCACGATGTACGAAATAGGGAGTCCGATCTCCTAGATATCTGTCAAAAGCTTCATTTCTACTCTTTACATATCCCTTATCTAGCAAAAATGCTGCATAGTGTGCTCTTGTAATCACTGAATTGGGAAAAGCCTTCATTAAAGCTTCATATGTGATATCTATACCTGCACTTTGCAAATTTGCACAAAGTTTGTAGTTTCGATCTGTGCGTGACTGCTGAAATCGTGCCAAGTACTCCAAAAATATTGGGGCCTTATAGTCTATAAACAATCCTACAATATGCACATCCCGTCCATTATATTCCGTGGAATATTCTATTCCCGATATCACTTCGATGGGCTTTTCCTTTGCATAGGCTATAAGCTCGTCTAGACCATCTACTGTGTCATGATCCGTGAGTGCTATAGCTGTCAATCCCTTTTTTATGGCATAGTCTACCAATTCTGACGGGGTATATGTTCCATCAGAATATGTCGAATGTACATGTAAATCTACGAATCCCATCTTTTTAATTTCCTTTCCCTGTGGAGATAAAGCACAAGAACATTATTCAGCATAGGCGAACAGGGCACGGTCAGTTCAATCTGGCCATGCCCTGTTCAAAAGAATCACTCATTATCCCTCATCGCCAATTTCATCCTCAGCTTCAGCAGTATAGATAGCTGTTCTCTTACGTGCCATCTCATCGCTTGCAAGATACTCATCATATGTGGTAATCTTGTCAATCAGAGTGCCATCCGGCAAAATTTCCATAATGCGATTAGCGGTTGTCTCCACAAATTGATGATCGTGACATGCAAACAAAGCTACACCCGGGAATTTAATCAGTCCATTGTTAAGTGCAGTGATTGATTCCATATCTAGATGGTTTGTTGGCTCGTCGAGAATCAGGCAATTTGCACCACTAATCATCATCTTACTGAGTAGGCAACGCACCTTCTCACCGCCAGAAAGTATCTTCACCTTTTTTACACCATCTTCGCCTGCAAACAGCATGCGCCCAAGAAAACCGCGCACATAAGTAATATCGTCCACAGGAGAATATCCCATAAGCCAGTCTGCAATCGTATAGTCATTGTCAAATTCATTCGTGGGATCTTTTGGGAAATATGCCTGTGATGTTGTCACACCCCATTTATAAAATCCTTCGTCTGGCTCTATTTCACCTGTTAAGATTTGAAAAAGAGTAGTCTTAGCAAGTTCATTGCCGCCCACAAAGGCTACTTTGTCGTCGTGTCCTAATGTAAAAGAAAGATGATCCAACACCTTTACACCATTGACCGTTTTTGAAAGATTCTCAACGGTAAGTACTTCATTACCGATTTCGCGGTCAGGTCTAAAATCAATATAAGGGTATTTTCGACTTGAGGGCTTGATATCATCCAACTCAATTTTTTCCAGCGCACGTTTTCTAGAGGTCGCCTGTTTAGATTTGGAAGCATTTGCAGAGAATCGTGAAATAAACTCCTGCAATTCCTTGATTTTTTCTTCCTTTTTCTTGTTGGCTTCCTTCATCTGCTTTACAAGTAACTGGCTAGATTCATACCAAAAATCATAATTTCCTGCATAGAGTTGTATTTTTCCATAATCAATATCTGCAATCTGTGTACAGACTTTATTTAAAAAATATCGGTCATGAGAAACGACAATTACAGTATTGTCAAAATTAATCAGAAACTCCTCGAGCCACGCAATTGCATCTAAATCCAAATGGTTCGTAGGCTCATCGAGAAGCAAAATATCTGGATTGCCGAAAAGTGCTTTTGCAAGAAGAACCTTCACTTTCTGGCTACCCGTTAAATCCTTCATCAAAGAAGTGTGTAGTTCTGTAGCAATGCCAAGACCATTTAAAAGTTGTGCTGCATTAGATTCGGCTTCCCATCCATCCATCTCAGCAAATTCACCCTCAAGCTCACTAGCTCGCAGACCATCTTCATCTGAGAAATCTTCTTTTGCATAAAGAGCATCTTTCTCTTTCATGATCTCATATAGGCGAGCATTTCCCATAATGACTGTATCCATAACGGAATATTCATCATATTTGAAATGGTCCTGTTCCAGAACAGACATTCTTTGTCCTGGTGTGATCGCAATATCTCCCTTTGTCGTCTCTAACTTTCCTGACAAAATTTTTAGGAAAGTAGACTTTCCTGCTCCATTTGCTCCGATTAAACCATAACAGTTTCCCTCGGTAAATTTGATATTGACATCTTCAAATAATGCCTTTTTTCCGACACGATAGGTTACATTGTTTGCACTGATCATTCTAATCCCCCATACAGTTGTCAATCTGCTTTTTTCTATAGTTTTGTACCTTTGTACACTCAGTTATAATACACTCTTATTATTATACATAAATAGGGGGATTTTTCAAGGGAAAGTTTGCAAGATAAACAAACGGTATTTGAATAAACAATTATAATCAAAAAATTGCCATATTTATAATGACAAGTCTATCTGAAATATGCTAGACTAAAAGCAGCTACTAGCACCACAGAGCTGATAGATTGATACTAAAATGAGCGAAAAGTGTGAGAAGAATTTCTAAGGCGTCAAAAACGCCGCCTAAGAAATACTAAATCTCACACCAAAGAACGCCAAGAGCAGGCGTTCTTCTCATGGAATGTTTGTGCTGCAAAGCAGCATGACGGGAAGTTTGAAAAAAGTTCATATTCAAACTTTGGATTGGTACACATGCCTGGCATGTAAGGGGGTATAGGTGTTACAATTTAGCTGCTTTATAGTTGGATTGTTATAAAAAATACCTAGTAGAAACGTGAGTTTTATCTGACACAATTTCATATGCATAAAACAGACTACGGAGGGTTAAAATGGAGTACACAGAATTTTGCAGACAGCTTAAACGACTCATTACAGAAAATGAAGACTGGAATATTAACGAGGAGGATTATACTTTTTATCCTGACGGTTTTACATCTGAGACAGATCCCGACCTTACTTTTGTACGTGACACAAACATGCGCTACCGCAAGATGGAGTCTGATGTGCTTCAAGGCGATTATATTGTACTGGAAACAGGTCCTGATGAATTGCGAAGTGTCTGTCGTTTTTCACTCGACTATCTCTATGATGAATTTCAGGAAGGGGGCTGGGAAGCTGTCACAGACATTGTTGACAATAATATCAGCATTGCACAGAAAATTAATCAGAGCGGTATTATCTCTCATATGGAAGAGTACGAATATATCAAAGAGCGGCTTATAATACGTCCTTTGAATTATACAGACAACAAAAATGAACTACAAAAGTGCATCTACAAACAGATTGGTGACATTGCTCTTGTGCTGTATTTGATTGTTTCAGAAAATACAGACATTGGGCTAAATACAATGAAAGTTAAGAAAGAAATCTTTGAGAAATGGGGACAGCAGCCAGATGAAATTTGGGAGGCTGCCTTTATTAATACCCAAATTAGTGCGCTTCCGCGTATGTATATTAATCCTATGGATACCTATAAGCCCCCTTATCATAAGGGTGCGTTTATGGCATTTAACAGTGATATCAAAACGCTTGGAAGGATGGCGGTTCCTTGTATTACCTCTACCAAACAGACAAATGGTGCGATTGTAATGTTTTATCCTGGCGTAAAAGAACGGATTGCAGAGCTCTACAACGATAGCTATTATGTGGCATTTACCAGTGTTCATGACATTCGTACACACTGTAAAGGAACCACGACACCACACTCCATCTTACAAAATGTCAAACATATCAATTCCACATTTCCTAAGGATGAAGTTCTTTCACGAAATGTATGGTTTTACGACAAGGATAAAAAAACATTTGAGCCTCTTTCTTTAATCGAGTAGGAAACTAGGGTTCTCCTATTTACCGCACACCATTACTACTATTTTAGGAATATATTTTTTTATATGGGCTGTGTATAAAAAATAAATATCAGGCGCAACGCGCCTGATATTTATTTTTTGAAAAGTTTCTCAAAAAATCCCTTTTTAACCTTGGTATTTTGGTTCTCATTCGTTTCCTCTGCGGATGGTGTTATTGTATCCTCTCCTTGTAATTGAGCTATATGTTGAGGATCTATTTTTAGTGACAACAGACAATCATAAGCTTCAACCATCGTAAAGCCATAAGTATCTGACAGTTCCTTTGCTGTGTGTCCTTCTATCGTCAACATTCCAATTGGTGGATATGTTCCTTCTTTGACAGCAGCTACAAATTCTATAAAAATACTGTCATCCGATTTCAGTCTTCTATAATAATATTTAGCTTCTGGCTCAGAAAGTCCACATCCTTGTGTCAGGTAAACGAAAAGTTCTGCTCGAAGTGGCTCTGCTTTCTTCCACTGCTTTGCAATTTCTCTCATAAACGCAGTATCCATTAAACACAAAACACTAGGTCCGTCTGTTAAGGCGGCTACCTTGCTTGCTGCACAGAGCTTTTCCATAAATTGTGGATTGTCAATGCTAACAGGGATCAATCTGCCCTCTCCTTGTCTTCCTGCCTCATATCGATTGGTTATAATCAGGTAGGCGATCTCATTTTTGAGAATAAGCCCTCCTTCTTGATCTTGTAGTGTATAAATATAAGGTTTTCCACATAAGGCTTCTGTAAGTTGTAGGGTAATTTGATTAATCAAACGGTTATATTGTACCTTCTTTTCCTCGTCCTGTGTCTTTATGGCACTTTCAAAAAGCATTGTTGTAGCCTGCATCATAACCATCATCTCTGGTATAGTACATTCTGCTAGATACGTAGCTGCTAGATCATGGGTTGTTTCTACGCGTTTTGTCAGCTCTTCCCTTCTCTGGGCAGTTACTTCTAAATGATTGTTTCGATCATAAAATGGTATTACAGGCATTCGATATTGACGTTTTTCGTCCTCTTTGCGCATCACTTTGGGTAGATCTTCTGGTGACAAAATATGTTCTATATCCGTCTGAAAACCTGCTGCTTCCATAAAGAACTCTAGTTTGCAACCTATTGCATGCAAAGTGTCCATATCTAGACTTACACCTGTTACACCAATTCCTTGCGCTACTGCAAGTATAGTCTCAAGTTTTAGTAAATTGTCCGTAGCATTTAACACACCAATGGGCAGCGTACTATCTAGTACGGGCAAAAGATTTTGATTTTGAAATACATAATTCACTGCATCCTCGTAGTTCTCAAAAAAATACATCATAATATTTTTTTCGTCTACTTTCATTAAAAAAGGATTGCCCTGTGAGGTTCTATAATCACTATGAACTGGATTTAGAAGCACATATATTTGCTCCATCTGTGCAAATGCGCGTATTCGTTCTTTGACTTTTTCCTCATTAAAGTGTGGAACTTCTAAATACTTTGTCAGATCAAGCTTTGCTGGATCATACTCGAGTTGATACTCTCTATGTGGTTCTATTGCGATCTGAAATCTGCCCCGCACAAATTGAGAAAGCATGGAAAGCTTATAACGATTAATGGGTTTCTTATCGGGATTGAAACGTAAGGCACTGTCTGCCGTTAAAAATACTTTGATGGATTCATAATCAAAATCTGTAGCTGTGGCTTTTTCTCCATTTTTTTTCCGTTTCATTGTCATCAACTCAAATATTGGTTTTTCACCTTCTTTAGGTTTCACTCTAAAATTGGGAAGCTGCCCTATAATATATACATTTTTTGTCCACAGATGTGCAACAGCTTCTTCCTTTACACATCGTTCTATAGATGCAGTATACATGAAGTGATAACTGTCTGCCACATCCTTTAATCCTAAAAGATCACATGCTGTAATATATTTTTCGTCACACAACTCATGTTCTGGCATTGATTTATCTGTGCGAGCATGAATCACCAGACCTGTAATCTTTTCATCAAAGATTTGGTAAATGACTTCTCCTAATTTATCTTCATGATATGCATAGCGATGTTCACTATATTTGGTTGCCTTTTCCACATATACATCATAATATGACTTTTCAAAAAATACATGGATCGCATCATCAAAAACTTCCGCTTCGTCCCGCTGCATCACTATAATATCTGTGTCAAATCCCTCAAATAATCGTAACTGCCATACTGAAATGTTCGTTTCTCTTTCCACGTTCTCTTACCTTTTCCTATCTTTTCTTTATTTTTTGTTTATTTGCTTTAGCTCTCGACAATCAAGTATCTGCCATCACCAATGTCAAATACCTCGGGAGCTTCTATGATCTCCTCCTTTTCCTGGCCTTCAAGATCCACGCCTTCCTCATCAAAATACTCCCACACTTCATCTATTGAATCGACTACAACTGCCATAGATTCCTCAAGGAATGCCTCTGCCTCATCAATATTTTCTGCTACCTTCTCAGGTAGAAGCTGAAGCTGATTTTTTAGGAAACAAGTAAGGACCGCCTCATCAAACTCATGCATACTCACCCCTCCTTTCCGACTTTTTTTATACTATTACTGTAACAGTTTATGGGAACCTATGCAAGCCCCAATCTGATAAGTTCCTGCATCATTCTCGCCACAGGAAGCCCCACCACATTGTTGTACTCCCCGTCTATTTTTTTGATATATACAGCAAACTTTCCTTGTATGCCATAAGCGCCTGCCTTATCCATTGGCTCTTTTGTTGCCACATAGGCTTTAATTTGATCGGTTGTGACAGGGTACATATAAACATCTGTTCTTTCATGAAATGTAACCGTATGTTCACTATTATTTTGTAGAACAATCAATGTCACTCCTGTGTATACTTGATGTGTGTTGCCCTGAAGCTTTAAAAGCATACGAACAGCGTCGGCTTCCTCCTGTGGTTTTCCCATAACTTCTCCCTGAAAAGCTACTACTGTATCTGCTCCAATAATGACAATCGTGTCTTGATTGTCGTTGGTATATGATTTTGCTATTTCATGAGCCTTATCATAAGAAAGTGATTCTACAATCTTTTCAGGAATACTTTGTGTGATGATTTCATCTTTAGTTGTTGGGATCACCTCAAAAGAGATGCCAATCTGTTCTAAAAGTTCTCTGCGTCTAGGAGATGCAGAAGCAAGCACATATCTGACCATTTATCTGTCTATACCCCTTTCTATAATTGCGATTGATTATATTCTGGTTTAAAGGTTCTAGCCTGTTTACCATCTTTTTCCTTTTTGGCTGCCAATGCCATGTACTCACTACAAAACTCTTCCTGCGCATTGTGTGAGTCCTTTCCACTGCCACTATATTTCCCATAACTGCCATCCGGTTTTAAAAACTGTGCTTTTTGGGTATCACTAAGCTGGACTTCCAACACATGCCATACCTTTTCCTTTAATTCGGGTGTCAATATTGGAAAGAGAATCTCGACTCTTCGTTCTAAGTTGCGTGGCATCCAATCAGCACTCGACATATATAGTTCTGGATCTCCCGCATTTTCAAAATAAAATATACGTGCATGCTCCAGAAAATTTCCTACAATAGAACGCACTTCAATCTTATCATTTGTGCCTTCTACTCCTGTTCGCAGACAACAGATTCCTCGAACAATCAACTGAATTTGCACGCCTGCCGCCGCTGCCTCATACAATGCCTTAATAATATCTGGATCACACAGTGAATTGAGTTTAGCAACTATATGTGAACTTCTGTTCTCTATTGCATTCTGTTTTTCACGCTCAATTAAGTACAAAAATTTATCCTTGAGCCATAATGGTGCCAATGCTAGATGATTCCATCCAAGAGGTTCAGAATATCCAGAAAGCATGTTAAATACAGCCGTAGCATCCTCGCCAATTGCTTCGTTGCAGGTAAAAAGACCTAAATCTGTATAAAGTTTTGCTGTAGCATCATTGTAATTTCCTGTAGCTAAATGTACATAGCGTCGAATCCCTTCTTCCTCACGTCGAACGACTAGGGTGATTTTACAATGAGTCTTTAAGCCTACTAATCCATATATAACATGACATCCTGCCTTCTCTAATTTTTTTGCCCATACAATATTGTTTTCTTCGTCGAAGCGTGCCTTTAACTCCACAAGCACAGAAACTTGCTTGCCATTTTCTGCGGCCTGTGCTAACGCTGCGATAATCGGTGAATTGCCACTAACGCGATACAGCGTTTGTTTGATTGCCAGCACACGCGGATCGCGTGCAGCCTGTTTGATAAAGTCTACTACTGGAGAAAATGTTTGATAAGGATGATGTAATAAAATATCCTGCTCACAGATCTTTTCAAAAAGATCTGAACCTGGTTCAAGTCCTGGTACTGGCTGTGGAATGTAAGGTTTGTTTTTTAGATGTTCAAATCCAGAAAGGCCATACATTTTCATTAAAAATGTCAGATCTAATGGTCCAGGAATATTATAGATATCTCTGTCCTCTATCATCAGTTCTCTCTGAATAATGGCGAGTAGGCGTTTCTCTATGCCGTCTTCCACCTCGAGACGAATAGCCTCTCCCCACTGCCGCTTCTTTAGCTGCTTTTCAATTTCTTTCAACAAATCCTCTGCATCCTCTTCCTCAAGAGAAAAATCTGCATTTCTCATAATTCTAAAAGGAAACACACATTCTATATTATAGTTCAAAAAAAGCTTGTCCATATTTCGTTCGATAATTTGTTCTAATAAAATGACACGTTTTGAACCATCCTTGGCCTCTGGAAGTTGTACGATACGCGGCAAAACACTGGGTACTTGTACTGTAGCAAATTCTACTTCTTTACCTTGAACAGATTTTTTATTAAATAAGTGTCGTCTAACTTTTTCCTCTTTTCTTGATACCAAAGCGCCAAGATTTAGAGATTTATTTCGGATCAATGGGAAAGGTCTAGAGGAATCCACTGCCATTGGTGTGAGCACTGGATATACATTGTCTTGAAAATAGCGATCTACAAATACTTTATCTACCTTTGTTAATTCCTCATGCTTTTCCACTACTGTAAGTCCATTTTGAGCCAACAGAGGAAGCAGCGAACGATTGTATGTAGCATACTGTGTATGGACTAATTCATGTGTAGCTCTATTCACTGCTTCAAGCTGGTCTGTCGGTGTCATTCCGGCAATGTCTTTTTTGGTGTAACCCGCATTGACCATATCCTTTAAGGAAGCTACACGCACCATAAAAAATTCATCGAGATTTGATGCCGTAATACTTAAAAATTTAATGCGCTCAAACAAAGGAAGCGTCTTGTCACGTGCTTCTCCTAGCACACGATTATTGAATGCGATCCAACTTAATTCTCTGTTATAATAGTATTCAGACTTACTATAGTCTATCCGATTATCGGTCTTACTAGTTTTGTTGCCCATTCTTCTTTCACCCCATTCGCATAGATTCATTTCTTTTTCATTGTTTTTGTCTCATATATTACTTTTCTTTTGTCTGATTACAGGTTTGATATTGTAAACTTCCTCAAAAAAGGTTGCATATCTACCAAAAAGCCCAAATTCTAATGTCATATCTGCATTGGTTTCTATATGAAGTATGAGAGTATCACTCTCAATTGATACATTCAGATTGTCAAATTTTCCCTTGTGACTGAGATCCAAACCTTCTGCAAGCCTTATAATTGCAGTGAGTTTAGCAATTCTTAGATAAGATGTCTTATCTAGTTTTGTCACGCGTCCAAGTACTTCATGATACTCAAACGTTTCTGTAGAATATCGAACAAGATTTGCCACAATTGCCCGCTCTAGATGAGAAAGTCCAATAATCTCTGTTGCCAGAATAATATTATAAGAGCTCTCTGCTGCATTAGAAAGACTTATGTATCTACCACATTCGCTGAGAATGGCTGCCAATTGTAACAACAGTCGATCGCGTTTTGATAGTCCGTGCTTTTTCTCTAGGCTGTCAAAAATATTGAGTGCAATTTTTTCTCTTTCACGTGTGCGATGTTCCACACTTTGATAGCGTCTATTAATATCCCTTGCGCAATCCAAAATATCCTGCTCAAAATCATGGGAAACTCCATCTGCATCGGATGCCAGTAATTTATTGTTTTCTGCATACTCATAAGCCATACCATCACACAAACAGACACCAGGCGCCCACAACATTTCTGCTCCTAAAATTTTTACCAAATGTTTAATCATTAGTGCTGACAGATTTAATAGTGCTATATTTTCCTGTGCTAATCCCAAAGATAACGCAATTTCTTGGGTTTTTTTCTTTTTGAGTGTATCTACAAATTGCAAAAAAGTTTCTGTGTTTACATGCCCTCTTTTGTTGGTTTCTAGATAATCTCGTTGTAAAATCAATGATACATAGTCATCTACCAAAATGATATTTTGTATTTTTTTGTCGTGAATAAACATTTCCTTAAAGCTTTCAAGACTGTCACAAACCATTTCTTCCACAATATCTTCAAGCTGATGACTTTTATAAGATACGCGCGTTAGTTCTTCTCTCATTCGCAAGACTCCTGGTCGAATATTCTGAGAAGTCACTAAGCTGTCCTCATCAAAGAGGGAAATTTGTATACTTCCTCCACCGATGTCAACAAATGCAGTACTTTTTTCTATAATATTTTGAAAATCGCGTCCCTTTGATGCCACAGACTTATAATCTAAAAACCTTTGTTCTGAATTGCTCAAAACTTCAATACGAATTCCGGTTCGAGTTTGTATTTGGTCTAATAAAATAATAGAATTTTGTGTTTCTCTGATGGCACTAGTTCCATATGCCTTACAGTCATCGACTTTGTAAGACTTCATAATTTCTGTGAATTCACCCAACAACCGACATAATTCATCCACCCTATCATTGCTAATTTTTCCTGTAAAATAGGAATCGGTTCCTAATTCAATCTTATGTCGAATGTGGTCTATTTGTTTAATTCCATTTTTCGTTGAGATCTCATAAATTTTCATGGCGAGTTCATAAGAGCCTACATCAATCGCCGCAAATGTTTTATATGCCATGTTTATAATCATGCTCCTTTCTGAGTGTGCGAGTTTAATACGAACTTATTCATATGCTATCAGGCACAAATTTGGAAATGAAAACTAAAAAATCTCTCATCTCTTTGTCACACACAATTAATAATTCCCAAGTATTTTCATATTTCTAGTCTCTTCACGTAATCCCCTCAGTGCATTTTTTACGGCACTGTCTGTCAGATTTCCCTCAAAATCAAGGAAAAACCGATATTCCCAATTTCTGCCAATTAGAGGGCGCGATTCAATTTTTGTCATGTTAAGCCCATTGTACATCAAATGAGACAATGCGTGATATAATGCTCCACTTTCATGACTAACCTCAAAACATAAGCTTATTTTGGAAGCCTTCTTGACAAATACTTTCTGGTTTGTGACAATAATGAAACGTGTCGAATTGCCTTTTACATCATTCACGCCTCGTTCTAAGATATCTAATCCGTAAATGTTAGCAGCAGTCTCACCCGCGATAGCCGCCTGTGTCATATCCTTATCATCAGCCACTTTTTTGGCGGCAAAAGCATTGTTTTTCATACTGATTTGCTGCCAGCCTTTTTCAAACAAATAATGCGCACTCTGCATCAAAGATTGTGGATGAGAATATACTGTTTTGATCTGTGTTTGTTTTGTTCCAGGAAGCGCTAGTAGACAATGTTCGATCTTAATAATTTGTTCTCCTACAATATAATTTTCAAATTCGACTAGTAGATCATAGATTTCACTCACAATACCAGCCGAAGAATTTTCTATTGGAAGGACTGCAAAATCTGCACTTCCTTCGTCAATCGCAAGCATGGCATCCCGAAATGTATCTACGTTAAAATAGTCTACTTGTTGTCCAAAATATTCCATCATAGCGGCTTGTGCATAAGCACCTTCAGCACCTTGGAACACTACTCTACAATTTGTGGAACCAATCTCATCGATCTCTGTAAAGGATAACCGCCCTGTTTTCTTTTGTTCGGCAATCATCTGATACTGAAGTTTTCTGCTAATCGCCATAATTTGTTCAAACAAATCTTTTATTCCATGTGCATTAAACTCACTGTGCGTCATGCTACTTACGGCCTGAAGCTTTTGTTGCTCGCGCTCCTTATCAAACACACGTTTTCCGGTCTCTATTTTGTATGCTGCCACTTGACTGCACACATCCATTCTCTTTTCATAGAGTTCTACAATCTGGCGGTCTATCTCATCAAGTGCCGCCCTCAATTCTAATAAGTCCATTGGCTTATCCTCCACTTCTCTTACAATAGTTGTAACAGTTCAGACAGGCCTATATATGTATCGTGTTGACTATATCAAAGAATAGTGAATACATATCAGTGTATACAATATACATATACTAAAAATATGTTATTCAATGTTTTGTGATAGATTGTCAGATACATATAAGAATGAAGGTATCTGAATTGTCACTGGTATTTTAATTAGTATATCATACCATATAAAGTTTGTCTTTTCATTTTCTTATATTTTATTTATAATGATAGTAAACTCACATCATGCAATTCCTGAAATGCCATATATCATTTCAGGCCGCATGGACATCCAAGTTTATGTTTGCATTGTGACCGTAAACTTGAGCTGCTTCGTAAGGCAATTGTAAGTATCATTCTACATTTATAATGCAAAAATATATAAGGAGGATTTTTTTATGAAGAAAAAGATAATTACTATCATTTGCATTGTCTGTATTGTACTACTTGTTACTGCTTTGGTCGTTTTTTCATATGTTCGGAAAAGTGTGCCAAAAAACCCAGAGGGAACAGTAGGTAATACTACTGGAAATCTCTACAATGGAGGACTGTTTTGTGAGAAAGATGGTGTCGTATATTTTGCAAATCCTTACGATGGATATGCCTTGTACTCTATGAACTCAGACGAATCTGATATAAAACGATTACTTGGAACCTCTGTATCTAGTATCAATGCTGATAGCAAATTCCTTTACTATTATCAAAATGGTTCTGTTTCCGACTCTGGCTTAGGTTCTTTGCTCAATGCTACAGGGGTATTTCGCATACAAATAGATAATCTACATAACAATGTGTGTCTCGATCGTGTGTTAGGCAAATATGTGATCCTTGCCGACAATGATGTATATTATACATGTGGAAATGATAGTTCTCTTAAAAGAGTTTCTACAGATGGCAAAACAAAGGAAACAATATTACCTCTCGACATTCTGCCTGTCAGTGTGCAGAACTCGAATTTTTATTATATCAATAACCAAGAAAACCTTCATCTAATGGCATTAGATCTTCGCAATGGAAATACACGTCAAGTACTTCCCGACGATGTTTACATGCCAACTATTGAAGGTGTGATGGTATATGGTATTGATATTCATGATAATTATTCTCTGATTAGTCTGAATATGGTAGATGGTACAAAAACATTGCTAGATAGTGATCGAACAGATCTAATTAATGTCACTGACAATTTTATATATTATCAAACCTCAGGTGACACGCCTCAGTTGAAGCGTATCCGCCGTGATGGTTCTGATATGCAAGTAGTCGCTGAAGGTGCATATCATTTTATTAGTTCTACTTCTCAATTTGTCTATTTTACGGCTTTTGGCAGTGATACCCCTGTCTATAAGACCCCTGCTTATGGCCCCTTAAATGTGACAACTTTTGATGCTGCTGCCTTAGCTGCTACCAATGCTCACACCAAAAAATAAGGTATAGTTTTTATAAAGGGATAAAATAAATAATAATTGGGCATACTAGATTGAAAAACCAGGCGTTTTTTTATTATGGGAGTTAATGTGAAATATAAAATTTCACCATCCTGATTTGTACGCCTGCTGAAGCAGGCAGATGGGAGTTAATGTGAAATATAAAATTTCACCATCCTGATTTGTACGCCTGCTGA